>JAMOMH010000001.1 GCA_027068675.1 Sedimenticola sp.
TGTTTGTCCAGATCTTGGACAATTTTCTGTGGGGTATTAGACATCAGTTTTCAGTGTCCAGCTCTTCAAGAGTAAGGTTGTGGTTAGTGTAGATACAGATATCAGCCGCGATACCCAGCGATTTTTCAACAATTTCACGCGCCTCCATCTCTGTATTTTGCAACAGCGCACGAGCCGCCGACTGAGCAAAAGCGCCGCCGGAGCCAATTGCCATCAGGCTCTCTTCAGGATCGATCACATCGCCTGTGCCTGAGATGATCAGGGAGACCTTGCTATCCGCCACGCAAAGCAGTGCTTCAAGACGACGTAGTGATCGGTCGGTTCGCCAATCTTTGGCCAGCTCAACCGCAGAACGCGTCAGGTTGCCGTGATGTTTCTCCAGCTTGCCCTCAAAACGCTCGAATAGTGTGAAGGCGTCAGCTGTGGCACCGGCGAATCCAGCCAATACACGCTCTTTATATAAGCGACGCACCTTACGAGCATTGCCCTTCATCACTGTATTGCCAAGCGAAACCTGGCCATCACCACCGATGACCACTTTGCCGTTACGCCGGACTGAGAGAATAGTTGTGCCTCTGAACGACTCCACGGACGCTCCCCTATCAATAAAAAAGGGGCGATTGTACCACCGCAAGGGCATTAGGGAAAAAGGGGTAATGGTTATTTACTGGCAAATGGTGTGCAACACCTAGGCTATACGGTGATTTAACACCTCTTTAATAATACTCTTTTTCCTACATCCTGGTACAGGTTCACAATTTCAGCGCCTGCCACCCAAGCAGTGAACCCGCTTCTCATTTTAGGCACATTCCTAGCCTATATTTATAGACAAAAGGCAGAGAAACCAAATGTTGCTGCTAAAGAAATTTCAAAATTTGTCGCCAATAAAGTTGTCTTCATGAAGCGATAGAGAATAGGCAGCGGAGCTGTTAGCTACTCTTCTTTCACTGAAGCATCAATGGTTGAGGATGATTATGTATACACGGTACACAAATAGATTTACTAGGGTGGTCAGCACAGGCTTTACCTTGGTTGAGTTAGTTGTGGCTCTGGCCGTAGTCTCTATTTTGCTCTTAATGGCTGCCCCTTCAAGCGTTAATATGATTGCCAGCAATCGCCTTTCAACTCAGACCAATGAGATTATCACCCTCTTTTTTCTAGCACGTAGTGAAGCGATAAATCGATCAGCTGAAGTGCGTGTGGTACCGGCTGACCCAGCAGATTGGTCTCTAGGCATCTCTGTAGTAGCAGACACTAACAAAGATGGTGACTTCACTGATGGTGTTGATACGCTACGGATAGCAAGTGCTCTAGAGGGCAATAGCCTATTTACAGCTGATGGAGCAAATAGTCTCTCTAACCCCTATGTTGCCTTCAACTCCCGAGGCGCCCTACTGGCTACAGGAGATATATTTTCTTTTCAGCTGACAGACCCAGCTTGCACAGGTACACAGGCTCATCTCATCACCGTTGCTACTACTGGCCGCGCCAGTTCCACACGGATAATTTGCCCTTAGGGGCATAAGCCAATGAGCCAATTAAAACGAAGCCAATATGGCATAACATTGATCGAAATATTGGTCGCTATAGTCATTCTTGCTATAGGCCTATTAGGCGTCGCTGCCTTACAAATAGTTGGCTTAAAAAACACACATAGCTCCTCTCTACACACACAGGCAACCACCACCGCCACTGACATTCTTGACCGAATGCGTATTAACCGTAGTGCGGCTTTAGCCGGTGATTATGATATCGCCTTAAGTGCTTCAGCACCGAGCTTTCTTACTGTCGCAGGAGATGACCTCAGAGATTGGAAAACAGACTTGGTTGGCCAGTTGCCATCAGGTGATGGTGCTATTGACTGCTCAACGGTTGCTGGGCTTTGTGTTGTAACCGTACGCTGGGATGACAGCCGTGCAACAGCAGGTAATGCTGCTGCCGTAGTGGTACTAAGGGGACGATTATGAAGGGTCAGCACGGCTTAAAATCCTATCCACTCCACCTGGCTGGATTCAGTTTAGTTGAGCTAATGGTTGCCTTGACACTGAGCTTAGTTCTCATGGGGGCTATTGCTCAATCCTTTATAAGCTCAAAACAGAGCCACAAAATGCGTGAGCAGGTGGCATTGCTAACTGAGAATGGCCGGTATGCCACAGAATCACTGCAAAGGGATATACGCATGGCTGGCTATTCCGGATGCAGGACACTCGATAGCTTGCAGCCAAACATCACTGCAAATAGCCCACCTGATTTCTCAACTTCTAACGATAGTCTGCAAGGGTTTGAGTCAGGTGCAGGTTGGACTAATCCAACTTCTAATACATATCTTGCGGGTACAGATGTCATCACTATCAACCGAGCAGCCGGCCAAGGTGTTCAGCTAACTGGCAATATGGGCACTACAGATGCCAATATTCAGCTTGGCTCAAACCCTTATGGTTTTCAGGCAGGTGATGTTCTGCTTATTACTGATTGTGAATCAGCAGATCTTTTTCGTGCAAGCAGCGTTGCTCAGACTGCAAGCAGCGTCATCACTATTGCTCATACCTCAACGACCAATACAGATAACAATCTATCAAGTCTCTATCAGGATGATGCCACGATTACAAAGTTCTCTTCCAACACCTATTTTGTTGGAACAAACATTAATGGTGGCACATCACTCTACATGGTTCCTTTTGAATCGGACGGTGCCATTGAGCTTGTACCCAATGTGCAGGATCTGCAACTTCAGTACAGCATTGATACCAATAATGATCAAATAGCTGATGACTATGTCGATGCCTCTTCTGTCACTAATTGGCGGGAAGTTATTGGGGTCAATATCGGCCTCCTTCAATACACATCAGACAATATCGTGGTTGAGCCTCAGGCTTTTGTTTTTAAAGGCGCAAATGTAAACCCATCCAGCGATCATCGTTTACGTAACTCATATTGGATGACAGTTGGTTTAAGAAATCGGCTGAATTAGGTGGTATTTATGCGCAGAGGAAACACAACTAAGCAACGAGGCATGGCGCTCATTATCGCTCTGACATTTCTATTGATCATGACTCTACTTGGCATTTCAGGCATGCAGAGTTCAATCATGGAGGAGCGTATGACCGGTAATGCACATGATCACAATATGGCATTTCAGTCAGCAGAGTCTGGTCTGCGTGATGCAGGGATTTGGCTGCTGTCAATAACAGCACAGCCCACACCAAATGATACTGGAAGCAATGGTATTTATTCAGAAGGCACTATCTCAACAGCCCCTACAGATTACACATTCAACTGGGATACTTTGGGCACCGACTATGGCACCAATACATCAAGCCTTGCTAGTGACTTTCCTCAAAATAGCAAGGTTTCTAAATATGTTATTGAAGAGACAACCTTTATTCCAGACAACCTCAACCCTGAATCTAGGGCAAAAAAGATTGGGGTTTTTTACTACCAGATATCAGCTATCGGTTATGGCGGCACAGATACATCAGAATCGGTTACACAATCTGTGTATGAGAAACGCTTTAACTAAGCGTCAGCTAAAAAGGCGGCAAATGCTATGAAAAACACTTTTAAGCAACTATTACAGATCATCGGAGCAATGTGCATCATTGTGCTATTGCGGCCTGCCAACGCAGCACTTTTTGATCTAAGTGATGTACCGCTCTATGCATTGGAGGGGGTTGGCCCCAATATCATTTTAACCATAGATGATTCTGGCAGTATGTATTGGTCATTTATGCCTGATACTACATTTTGGCAAGCTGCCGATAATCGTGCTAAATCCTCCTCCTTTAACCGTATTTACTATGATCCCACCACCGATTATTTGCCACCTCTTGATGAAAATAGTGCCTCCTTGGGAGATGCAAGTTTTACCGCCGCTTGGAATAATGGATTTGATAAAAGCGAATGTACCATCAACCTCTCAACAAACTTCCGGCCTACTTGGTATTACGGAGATAATTGTGATGGCATTGAAGTTGCCAATGAGTATGCAGGAGCAGCGGAAGCCGCATACTACTATCTGTTTGATGCCAGTAATGAGGACTGTGATGGTTCTATAAATGATGATGACTGTTATGACCAGGTTGTAGTCAATGCCTCATCAGGGCCAGGCAGCTCAGATGAACGGATCAATTTTGCAAATTGGTACTCATATTATCGAAAACGTACCTATGCAACTAAGACCGCAGCCTCCAGAGCATTTGCCAATCTCAGTGGTGATTTCCGAATTGCACATCAAACCATCAATGGCGGGGGCAGTAATAATCTAAGCTCAGTAGAAAAATACACGGGTACAGCACGTGCTAACTTTTATCAGTGGCTATTTAATGTGCCTGCCTCAGGTGGAACGCCTTTACGTGCCGGTATGATGCGTGCGGGTGAATATCTCACTACAGCAGAGCCCTATCGGGACACACCCAGTGATAGCACAACGCCAGAAAGAGCCTGCCGTCAAAACTTTCAGGTGATGATGACGGATGGGTATTGGAACTCAGACGCCGGCGTTGGTGGAAATGTGGATAATCAGAGCCATACCCTTCCAGATAATACGTTTGAAATCACCAGCTATACACCAGCAGCCCCATATAATGATGATAATACAGCCTTCCTTGCAGACAATGGATTCCACTACTGGGCAACAGATCTACGTCCAACATTAGATAATGAGGTGCCAACAAGTATTTTTGATCTTAGTAGTGATATTGACAATGATGGTGATGTAGATG
>JAMOMH010000002.1 GCA_027068675.1 Sedimenticola sp.
TTTCAAAAAGCCATTTCAATCATTGGCTCTCCAACTGCTATTTGTCTTCCTACTCACCAATAGCACACTGAGCTTGGCGGAACCTATCACACTCAATCTGAAAGATGCAGATATCAGTGCACTAATTAAGTCCGTCTCTGAACACACCGGCAAAAATTTTGTTGTCGATCCCCGCATCAAGGGGAAAGTGACAGTCATCTCTGCCCATCCAATGAATGAGGAGGAGTTCTACCACGTCTTTCTGTCGATTCTTGAGGTTCACGGTTTCTCAACCGTACCGAGCGGCAATGTGATCAAGATCGTACCCGATGTAAAAGCCAAACAAGCGGGCATTCCTACCATCTCAACACTCACCGCTCCAAACGATCAGATGGTCACACAGGTTCTTCAGATCAAAAATGTTGCGGCAGCACAATTGGTGCCTATTCTACGCCCTCTTGTTCCACAACAAGGGCACTTAGCCGCCTACCCCGCCACCAATGTTTTGATCATCTCTGACCGCGCCAGTAATGTTAAACGACTGAGTAAAATTATTAGTCGCATCGACCAAATAAGCGATACATCGATTGATATTGTGCCGTTAAAACACGCCTCAGCCACCGAGGTGGTACGCGTATTAAGTAGCCTGCAACAGAAGACAGCAAAAGGGGGAGGCGCTGATCAACAGGTGCGCCTCGCCTCAGATGAACGTACCAACAGCATCCTCCTCAGCGGAGAGAGAACTGTTCGCGCCCGTATGCGAGTCATTATCGAGCAGCTCGATACAAAACAGGATAGTGATGGCAATACACAGGTCATCTACCTGAAATATGCCAACGCAACAGAACTTGTCAAAGTGCTAACAGGCATCAGTGATACATTAGATAACCCTAAAAAACCCACAAAAAAAGCAGTTAAAAGCCCCATCAGCATTCAGGCTGATGAAGCAACCAATGCACTCATCATCACCGCACCACCCGGACTATTTCGTTCGCTACAGCGAGTGATTCGTAAACTTGATATCAGGCGTGCCCAGGTGCTTGTTGAGGCGATCATTGCAGAGATCAGTGTCGATAAGGCGAAAGAGCTTGGTGTGCAGTGGATTTTTGATGGTACACCTGCAGGAAAAGGCCCTGTAGGTATCATCGACTTCGGTGGTGGCTCACCCATTGGTGCAGTGGCAGCAACTGTTGCAGCAGGTGGCATCCCCAGCATCCCTTCAGGCACCACATTGGCATTGGGCCAGTTTAATGACAACACAATAAACTTTGCTGCTCTGCTACGTGCATTGGACAGTGACTCCGCCTCTAATATTTTATCAACCCCCAGCATCATGACACTCGACAATGAAGAGGCTGAAATCATTATTGGCAAGAACGTCCCCTTTATCACCGGCCAGTATGCATCAACAGGTAGTAGCAATAGCGTCAATCCTTTCCAGACCATTCAGCGCCAAGATGTCGGTCTCACACTGCGTGTTACCCCACAGATCAATGAGGGCAACGCAGTACAACTAAAGATTGAACAAGAGGTCTCCAGTATCAATAAAACAGCCAGCTCAGGCACCAGCGATATCGTTACCAACAAGCGCGTCATCAAGACCACCGTGATGGTAGAAGATAGCCAAACAATCGTACTGGGCGGCCTGCTTGATGAGACTCTCGACCAAGTTCATCAAAAGGTACCTATACTGGGCGATCTACCCTTCATTGGCGCACTCTTTCGCTCAACACAAACCGTGAAGGTGAAGCGCAACCTGATGATCTTCCTCAAACCTAGTATCGTGCGTGATGCTGCCACACAAGCCCAACTAACCAGTGAAAAGTACAACTTCCTTCGCGCGCAACAGCTATGGGCAAAAGAGCGCGGCATTGGCCTTATGTCAAGCGACCATGTTCCCGTTTTGCCCGAACGCTTTATCGAGCTTCCCGCTCCATTTGGTAAGGTGATGGGGCAGCCGCCTGAATAACATGCTGTATCGATTGATATGAAGGTGAGAGATGGCTACGAGTCTTGATAAACTGATAGAGAGCAACACCTTCGATGAAGAGTCATTGGAGAGCGAAGAGAGCGATATAGAGTTCTCTCTGCCCTACTCTTTTGCACGCCGCCAAGGTGTGGTCGTTAGCAAAACAGATGACAATAAGGCCTACGTTAGCTGCCTTTCAAGCATCAGCCTCACAACACTTGCTGAGCTACGCCGCCATCTAGCAGTACCTATTCAGCTAAATGAGGTTGATGAAGAGACCTTTGAAAAGCAGCTGGCTAAAGTTTATGAAGCGGGCGCTCAACAGGCCACCCAAATCATGGCTGACATGGGTGATGACTTAGATCTTGATCATGTTGCAAAAGAGCTAGCTGGGCCTGAAGATCTACTACAGAGTGATGACGATGCCCCCATCATCCGTCTGATCAACGCTCTCTTCACTGAAGCGATCAAAGAGAATGCCTCCGATATCCACATCGAACCTTATGAGAGCAAATTAGTTGTCCGCTTCCGAGTCGATGGCATTCTGCGCGAGGTGCTTGAGCCACCCCGCACCATCGCCCCGTTTCTCACCTCACGTATTAAGGTGATGGCTCAGCTCGATATTGCTGAAAAACGTCTGCCACAAGATGGTCGTATCTCCCTAAAGGTTGGCAATCGTCCTGTCGATATCCGCGTCTCAACCCTGCCATCTAGTCATGGTGAGCGAGTAGTTCTACGCCTGCTCGACAAACAGGCAGGACGCCTTGATCTCAAACACCTTGGTGTCGATAAAAAGCTACTCGACCTAATCGACCCTGGCATTATTTTTCAGCCACACGGCATCTTTCTGGTCACAGGCCCGACAGGATCGGGTAAAACCACCACACTCTATGCCGCACTCACTCGGCTTAACGACAAGACCCGCAACATTGTCACAATTGAAGACCCCATTGAGTACAATATTGACGGGGTGGGACAGACACAGGTCAACACCAAAGTAGATCTCACCTTTGCACGTGGCCTGCGCGCTATTCTTCGGCAAGATCCAGATGTTGTGATGGTGGGTGAAATTCGTGATATCGAAACGGCACAGATTGCCGTTCAAGCCAGTTTAACAGGCCATCTCGTACTCTCCACACTGCACACCAATACCGCTATTGGCAGTATCACCCGCCTACGTGACATGGGGGTCGAACCCTTTCTGCTCTCATCCAGTCTTGTTGGTGTATTGGCACAGCGGCTTGTCAGGCTGCTCTGCCCACACTGCAAACAACCCTACACAGCAGACCAGCGAGAGATCGAGATACTGGGCGTTTCACCCAGCCTCACCACCACGCTCTTCAAAGCAGCAGGCTGTAAACATTGCCACCATCTCGGTTTTATTGGCCGCACCGGCATCCACGAGCTGATTGTTATCGATGAGCCACTACGCAATATGATCCACTCCGGCAGTAGCGAGCAGGAGATGCTGCAACACATCCGAGGCAGCTGCTCTAGCATTCGCCACGATGGGCTCCGTCGCGTACTTGCGGGCGACACCAGTTTAGATGAAGTGATCCGCGTCACTCAGGAAGGCTAATAGTGGAAGCCTACAAATTTGTCGCATTAGACCCTGCTGGTAAGGAGAAACAGGGTACTCTGGAGGGCGATTCAGCTAAACAGGTACGCCAGCAGCTACGTGATAGCAATCTAATGCCGCTAAGTGTTGAGGTGGCGGCTAAGAAGGAGTCGGCAAAAAGCCAGGGGACATTTACACTCCAACGCAGCATCAGTGCTATGGATCTAGCGCTGATCACTCGCCAACTCTCTACGTTACTCCGCTCGGGTCTACCGCTTGAAACGACCCTATTAAGCGTTGCAAATCAGAGCAGTAAGCGGCATATTGGACGGGTACTTCTGGCTGTGCGAGCACGTATACGTGAAGGCCATAGCCTATCAAGCGGACTTGCAGAGTTCCCCAGCATCTTTCCCGAGTTATACCACCGCACCATCTCGGCAGGTGAGGAGTCAGGCCATCTTGACTCTGTCCTTGAGCGTCTCGCTGATTACACCGAGAAACGCCAGCAGATGCAGCAGAAAACAGTATTGGCACTCTTCTACCCTGCCCTTTTAACAGTGCTATCCATCGCCATTGTTGTTGGCTTAGTCACCTTTATTGTGCCACAGATAGTGAAGGTGTTTGAGACGATGGATCAAGAGCTACCTTTCATCACTCAAGCACTCATCTCCACCAGTGCAACCCTGCGTGAGCACGGATTTATGATGGTTGGGCTATTGGCTCTATCCATCATCATCATACGCATTTTATTGAAGCGCCCTGCAATACGCATGGCTTGGCACCGCCTGATACTCTATATCCCATTGATCGGCAATTTGGTTCGCAGTATCAATGCGGCCCGATTTTCACGTACATTGAGTATTCTAGCTGCCAGCAGCACACCTATTTTAGATGCTCTACGCATCTCATCTCAGGTGATCACCAATGAACCTATTCGTGAAGCTGTTGAGCACGCCGCCGCTCGTGTTCGTGAGGGTAGCAGCCTGCAAGCAGCACTGGAAAATACAGGTTACTTTCCACCATTGACCATTAGTCTGCTTGCCAGTGGTGAAGCGAGTGGTAATTTAGAGGGCATGCTGGAACACTCTGCTGATATCCAAGAGCGTGAAATTGAGTCACTCATCACCACGATATTGGGTATGTTTGAGCCATTGCTAATTTTGGTTATGGGCGGCATTGTATTAACCATTGTACTGGCTATC
>JAMOMH010000003.1 GCA_027068675.1 Sedimenticola sp.
AGTCCTTAATCAATTGGGAAGTGACTTTGTTTGTTGGAAATAGTACGACCGGTGTAAGGGTCTACACCTTGACCTGCTTTGTTCTCGTACTTGATGTATCCGTTTGGATAACCAGGACTTTTACCCCTAGCAGGAGTTGGGTTCATGAGCCGCATCGTATCCACTTGCCCATTAGTACCACCCTCGCCGCCAGTAAATGCGCTACCGGTAGTTTTGCCTCCCGGGTTAACAACTGATGTCGGGCCTTTTGCGCCTTTAGGAACAGGGAATGCCATTCCACCTGGAGAAACTACAAAGTCTGGTGCTTTATTAGATGCCTTACCTACTCCCTTTGTGGCAAGAAAATCACTGACAAAGATCAAAAAAGCCCTATCTTGAATATTTACAGCTAAGGGAATCTGGCAACAATGTCGTAGATTTGAGGTGGTATCGTAGCTGTAAATTTCCTCGCCCAAAACAATATGATTCACATCATACTGATGCACGGTGAATTCAGTTGTTGCTGCTATTCCTGACTGGCTTATCAGAAATAGTATGAATAGCAAGATTAGACGAATCACTTTAGCCATTGCTATCTATATTTCTTGATAAGAATACTACAAGCTTCAACTATTGAAGGGCGTGCATCTAATACATAATTCATTATTTCCCTGTCAATTCGCTCCAAATAATCTTTACTGAAATTCTCTCTAACGCTTTTATCAGGGTAATCATCTGTTTCTGATACAACCCCTACAAAAGGGGAAAAATTCAAGTCTTCTTCTAAACCATATTGATTTCTCAAAGAAACCAGCTTTCGGCATCCCTCGATAAAATCAATACTCTCGACCATTAACTGCGAGCATGTATCTATAATTTCTTTCCGAACAGATTCTTCCATGATCATCTTCCCTGAAGATACTCTTGGACTATTGTTTTGGGTTCAACACGCTGTCCTGTTGCCGAATTCTCATACCAATGAGTCTCAAAACTACGCCCATCAGGTGCTTTATGTCGTGTACTTGAACGCTTGGCCCAGTCAGATGCATTGCCACCATATTCGTTAGCGAGCCTATTCGAATCTCTTAATGGAGTCTTGGATCCTGCTCCCGCAATTGGTACGCCTTTTTCTCCTAATTGTTGCTGGCTTCCCAGTTGCTTATTTAACTTAAGTCCGTTACTAGGGTTCCTTGCACTCTTTGTAACTCGCTTAACTATCTGCTTCACCCCCCCTTTCACAGGGTTCAGCACATCACTCCCGGCATCTATTGCCGCCCCGACGCCATAGACCAGCGCACCTCCTACATCAAGGCTGCGGCGGAACGGTTTGCTTCGCTCCATTGCCTGGTTGATGGTCGTTCCCTTGTGGAATACGGCGATAAACAGCGGTTCTTCGCCATCCGGGTCGACGAATTTATAGGGGTTGTTGTTCGCATACGCATACCGGTTGAAGCTGTGGATGTTGCTTTCATCGAAGCGCGCCGGGTCAACGGAGTAGAAACGGCCGATCTCAGGGTTGTACCAGCGCTTGCCGTAGTACACCAGGCCCATGTCTTCTTCGTATTTGCCGGTGTACCAGGGACGGTCCGATCCTTTTTGCAGGCGCAGCCGCTTTCCGTACGGCTGGTAGCTTTCCCGCCAGATGAGGTTGCCATCTTCGTCGGAGGCGGCGATGGGGGAACCCAGCGCATCGGTGTGGATATAGGTCACGCGCTCCTGCGCACCCGCCACAACGCTCAGTTGGGCGAGCAACAGCAGCAGCAAGAGCTGGATCGTTTGTTTGATTTTGTTCATGACGCTAGTATTCTCCTGCAGGAACAAAGCTGCTACCAATGCTCAATCGCCCGCCATCGCGCACCCTGAAGCCGCTTTGCAGGCGTACGCTGGGGGCGCAGCAAAAAATAAATCTGTCCCCTTTTTCTGACCGGAGGCGGCTAATGGGTGTCCCCTTTTTGTTTTTGGTCATGACAAAGCCCCGTGAAAACGGGGCTTTATTTAACCAACAACGTTAAACTGGATTTGAGCACCATCTGGCAGATCTTTAATTTGATTGGCTATATCAGCCCTAAACTTCATTCCTTCTACAGCATCATTCAGATACAAGTTATCCAATGCAAACTCTCCACCTGCAACAAATGGAACCTTCGGTAACAATCGTTTTTTAGAAGGAAGTTGCCCATGGTGCTCTTGCCATTGATGCGCTAACGGGTAACCAGTAAGCACTTCATAATCACTTACTATTGCTTTTGCCCAGCCTTCAATATCATCGGCCAGGTAATCTAATGCGCCAGTCTCTGGATCAAACATAAATATCTTGTTTTCTTTGATACAGAATTGCCCACCAAAAGCGTCTTCAGCAAAAAATAAACAGCCATCAGCCATCCCTTTGTACTCGTTACGCCACAAATCATCGCTATTCCACTCATCCAAACCTATTTCTTTGTCGCCTGAATGTGACGGAAAAACATGTAGTGCACTTTCTAGCACATAAAATCCATTCCGCTTACATAACATACTCAGCAAATCATCTGCTGCTGATCCCGCCAAGTTGCGAATCTGCTCATTCAATGAAGGGGGATTGTCATTCAATGATGGGGTGGCATTCGCCAGCAATTTATCTAGATTACTAGACATAATTTAATCCACCACATCTATCCTAACTCTAGTGCCGTCAGACAGGCCTCGACATTGGGCACCAATACAGGCACCAGCGCCACGATTATCACCACGATTGATGTGCCTTACGGAAACACCTTTGCCGCCTTCCTGGAACATTGCAGGGGGAAACTCATCACGGTCAAGACCAGGCTTGGTTTTAATGCCACGTAATGAGTCTCTTCGGTTTGCTGCTGCACCTGCACGATTTATTGTCAATGTATTCGGTTTACCGGATGAAACTGCATCTTCGATGTGTTTCGCTGACTGAGGAAAACGACTCCTACTAACCGGTACACTCTTTGTGGCAAAAAATCAGCTAATTTACCGGCAGTTTCTCCTCATACTTCCGCAATTTTTCAATAATATCTTCTTTTCTAAGCATCGAACTAGTCCCAGCATACGTAGATTGATTTTCTGCTATCAACTCCAAATCAGTCTGCAGATCAAAAATATTTTGCAAAATTTCCTCCGACAAATCATCAGGTAGCTCATCTTCTATTACCGCATTGTCAACAAATTTCTGCAATTCAGTATAGCTAGATGAACCTGCCAAGACAGATCTCAACAACGAAAGCAGTAAATTTAGAAACTCCATCGTAGTCATAGATTTCCCTTACGGATCAAATTTTCTGCCTTTATCGATGACGGTTATGACGCCACCTCTATGATTAGTCACTGTTGTAACACCCCTACCCGTAGGACTTTGTGATGCTGGTAAATTGTGTACTGTCTTACCAGTTGCTGGATCAAAGTTGCGTTGCCCGCGAGTAATCGCGGTTTCTAAAGCATCATTAGTTACTCGTTTGTCACGAGTTTGCAGTCTCTGATTTGCATGCTGTGTAATTTCACGTTGGTACGGTTGTGTACGAGCCGCTCTTGCCGCATCATCAAGATTGCCACTCGCATTTTTCAACCCCCTCTTTGTGGCTCGCTTAACTATCTGCTTCACCCCCCCTTTTACAGGGTTCAGCACATCACTCCCGGCATCTATTGCCGCCCCGACACCATAGACCAGCGTACCTCCTACATCAAGGCTGCGGCGGAACGGTTCGCTTCGCTCCATTGCCTGGTTGATGGTCGTTCCCTTGTGGAATACAACGAAAAATAGCGGCTCTTCTCCGTCCGGGTCGACGAATTTATAGGGGTTGTTGTTCGCATACGCATACCGGTTGAAGCTGTGGATGTTGCTCTCATCAAACCGCACCGGGTCAACGGAGTAGAAACGACCGATCTCGGGGTTGTACCAGCGCTTGCCGTAGTACACCAGGCCGATTTCTTCTTCGTATTTGCCGGTGTACCAGGGACAATCCGATCCTTTTTGCAGGCGCAGCCGCTTTCCGTACGGCTGGTAGCTTTCCCGCCAGATGAGGTTGCCGTCTTCATCGGAGGCGGCGATGGGGGAACCCAGCGCATCGGTGTGGATGTAGGTCACGCGCTCCTGCGCACCCGCCACAACGCTCAGTTGGGCGAGCAACAGCAGTAGCAAGAGCTGGATCGTTTGTTTGATTTTGTTCATGACGCTAGTATTCTCCTGCAGGAACAAAGCTGCTGCCAATGCTCAATCGCCCGCCATCACGCACCCTGAAATCACTTTGCAGACGTATGCTGGGGGCGTAGAAACAGGCCATGCCTCTCGATGATACGGTAAATGAGCGCTGGCTGGCGACCAGGGCGTTGGCGTGCTCGCAGAGCAGGACTTTTCTGCTCCCTACGGTCTGATCCGGTATCCGGGTTCCCTGCAGGTCGCAACTGACGCGGGGCAGGGACAAGTCACATTGGCTGGCGGGTTCACCGGAGATTCTTTCCACCTCTGCAACCAGTTCACTGCCCAGATAGATGTTCTCGGTGAGCCATTGACCGGCGTCATCGTATTCGCCCAGCAGGTTGCCGGACAGGGTGTAGAAGAATAGGGTGGTTTTATCATCTTTGGTGCGTACCACGCGATTGCGGTTGCCGTCATATTCATTGGTGATATGACTGTCGATTGAGATCAAATCACCTGCATCGTTGAAATCATAGGTGTGCACTCCATCACTAACGACATTGCCGTAGCCATCATAGGCAAACGACA
>JAMOMH010000004.1 GCA_027068675.1 Sedimenticola sp.
CCTCAATGGGCTATTGGGAGCTGATGGTGACAGCTGATGCTGATGAAACAGTGACCTTTTTCCCGCCCGTTGGTATGGGCATGAATGGCAACGGTAAACATCAGTTGAAGGGGCAGCTTGATCTCATCCCTGGGATGATGGGGATGACTGAGCAGCGTCCCTACTACCTATTCAAAGATACTATCACCGGCACGACGGGTGACCATACGGTACGACTCTTTGCTGTAGCTAAAGAGAGCATGATGATGTTCCCAAAACTCCTTCTGAATCAAGTCTACAGCATGGGTACAGCCTATGAGTTAACCGCTAACCCCATTGATGTTGAGTTCTCAACAGATGGTACTACTTGGTCAGCGATGAATGATGAAGATAATGGTTACTGGAACATTACTGGTGTCACTGGGTTAACAGATGGCGTAGAGAACACCTTCCAGATTCGTGTAACCGTGAACGATGAGCAGAAGACGACCAATGGGTTGGCTCCTGCTCTAGATGGCACGAATGATTACGCCACTTTTACTACTACGCTGTAATCAATAACCTCTTAATATAAAAGGTCAAAATGAATAAAAAGGCCCTTAATACAGCCCTCCTTGTGGGGGCTATTTTTGCGTTACCGCAGACGCTCTATGCCGCCTCCTGTTGTGGGGGTGGTTCTGCCTCATCGCTGGTACTGCCCAAGTTCTCCAATGGGATGGTTGATATCTCAATCGATCGTGAGAGCTACAATGGCTTCTGGAATAAGGATGGCGATTATGTTGAAGATCCGCCCGATTCTGAGCTGACACAATGGCGAGTTAATGTTGGTTATGCCCACCGTCTATCTGAGCGTTGGCAGGTTAGTGCGACGCTACCCTATGTTTGGAATGACAGTCAATACAGTGGTATATCTTCACGTACTGATGGTATTGGTGATGCCGCCGTTAGTGTTTGGTATGAGGCATTTGATGCCATCAAGTGTGTCTGGAAAGTGAGGCGTGCCTCTGACTTAATTCCAGCTGCCTACTTTGGTGCAACCGTCACACTGCCGACCGGTATATCGCCCTATGATGATGTGGAGAATAGCTTCGATGTCACAGGGCGTGGTTTTTACCGCCTTGATGCCAATCTGCTGCTGGATAAGACCATCTACCCCTGGAATGGCACCTTGGCTCTCTCCTACGGAAAATATATGGAGCGACCCGTTAACCAAGAGTATGGCAAGTATGTTGAGCCATACGACAAAAAACTGGGTGACCGGAAACTGGTTACCCTCTCAGGAGGGTACAGCCAATTTCTAGAGAATATGGATAGCCTCACCTACACCCTGGCCTACGCCTACCTCAAAGAGGAGCAGGGGACGCTAAATGGAAGGTCAGATCCAACGACAGGTATACAGAAAGACTCCCTCTCAGCAACGATCGCTTACAGCACCATGGATCGTAATTGGATAGTGAAGATGTCATTTAATCATACTATTAAGGAGGATGGTTATGGTGAGAATTTCCCTGCCACAGATACCATCACCATGGGAGTAAGCCATGTCTTTCGTTAAAATTATAACTATTCTCTTGGTGCTGGGTTTGGCAGGCTGCCAAGATAATCTTCTCCCATCGGATTCTGATGAGCGCCCTACCGTTGTGACAGGCATTTTGGGGAATCAAGTGGGGCAAATTGCGCCAGACTTCACCTTGGAGTCTACGCTTAACACCTTTCACACCCTATCTTCAGAGTATTCGACACATGATGGTGTTGTTCTGTACTTCACCATGTGGTGTCCGGTGTGTGATAGCCATATGAGCCACATGCGATCGACCTATATAGCTAACTACCCTAATGTGCAGTTTTTAATAATTGACTATGTTACTGGCAGCGTTACCAATGCACGATCAGCGCAGGTGAGTGGTGGTTACAGTGGTCTAACTGTGCTGGCAGATATCAACCAAACCGCGATGAATCTCTATGATGGCACAATGGGAACCACCATTGTGATCGATAGCCTCGGTATCGTGCAGATGAATCAAGACTATAGTGACGGTAGCAAATTGGGCCAAGTATTGAGTGCGTTGCCATGAGGGCTATTCTACTTGTTGCATGTTTAGCATTTAGCAGTGGCGCATTGGCAGATGATTTTTCTAAAAAACTCTTTGAAGCACGCTGCTCTATTTGCCATCAACTTCCTGAACCTATGATGCTCAATGCAAAGCAGTGGAAAATAGTGTTGCTGACGATGCAGCAACGGATGCAGCATTTGAAAATGGCACCGCTGAGTGAGGATGAGTTTAAAACAGTGCATGACTACCTTTCTGCGCACTCTCGGTAGATAGTCTCTAAATTTTACTTTGCTAAGGAGCCCTGTATTGCTGGGTGATATCAATTTATGATGCCCTTAGTGAGGTAAATATTGGAGATGTTATGAATCAACTCTTAGTGCTGCTGATGTTGTTTGGCTCTGCAAGCCTTTCAGCATCAGATTTGATGCGTGAGTCGAGAATAGCAGAACAGCTTAAGCGATCGACCACTGATGGTGAGTGGGTTGAGCTTCAGGCGTCGGGTGTTGGTTTTATTGCATTGCGGAGTGATACGGTAACTTCACCGCGCAAAGGGGCTGTTATTTTGCTGCATGATATGGGCGGTCACCCCGACGAGAGTGGTGTCATCCATAGTTTGCGTAGAGAGTTGCCTGAATCAGGTTGGAGTCTACTCTCTCTACAGATGCCGCTAGGCAGGCTTAATGCTCACGCAGCAGAGTATCAAGGTTTTGTCACTGATGCGGTGCCTAGAATTGAGGCTGCCATTGCCTACCTGAGAACAGAAAATTTACTCAATATTGTCGTGATAGGGCATGGTTTGGGTGCTGCGATGGTGACGCACTATATGGCCGGTCAGCCTGCCGCTGAGATTAAAGGCGTCGTGATTATTGGGATACGTCTGGCAGAGCCGGATGCTGCTGCGGAGAGTCTACTCTATGAACAGTTGGCGACTATCCAACAGCCACTATTTGATCTCTATGGCAGTCGAGATCTGCCAATGGTCTTAGCAGGCGCAAAACAGCGTTTTTTGGCGGGCAAACAGGGTTCTGGCCCGCTATTTAGACAAGATGAGGTGTTGGGTGCTGATCATCAATTTCGTGGCATGTTACCACTCTTAACCACAAGTATTGCCAAATGGATTGGCCGAGTGGCATCTGGTAGTGAAGTGCTGAGTAAATAGGCAAAAAAAACCGGACGGGTAAGTCCGGTATAAAGGGCTATTTGCCAGATTTCTCTGGCGGGGGGATTCTTAGCGCGACGTATTCAGCATTAACTGTTCATGGATTTGGCGTTTGATTCGGTTCTGAACGGGTTCAGGTAGTCTTGACCAAGCTCTGGCAACTTCGAGGGCATCTTCACTCATGGTTGCGCCAGATTTCTCTCCAAACATCAACCATGCTGGATTCACTTCAAGCACTTTGGCGATCTCATCGATCTTACGAGGCCTAAGGCTTTTGCCGTTTTCGATTTTCTGAATGACGGCTTGGTTAGTGCCCGCTTTGACTGCAAGCTGCTCTTGAGTCATGCATTTTTCTCTACGACGTCTGCGCATCCGCGCTCCAAGAGTGTCCATGGCTGGATGAATAAATGGTTGTACGTTTGCGTTCATGTTTATTATCCTTAGATTTGTTACGTCGTAGTACTGCGTTGGTTGCTTTCTGTAACGGCACTACAGACAAAAACTTGACACTTGAACAAAAGCTGTAGTGCATATTCTGTGACTTAGGTTCGTTTTTTGCCTCTTTTAAGCCAAAAAAGGGGGTTTTTAGCGCTTTATGAGGAATTCCAATCCTGTTATAGGGCTCTTCTTTGTATAGCAGGGCAAAATTGGTCTAGGTACCTTATTCTCAAGTTGATCTTCTTTAGGAAGCTCTGAATAAATCATAAGGCTGGGTTCTTCATGATAAGATGCGCGCTATGTTGAATTATCCAGAAATTGATCCTGTCGCCCTCTCGCTTGGCCCACTAAAAGTACATTGGTATGGTGTTATGTACCTGCTCGCTTTCTCGGGTGGTTGGTGGTTAGCTCGCATTCGTGCGGCAAAAGAGGGTTCAGGTTGGAGCGCTGAGCAGGTGGATGACGTCGTCTTCTACTTTGTCTTGGGTGCGGTGTTGGGTGGCCGGTTGGGTTACACACTGTTTTATAGCTGGTCAGGTTTTGTTGCCGACCCATTGAGCCTCATTAAAGTGTGGGAGGGCGGTATGTCCTTTCACGGAGGGTTGATTGGTGTGCTGGTTGCGATGGGGCTATTTGCTAAGCGTCAGGGTAAAACATTTTTTCAAACCACTGACTTTATCGCTCCCTTTGTGCCATTTGGCCTTTTTACGGGTCGTATTGGCAATTTCATCAATGGCGAACTGTGGGGTGGCCCTGCTGATGTGCCGTGGGGGATGCGTCTGCCGTGTGCTGAGTTCCCATCCTACTGTGTCGGTTTGGCCTCTGGCACACAGTGGAGCCTGCCTGTTCACCCATCGCAACTCTATGAGAGTCTGTTCGAAGGGGTGATTCTATTCCTCATACTATGGGTCTACTCTTCTCAGCCTCGCCCACGTATGGCTATTTCGGGGATGTTTCTATTGGGGTATGGCCTGTTTAGATCGGGCGTTGAGTTTATTCGACTCCCCGATGCACATATCGGCTACCTCGCTTGGGGATGGGTGACACAAGGCCAAGTGTTGAGTTTGCCAATGCTCTTTTTTGGTGTGCTACTTCTTGTTATGGCATATAAAAACAAGCGAATCTCAGGCTAGGTTATGCAGCAGTATCTTGACTTTATGCGCCATGTGCGTGATCACGGCACTCTTAAAGGTGACCGTACCGGTACCGGCACTACTAGCCTGTTTGGCTATCAGATGCGTTTTGATCTGAGTAAAGGTTTCCCATTGGTGACCACTAAAAGTGTGCACCTGCGTTCGATCATCCATGAGCTACTTTGGTTTTTACAAGGCGATACCAATATCCGTTATCTGAAGGAGAATGGTGTCCGTATTTGGGATGAATGGGCTGATGATAGTGGCAATTTAGGGCCAGTTTATGGCGCTCAGTGGCGCTCCTGGCCGGCTCCAAATGGTGGTGCTATTGATCAAATTAGTCAGTTGTTAGAGCAGATCAAAAATACACCTGATTCCCGCCGACTGCTGGTGAGCGCCTGGAATCCTGCTCAGATAGAGGAGATGGCACTGCCCCCTTGTCACTGCTTGTTTCAGTTCTACGTTGCAGAGGGGCGGCTCTCCTGCCAGCTCTATCAGCGCAGTGCAGATATCTTTCTTGGTGTACCATTTAACATCGCTTCGTATAGCCTACTGACAATGATGATCGCTCAGGTAACGGGGTTAAAGGTGGGGGAGTTTATCCACACTTTTGGTGATGCACACCTCTACTCTAATCATATGGAGCAGGTTGAGCGCCAACTGTCGCGTGAGACCTACCCGCTGCCACAGATGGTATTAAACCCTGATGTGAAGTCGCTGTTTGATTTTCGTTATGAAGATTGTGAGTTGGTGGGTTACCAATCGCATCCTGCGATCAAAGCGCCGGTGGCAGTATAGTGAATCCTCCATCCATCTCTCTCATTGTGGCTGTAACCACAAATGATGTTATTGGCAATGAAAATCGACTCCCATGGCGACTACCGGCTGATCTCCAGCATTTTAAGCGTATGACGGTGGGTAAGCCGATTGTGATGGGGCGATTGACCTGGGAGTCTCTGCCAGGTCTGTTGCCGCAGCGTAAGCACATTGTGGTGACGCGAAATAAAAATTATCAGGCTGATGGTGCTGTGGTGGTTCACTCATTAGAGGCTGCACTTGAAGAGGCAGGCAGAGTTGATGAGATTATGATTGTTGGTGGTGGCTGTCTCTATACTGAGGCGTTACCGTTGGCGAACCGCATCTACCTGACGCGTATCCACCAAGAGATTGATGGGGATACCTATTTTCCACAGTTGGATGATGCTTGGCAGGTTGTTGCCCGTGAGGATCATCGGGCGGATAAAAAAAACCGCCATGACTATAGCTTTCTTACTTTAGAGCACCGCTAGAAATCCATACTTGGCCGCATCACACCTTTGCAGTTTTGTTGGATCGGTTTAGGTTTTTTACGCTTTCTCACCTTCACGGCTGTTAGCTTATTGCCCCACAGACAGCCGCTATCCAGCGCCCATACATTGTGGTTATTGTAGTAACCCAAGGTTGACCAGTGGCCAAATAGGATGCGGTCATTGGCGCTGGCTCGGCCAGGTACTTTATACCAAGGCAGTAATGAGGGTATATTTGGGCTGTTGGGCGGCCCCTTCTCCTTTAGTGCTAAACGCCCCGCTTTATCGCAAAATCGCATGCGGGTGAAGCAGTTGACAATAAACCGTAGGCGATCCATCTCTTTTAAATCATCAGACCAGATATCGGGCTTGTTGCCATAGAGTCCGAGACAAAAAGAGTGGTAGCCATCACCCTTTAAAACCGCCTCAACCTCACCCGCTAAACGAAGTGCGGTTGGAATATCCCACTGTGGTGGCAGGCCAGCATGAATCAGGCTGTAACCTCTCTTTTCTGAGTGGTGCATCAGTGGGCGGTGACGAATCCAGTGAAGTAGCTCCTCCCGATCTGGCGCATGTAGGATGCTATGCAGACCGGTATCACGATCATGCTTAATGTTGCCCTCGGAGAGTGCTAGAAGGTGTAGATCGTGGTTGCCTAATACGCAGATGGCTCGATCACCTAATGCCATTAAATAGCGCACCACTTCCAGTGAATGTGGTCCACGGTTGACCATATCTCCGGCAATCCAGAGGCGATCTTTTTTTGGATTAAATTTTAGCTTATCCAGCAGCTGTCTAAATTCAACATAACAGCCCTGAATATCACCGATGGCGTAGATGGCTATGGTGGTTACTCCCTGTTATTAATGCAGTGTGCCAGGTTTACTGAGTGAAAAAATAGGGATGGCCGCTAAGAAGGGTCGGCCATTATCGTTGACCATGCTGTAGCTCCCTTGCATGCTGCCGAGAGGTGTTTCAAGGATTGTTCCACTGGTGTAGCGGAAGGTCTCACCAGGCTCTAGATGAGGTTGTTCACCAATCACCCCTCTCCCTTTAACCTCTTTTTTATTGCCGTTGGCATCTGTGATGATCCAGTGGCGATCGAGCAATTTTGCTGCTTCGCTGCCCTGATTTAATATAGTGATGGTGTAGGAAAAGACGTAACGCCCTGACTCGGGTTCTGATTCAGCACTAAGGTAGAGGCTCTCAACATCAATTTGAATATTGTGTGGGTTGTCCTGGTTCATTTTATTCCAGCTTATATAGCGTGTTTTGTAGGTGGTAAAACGTACAAATTGGTTTTAAAACATCTGCTAAGATATAGATTGATAAGGGAAAACGACAGTTTTTATATTCAGGGTTTCAATACTTCTGCCGATTACCTAGTTATAGAGTGACATCATGGGTGCTAAATCCAAAATGAACAACCTACATTTTCTAATTATATTTTTAATGCTTAATAGTATCAGTTTGGCTGTAAATGCGGTTGACCCCAGTCTGAATTTGATCAATGCAGCAACAGCAGGGCGGGTTGAAGTGGTGCGTGACCTGCTTGGACAAGGTATTGATGTTAATAGCAAAAGCCCGGCGGGTAGAACAGCACTGATGGGTGCTTCCTCAAATGGCAATATACGCACGGTACGGGCGCTATTAGGTGCGGGTGCAGATGTTAATGCGGTGGATGCCCAGGGTGGCACGGCGTTGATGGCAGCCTCAGCATTTGGCTTTAGTGTTGTTGTAGAGCAGCTGATTACACTGGGTGCCGATGTGAATGCTAAAGATAAAGGCAATAACTCGGCCCTATCGATGGCAACTAAAGGAAAACATGAGGCGGTTGTTACTCTCTTGGGTGATGCTGGGGCTAGTGAGTAAAGGAGTGCTTTAGCAATCTGTTATTTGTGACTGATTCCAAAGAAAAAAATGCATTGTTGATGCAGACTTTACTATTATGATAAATCCAACACATCGCCATAAACCCGATTTTTTGCTCGTACTTGCTTTGCTGGTCGTTATTGCGCTTACCGTGACAGTGGCTATTCAATATCAATCAGATGGGGAGGCTGTGAACAGCTTTAACCCCACCTTAGTTAGTCGCTAATAGAGGTCATTGTTAGTTTATATCTTCTTTTTTGCTGAGCAACGTGTTGATGGCCATTTTTGTTGCCATTGTTAGCGCGCTCTCTAGGCTGCCGGTATTGGCTTGGCCTGTTCCAGCAAGCTCAAACGCGGTGCCATGATCCACTGAGATGCGGATGATTGGCAGACCCAGTGTGATATTAACTGCTCGCCCAAAACCACGATGTTTTAGCACGGGTAGCCCTTGATCGTGGTACATCGCTAATACGGCATCGGCTTGTTGTAGGCTCTTTTCGGTAAAAAGTGTGTCGGCTGGAAGAGGCCCTACTAGTTCCATCCCCTCTTTTCTCAGGCGATCCAATAGAGGGGATATAATCTCTATCTCCTCACGGCCAAGATGCCCATCTTCACCTGCATGGGGGTTGAGGCCACAGACCAAAGTGCGCGGGTGCGCTATACCAAAACGCGTGGTTAATTCATGTTGCAGGGTGCGAATGATGCGCTCTAATGACGGGCTGGTGATGTGACTGGCCACCTCTGCTAACGGCATGTGGGTGGTTGCCAGAGCAACGCGTAGCTCGGGGAGAGCCAGCATCATAACCGGCTCAGCTTGGCAGAGATTGGCTAGGTATTCGGTGTGCCCTGTGAAATGGATACCTGCTTGATTGATGGTGGCTTTGTGTACGGGCCCCGTGACCAGCGCATCAAATTTACCATATTGGCACCCTTCCGTTGCTTGACGTAGAGTCTCTAGCAGGTAGGGGGCGTTGGCTGTGCTTGCTTGGCCAGGTTGAATCTGTTGTGCCATCTTGATGGGCAGGATGTGTAATTCACCTGCTGACTGTGGCTGGTTGGCTCTCTCCGCATTAAATGGCACCAGCGTGAGTGGCAGTGCAAGTTGCGCTGCCCGCTGTTGTAGCATCTCAGGATCGGCAATTGCGATGATCTGTGCAGGGTGTGGCTGCTGAGCAATTTTGATTGCTAGATCAGGCCCAATGCCAGCTGGCTCACCTGGAGTGAACGCCAGCCGTGGAATAGTGCTCATAGCTACTCCAGGCGGAGATCGATATAGGCTTCATCACGCAATCGTCTGAGCCATAGGTCGGTTGCTTCATCCGCTTTTTTGCGGCGCACTGCAATGAGCGCGTTATTTTGTAACACCTCTTCAGTGCTGTCGTAATCGCGTCGGTCGAGCAGCTGTACGATGTGCCAGCCAAACTGTGTGCGGAAGGGTTGGCTTACCTCTTGAAGGGCCAGCTCATCCATCTGCTGCTCAAAGATAGGCACCATTGCGCCTGGGCTAACCCAGCCTAGATCACCACCACTAATGGCTGACCCTGTATCATCTGAGTGTGATTGAGCGAGTGCACCAAAATCATCACCATCGATGATACGTTCGCGCAGCTGCTCAAGACGGGTGCGGGCATCATGGTCAGAGACCACTTCATTGGTGCTGATGAGGATGTGACGAGCTTTGCTCTGTGTGATGACTAGCCGATTGATGCCCTTCTCATCGACCAGTTTGATGATATGGAAACCACTGGCACTGCGGATGGGTGAGCTGATATCGCCCTTTTTCATGTTGCTGAGTGCGTCGACAAACAGCGTGGGGACTTGAGAGGGGTTGTACCAGCCAAGATCACCACCCTCCAGTGCGCGGCGGCCATCGGAGTACTGAATAGCTAGGTTGGTAAAATCGCCACCTGCTTTTAGTTGGTCAATGAGCTGCTCAGCATTAGCACGAGTGGCGGCAATGGTCTCCTCAGATGCCCCCTCTTTTATGCCGAGTAAGATATGCTGGATTTGTACCTCTTGGCGGCTGTCGGAGCCTTTTCCGCTCAATTTAATCTCTCGCTGTAGCTCCTGCTCCGTGACAAAGATGCGGTTGATCACATCGCGTTGTTGCAGGTGGCGTAGTGTAATTTGCTGACGCAGATCATCACGGAAAGCTTGAAAACTGACACCATCTCTCTCCAATGTTTCACGTAGTTGCTGTGTTGTGATGTTATTCTGTTGAGCAATATTATTGATGGTGTTGGCAAGTGTGCTCTCGCTGATGCTAATACCAGACTCTTTAGCTTTCTGTAGCTGTAGACGTGTCAGAATTAGGCGCTCCATCACCTGCTTGCGTAGGGTGGCGTGGGGTGGTAGCTGCTGTCCGCGAGATTGAATCTGGAGTGCAATACGAGCCATCTCATCTTTTAGTTCGTTATTGGTGATGACATCATCGTTGACGATGGCGGCGATGCGATCAAGATTGGTTATGGCCCAGCTGGGTAGCGTAGAAAAAAGTAGGCTACAGCCAAGGAGTAGCGCTTGCAGTAACCGGCGGTGTTGGTTTTCTTCTCTCACAGACTCTCTTTCTCGTTTAGTTGGGTATCTTTACGGGGCTTCGGGAATTATGAAACCGCTAATGTTATCTTCAAGGAAGGTTAACATCGGGTTTCCGACCATGCCTAACCCTCGTAGTTCGATCTGTATCATAAACGATGATGAGTGATCTGACTCAATATCCTGTAAATAATCTCGGTAGAGTGTGCGTAGCACCCAGCAGCAGCCAGCACCATACTCCAAACCTGCAAAGCGCTCAAAAACCTCTTCATGGTAGAGTGAATAGTCCAAGCCTCCCATCAATTTGAAGTGTGGGTGTAGAGGCCAGTGGAAGGAGATACCGATATCCTCAGCGCCCAATCCGGTGCTGATGGTGTCACGGTTGTAGCTGTAACTCAGGTTGATCAGTTTATTGTTGCCGCCACGATAGTAGAGCCGTATTTTGTTCTGTATTAGCTCTTGCTCATCGACGTGAGGATCCCACTGTAGATTAAGTGAGGTGCGCCACCCCGCACCTAATGATGCGCTGAGTTCAGCTGCAATGGAGGAGCTGGGTAGCTCATCTTCAGAGCCGCTTAGTTGCACCTTGCGATCACGAAAATAGAGGGTTTGGCCAATGCTACCACGTAGCAGTTCGCGGCCATTATCAGCATGTAGAATGCGAGAGGTGAGGGCGGTGGTGAGTTGATTGGCATCGCCGACTCGGTCGTTGCCACTGAAGCGGTTGTCGCGGAATAGGTTGGCGAAGCTGAAACCCAACTCAGCACTGTCAAAATTAGGTGTCTCATCCTGCTCTTCGTATGGGGTGTAGAGGTAGAAGAGCCGTGGCTCTAATGTTTGAGTGGTGTTGTTGCCAAACCAGTTCATCTTCCGTTCAAAGACCAGGCCGCTATCGAGAGTGGCGGTGGGGAGTAGTAGTGAGGGGCTCTCATCTTGGCCATCACTCTGCTGCTCAAGTTGGTAGTCGTTGTAGTTGAGGCTAAGTTTTGGGATGAGATGGCCATAACTGCGGCGTAGTGGCAGGCTAACGGTTGGTTTTAGTGCAAGGCGCTGGCCTTGAACACGCTCATCATGCTGAAAATGGGTCAGCTCTGCATTTAACTCATAGTGCAGACCGTGTTGTTGGTCATGGTGTCTAGTCGTCCAAAGTAGTTGGGGTAGGCGAGTATAGGGTGTTCTATTGCTGGCTATGCTGCGGTCGATGGTTTGATAAGCCTGAACACGCATGAGGAGATTGCCATATTCACCTCTGTAGGTGAGGTCGGCTCGCCGCTCAAGGTAGCGGGTGCTGCTGTCAAATAGACTATTTTCAAAATCATCTAGGTAGGTCTTGTCAGAGATACCATCATAGAAGAGTGTATTGTTCCAGTTGGGTGAGATACTCCAGTGGTTTCTATAACTAAGGGCGTACCGCTCTATGGGTTCATCGCTCTCTCGGTCTTGGTCGTCATAGATATATTCGCTCTTCACACTGCCGAGGTGGTGATAGTGATTCAGGTAGCGAAACTCACTGCCAATCATCAAACCTCTCTTCGCCATATGTCGAGGTGTTAAGATGAGATCGTAGTTGGGGGCAAGGTTAAAGTAATAGGAGAGTGAGTTGTCACTCCCTGCTTTATTACTG
>JAMOMH010000005.1 GCA_027068675.1 Sedimenticola sp.
AATCAATTTTTTCTTGGCAAGATGGACAAGTTTTTGCACTAAAAGTGAACTCGGCTGGTGGTTGATAGTGATGAGAGCCTGTGTTTGTCGTTCTACTCCGTTTGGTCTTTGGTGCGCCAAGCGTGCAGTATGCTCCAGAAGAGTGAGATCAATGCACCAGGTATGGCGATCCCGACCATGCAGAAGCCAACAAGTCCCATTATATCGGACTCAAGCCAAAGTCCAAAATAGGCGATGGCGGAGCCGACCAGCCCTAGCATCATTGCGTAGACACCAATTTGAACAGATTTATGGGGCTGTTGCCCATGCTGTGGTTGATTCATCTTGATCTATTTTGAGAGTGTTTTTATGTAGAGTACGATTTCATCAATATACTCTTCGATGAATGGCTCAAATATGGGCATGTAACGCCCGCGCTCTTCGCTAATATCGGTGACATAGCTTTTGACATTTTCAGTAGTGAGTTGAGCGGTTAATGCTGGATCATCAAAGCGAGTTGGTTTTAGCTTCAGCGTTTTGGCGACGATCCCGTTACCGTCACCTTTTTTGCCATGACAGGTGGAGCAAAATTTTAAATAGTAGGTGCGCCCTTTATTCAGTGGGCTATTGTTGAACAGATCGGCACGCTCTTGGGGGGTTGGTCCTTTCAGAGGGCCACGGTCGATGGCAAGGCTTCTAACGTAGGCGATTACAGCTTTGATCTGTTGAGGATCTAGATTTGAGCGCCAGCCAGGCATCTGCATATAGGGGAACCTCTCTTGGCCAAAAGCGATACGCTCATAGAGATCTTGGTCGTTTAGCAGAGACATGTAGGCTTTATTGGAAATGTCGATGATCGGTACGCCATTGAGTGCCGCAGCGGGGCCATCGCCCTCACCCTTTTCCCCATGGCAGTAGATGCAGAAGGCGTTGTAGGTCTTTTTGCCCGCTTCAACGGCTATCAAGTCGATAGTGGTTGCTTGAGTGGTTGTAGCGAGCAAACATGTCAGTATGGCTAAAGTGATGAGCGGCTTCATTAAGTTTCCCATCTTGGGCTGTTGGAGCACTCAATGTGCCTCAAATATAGGGTGCGATTGTAACATGACTCGCCACCCTGTCTGCTCAGGATAAATACTAAGAGGCCTCCGAACAAATCCGCTAGTGAAGAGGAACTACTGAGTCGTTTCAATCGGGCTCTATCTTGACTCAGTATGGTGGAGTTGGTAGCTTCTCGCTCACTTGGCTCTATATAGTAGTCTACCCCCTCAAGAGGTGATTTTTGTCGGCGAAAAACGTGGTGAGTGAAGGTGCAGTTAGTGAGCGCGCCCAGCATTTTCTAAAGACACTAATAGAACGCTACATTCGTGATGGGCAGCCGATTGGCTCACGCACGCTGGCCAAAGATGCGGGTATGGATCTAAGTTCAGCCACCATTCGTAATGTGATGTCTGATCTGGAGGAGTTGGGGCTGATCGCCTCACCACACACCTCAGCGGGGCGTATTCCCACGCTTGATGGTTACCGCGTTTTTGTCGACTCACTGTTGACGTTGCAACCGATCAATCAGCATGAAGTCGATACCATTCGTAGCCAACTTTCGCTTGAAGAAGATCCGGCGGTGATGCTGCAAAATGTATCCCAACTGCTGTCAGGCATTACCAGCATGGCAGGTGTGGTAACACTGCCAAAGCGAGAGCAGCCCTCTTTTCGGCAGATTGAGTTTTTGCCTCTCTCTGGCAATCAAGTGCTGGCCATTTTGGTCACCAATCAAGGTGAGGTGCATAACCGAATTATCCGTGTTGAACGTGAGTTGAGCCGTTCTCAATTGGAGCAGGCAGCCAACTATCTCAATCAGACGCTGGTTGGTGAAGATATGGTGCGGGTGCGTGCCCGTCTGCTGCAAGAGATGCAGGATACCCAACAGTGCATGGATGATCTGATGCACCAAGCGGTAAAGATGGCAGGGCAGGTGGTTGAAGATGCTGAGGCAAAAGAGGATTGTGTCATTGCAGGCCAAACCAACCTGATGGGTTTTGATGAACTGGGTAGCATGGATCGCCTTAAACAGCTATTTGAGGCATTTACAGAGAAGAACCAGATCATTCATCTGTTGGACGGTTTTATGGGTGCGGATGGCGTACAGATTTTTCTCGGCGGTGATTCGGGGTACCAGCTGTTTGATGGCTGTAGTCTGGTGACTGCCCCCTATCAGGTCGATAATCAGGTGGTGGGTGTGCTGGGTGTTATCGGCCCAACCCGCATGGCATATGACCGAGTTGTACCGTTAGTCGATGTGACTGCAAAATTATTGGGCGCTGCCTTGAAATCGCGCTGAGTAGCCCCATTTCCATACCACTTAATTTTATTAATCACAGTGTTTATTCCCCATTTGTTGTGCCATTTGATGGCACCCTTTGTTAAAGATCGAGGTGGAAAAATGGCAGACGAGCCGCAAAAAGAGCAGCCCGATGTAGAGTTGCAGGGTGAGGTGCTACAGGGCGATGTAGTTGACACATCCATCGAACTGGAGTTGGAGGAGGCGGTTGAGACTGAGCAAAATCTCGGTCGTCTATTGGAAGAGGCTAAGTCCAAAGCGGATGAGAACTGGGATCTGTTGATGCGCGCCCGTGCCGAGCTGGACAACGTACGTCGCCGACAGAAAAAAGAGCTAGAGAATGCCCATAAATATGGCATCGAGAAATTTGTACGCGAGCTGTTGCCGATCAAAGATAGCCTGGAGCTGGGTTTGACGGCTGCCCTGAGTGAGAGTGCTGATGTGGCTAATTTGCTACAAGGCACTGAGATGACCCTTAGTCTCTTCACTTCTGCGATGGATAAGTTTGAGATTGTAGCGCTGAACCCTGAGGGCGAACGCTTCAATCCAGAGTTTCATCAAGCGATGTCGATGGTACCCAGCCCCGATGTGGAGCCTAACACTGTCATCACCGTTATTCAGAAGGGTTACACCCTGAATGGTCGCCTCGTGCGCCCCGCGATGGTGATGGTTGCACAGGCACCCGCCAAGCCAGTTGATGAGCAGGCTTGAAATTGCCAATAGCACCCCCATCTTGGCAACATACTGAATTAATTATTAGATCTGGAGAACTCAGATAATGGGAAAAATAATCGGAATTGACCTCGGCACCACCAACTCCTGCGTAGCAGTGATGGAGGGTGATACCGCCAAGGTAATCGAAAATAGCGAGGGTGATCGCACCACCCCTTCCATCATTGCCTACACCGCTGATGGTGAGGTTCTGGTTGGTCAGGCAGCCAAACGTCAGGCCGTTACCAACCCAACCAACACCCTGTTTGCTATCAAACGTCTGATTGGCCGCCGCTTTGAAGATGAAGTGGTACAGCGCGATATCAAGATGGTGCCCTACAACATCGTCAAAGCTGACAATGGCGACGCATGGGTTGAAGCGCACGGCAAGAAGATGGCAGCCCCTGAAGTCTCAGCCAAAATTCTACAGAAGATGAAATCGACAGCTGAAGATTACCTGGGTGAAGATGTGACTGAGGCGGTCATCACCGTTCCTGCTTACTTCAACGATTCACAGCGCCAGGCTACCAAAGATGCTGGCCGTATTGCCGGTCTCGAAGTCAAACGTATCATCAACGAGCCAACGGCTGCGGCACTGGCCTACGGTATGGATAAAAAACGTGGCGACCAGACCCTGGCCGTCTTTGATCTGGGGGGGGGGACTTTCGATATCTCCATCATTGAGATCGCTGAAATTGATGGTGAGCACCAGTTTGAAGTGCTCTCTACCAATGGTGACACCTTCCTCGGTGGTGAGGATTTTGATCTTCGTATCATCGACTTTCTGGTTGAGACCTTCCAGAAAGAGCAGGGTTTTGATCTACGCAATGATCCACTCGCTCTACAGCGTCTGAAAGAGGCCGCAGAGAAAGCGAAGTGTGAGCTATCAAATGGTCAGCAGACTGATATCAATCTGCCTTACATCACCGCAGATGCGACGGGTCCCAAACATCTCAATGTCAAACTGACACGTGCCAAGTTGGAAGCGTTGGTAGATGATCTGGTTACTCGCACCATCGAGCCTTGTCGTGTTGCACTGAAAGATGCGGGTTTGAACGCCTCTGAGATCGACGAAGTGATCCTAGTGGGTGGCCAGAGCCGTATGCCTAAAGTGCAGGAGACTGTAGAGAAGTTCTTCGGCAAAGCACCACGTAAAGATGTTAACCCAGACGAGGCTGTTGCAATCGGTGCCTCCATTCAGGGCGGTGTACTGGGCGGTGAAGTGAAAGATGTTCTGTTGCTTGACGTGACTCCACTGTCACTCGGCATCGAGACCCTTGGTGGTGTAATGACCAAGCTGATCGATAAGAACACCACCATCCCAACCAATGCCAGCCAGACCTTCTCTACCGCTGATGACAATCAGACCGCTGTAACTGTGCATGTTTTACAGGGTGAGCGTGAAGTCGCTAGTGGCAACAAATCATTGGGTCGTTTTGATCTGACAGACATCCCACCCTCACCACGCGGTATGCCGCAGATCGAAGTGAGCTTTGATATTGATGCCAATGGTATTCTCAACGTCTCCGCTAAAGATAAAGCAACCGGCAAAGAGCAGTCGATTATCATTAAAGCCTCTTCAGGTTTGAGTGATGATGAGGTTGAACGTATGGTTCAAGATGCCGAGGCACATGCGGCTGAAGATAAGGCGTTCCAAGAGCTGGCAGTCGTACGCAACCAAGCTGACACCATGATCCACGCCACCAAGAAGAGCATGGATGAGCTGGGCGAAGATAAGTTGGAAGCGGGCGAGAAAGAGTCTATTGAATCAGCCATCACTGCGCTAGAAGAGGCGATAAAAGGTGATGACAAAGATGATATCGAAGCCAAAACAAAAACGCTGACCGAAGCCTCAGGCAAAATGGCTGAACGCCTCTATGCCAAAGAGAGTGCGGAAGCGGGCGCTGAAGGTGTTGCCCCAGAAGGTGCGACAGCTGAAGAGGCCACGGCTGCCAAAGATGATGATGTTGTCGATGCCGAATTTGAAGAGGTCAAAGACGACAAGAAGTAAGCAGCGGGGCGGTTCCGCCCACTGTTAGTTTTTCTGAACCGCACAGGTGCAGGGTTGTCTCGACAGCTTTGCACCTCTGCGGTTTCATAGCGAATAGAGCACTATGTCAAAGCGTGATTATTACGAAGTTTTAGGTGTTAGCAAAAATGCCAGTGAGGCAGAGCTAAAAAAAGCCTACCGACGACAAGCGATGAAACACCATCCTGACCGCAATACCGGTGACGATGATGCTGCTGTAGCAGAGGGGAATTTTAAAGAGGCCAAAGAGGCCTATGAAGTTCTCTCTGATGCACAAAAACGTGCTGCCTATGATCAATTTGGTCATGCGGGTGTCAATCAGCCGATGGGCGGTGGGCATGGCGGTGGCGCTGAAAATTTCAGTGATATTTTTGGTGATGTTTTTGGTGATATTTTTGGTGGTGGTGGTCGTGGTGGACAGGGTGGTGGGCCTCGTGTGCAGCGTGGTTCTGATCTGCGTTACAACCTAGAATTGAATCTCGAAGACGCGGTGGCTGGAACTACGGTAAAAATTCGTGTACCAACCGCCGTCACCTGTAAAGTCTGTAGTGGCAGCGGCGCTAAGAAAGGCACATCTCCCAAAGCCTGTTCAACCTGTGGTGGCCAAGGTCAGGTGCGTATGCAACAGGGCTTCTTCTCTGTGCAGCAGACCTGCCCGCGCTGCCGTGGCACCGGTACATTGATCGAATCACCCTGTACCGCTTGTCGTGGACAGGGGCGGGTTCATGAGCACAAAACGCTCTCAGTCAAAGTGCCACCTGGGGTTGATAATGGTGATCGTATTCGTCTCACTGGCGAAGGTGAAGCGGGTGAACATGGTGGGCCACCCGGTGATCTCTATGTGCAAGTGGCAGTAAAAGAGCACGCTATTTTTACTCGTGAAGATAATCATCTCTTCTGTGAAGTGCCTATTAGTATTGTTACTGCCGCATTGGGTGGTGAGCTACAAGTTCCAACACTTGATGGTAAAGTGATTCTAAAAATACCAGCAGGTACTCAAACCGCCAAAGTCTTCCGCATGCGCAACAAGGGTGTTGTCCCTGTACGTGGTGGGCCGCAGGGTGACCTGCTCTGCCGTGTCCTTGTTGAAACACCTGTCAATCTGACCGATAAACAGAAAGAGCTACTCCAACAGTTTGATGAGACGGTAAAGGAGGGTGGTGAGCGCCATCACCCTAAATCGAGTTCATGGTTGGGTGGCGTGAAGAGTTTTATCGAAAAGATGGGTTTCTAAGGTTAGAGATATGCATAGAGTAGCTGTGGTGGGTGCCGCTGGACGCATGGGTAAGAGCCTGACTCAAGCCGTTGCTGAAACAGAAGGCTTGGTTTTAGGTGCTGCAACTGAGCGTAGTAGCAGTAGTCTGCTAGGTTCCGATGCGGGTGAATTGGCCAACGTAGGTTGTTTAGAGGTTGCGCTGGTTGATTCATTGCAGGATGTGATTGATGCCTTTGATGTGGTGATCGATTTCACCACACCTGCCGCTACTCTGGATCATATTGAGATCTGTCGTGCAGCGGGTAAATCAATGGTCATTGGCACGACCGGCTTCACTGACGAACAGAAAGAGCAGGTGTCAGTTGCCGCCAAAGAGATCAGCATTGTCATGGCCCCTAACATGGGTATCGGGGTTAATCTCTGCTTTAAACTGCTGGAGATGGCTGCCAAAGTGATGGGTGATGATGCTGATATCGAGATTATCGAAGCGCATCATCGTCATAAAATTGATGCGCCGTCAGGTACTGCTCTGCGTATGGGTGAAGTGGTTGCCGATGCGCTAGGCCGTGATTTAAAAGAGTGCGCCGTCTATGGTCGTGAAGGTCAGACCGGTGAGCGTGACCCAAAAACCATCGGTTTTGAGACGATCCGTGCCGGTGATGTGGTGGGTGAACATAGTGTTTGGTTTGCCACAGAAGGTGAACGTGTCGAGATCGTACACAAAGCCTCTAGCCGCATGACGTTTGCCAAAGGTGCCGTACGTGCCGCTGCGTGGGTAAGATCACATGAGAGCGGTCTCTACGACATGCAGGATGTATTAAATTTAAGGTGATATAGAGCCCCTTATTGCTTCAGCAAGTTATAAGCAAACTTATTGGTAGCAAAGTCAGGGGGAATTATGCCGCTTTACTCACCCGTTAACGAGACAGCAGTAGTGCCATTTATAGAGTATGGCTGTGTCGCTTGGTTAAGTGCTCCTGTAGCAAAAATTTGTGATCCTTCTCCAGCTTCTTCAGACGTTTTAATTCTGAAGCTGTTTTGGGATCAATAGAAATATTGGCTCTTCCCCTGATCGAGTGGGTGCTTCTTATAAAAAGCAGGCCAAATCATCCTTGACGGGTGGAATATGCGCTAGACCCTTGTCACCAAGAGAGGGTTGGAGCTACTTGGTCATAAAGCCTCCAAATATCCTGTAGCTATGCGGGCTATAGATGCTTTGCCATGCCAAAAATGGCCCAAATCCCCTCTTGAAGAGCATTATTTTGCAATCGATCTTCGACAGCCTATTATGCCCCAGACGTCCTGGTCACTAGCTCTATGCTCCAACTTCGCTTTGCTCATTGCAGCTACGTGCTAACTCCCAACATGACTCGACGCTGTGTTCGGGTGCCTACTTGTATCCCCTCTGGTGCTAGGCACACGACGGGTATACGGTGCGGCCTCACAGCTACTGGGGACTAACCGCCTTCGCTTCGCTTTCTCTGTAGGGTATAAAGATGTATCGTCGGGTAGCATGTGCTTTGAGGATGCCCGTATTTTATAGCGCGCAGAGACTGACTCAGTACCATAACCCAATGCCAGAAGTTCTATTTTGGGT
>JAMOMH010000006.1 GCA_027068675.1 Sedimenticola sp.
ACTAACTGTTGATAGGCTGACCATTGGGTCTCTTCTAGCGGCCTCTCTGGCCATGCGTAGAGATAGCTCTGCTCTCTCTGTAATAGATGGCAGAGTAGGAGTTTTGCCTCTAGCGCGGGTGAGTTATCTGGGTTGTTGGATTGTGATAAACGGTGGGTGGCTTTGCTAAGCGCATCGCGGATGGATGGCATTGTGATCGTCTCTACTCCTCACCTAGTGCCGCTAATTGGTCGGCTTGATACTCCCTGAGAAGGGGTTCAATGACTTGATCAATATTGCCTGCCATCACTTCATCTAGTTTGTAGAGAGTGAGGTTGATTCGGTGATCAGTTAGCCTATTCTGTGGAAAATTGTAGGTGCGAATCCGTTCGGATCGATCTCCGCTGCCCACTTGTAGGCGACGATCTTGTGCCTGCTCGTTGTGTAGAGCCTCTTGTGCAGTGGAGAGTAGACGTGCCTGTAGCAGTGATAGGGCGCGTGCTTTGTTTTTGTGTTGTGAGCGCTCATCTTGGCACTCAACAACAACACCACTGGGTAGGTGAGTGATACGCACCGCAGAGTCGGTTTTGTTGACGTGCTGTCCACCCGCGCCAGAGGCACGGTAGGTATCGATGCGTAGATCACTGCTGTTGATTTCGATCTCGTCGATTGCATCAGCCTCGGGGAGTATGGCAACGGTGCAAGCGGAGGTGTGTACACGGCCTTGTGATTCGGTCTCTGGAACACGTTGTACGCGGTGCGCGCCCGATTCAAATTTGAGGCGAGAGTAGACGTTTTTGCCAGTAATACGGCAGATGATCTCTTTATAACCGCCATGTTCGCCGAGGCTTTCGCTGATGACTTCTACCTGCCAGCGCTGTTGTTCGGCGTAGCGCAGATACATGCGGTGCAGATCACCAGAGAAAATAGCGGCTTCGGCACCGCCGGTTCCGGCGCGGATCTCGATGAAGATGTTACGTTGGTCATTGGGATCGGCTGGGATTAATAGTCCCTGTAACTCAGGGATCAGCTCCTTGCGGCGCTGTTCAGCATCGGCAATCTCTTCTCGTGCAAGCTCGATCATTTCGGGGTCATCCAACATTTCGTTGGCCCCTTCGATCTCCTCCTCAATGGTGAGGAAACGAGCAAAGCACTCAGTAAGTGGTTCGAGTTGTGCGTACTCGCGGCTTAGATCGCGGAACTGGTTTTGATTGGCTTGAACGCTAGGCTGTGCGAGTAGGGCGGTGATCTCCTCAAAACGCTCGGCAATCTGATCAAGTTTGCCGCGTAGAGAGGCTTTCATGAGTTTCCTTTAATCTGTTTAAGCTGAAAGAGTGTGTTGGCTGCTTCCAGTAGTTCGGTCTGCCCTTCTGAGCCCGCTTGTCGTAGTTGAGAGCTTGGTGTATGCAGGAGTTTGTTGGTTAATGTTCGTGCCAGGAAATTGAGAGCCTCCTCAGCAGATTTCCCTTTATTAACCTGCTGTATTGCCTTCTTTAGAACCTCATCGCGAACAGATTCAGCTTGGCTGCGGTAGTCGTTTATCAACTCAACGGCATCGAGCGAGCGTACCCAGCTGAGGAATACATCGATATTGAGTTCAACAATCTCTTCGGCTTGCTCAGCAGCCTCTTGGCGGGAGCGCCGATTCTCATCAATCACCTCTTCAAGATCATCGACGGTGTAGAGGTAGATGTCGTTCAGGTCACCAACTTCAGCCTCGATATCGCGGGGTACGGCGATATCGACCATGAATATAGGACGATGTTTACGCTGTTTTAGTGCGCTTTCAACGGTACCTTTGCCGAGCACAGGTAGCGGACTGGCGGTGGAGGCGATGACAATATCCGCTTCAGAAAGATGGCGGGCCATCTCAGTGAGTGGGATGGCAAAGCCGTCAAACTGTACGGCCAAGTTGTGGGCGCGTTCAATGGTTCGATTGGCGACGATGATACGGCCAATTCCATGCTGATGAAGATGGCGGGCTGCCAACTCGATGGTCTCGCCCGCGCCAATGAGCAGGGCGGTCTGCTTCGATAGATCGCTAAAGATCTGTCGAGCTAGACTAACCGCAGCAAAGGCGACTGAGACGGGGCTGTTACCGATGGCAGTATCGGTACGGATCTGTTTGGCAACGGAGAAGGTGTGTTGGAAAAGCTTGCTGAGTAGTTTTTTAACGGTGCCAGCAGTGGAGGCGCTCTGAAAGGCTTGTTTTACCTGACCTAAAATTTGTGGTTCACCCAATACCAGTGAGTCGAGGCCGCAGGCAACGCGCAGTAGGTGGCGTACGGCATCGTTATCAAAGTGGCTATAGAGGTATGGGGCAAAACGGTCACAGTCGACGCCATGAAACTGGCTAAGCCACTTGCAGATCGCTTCATGGCCATCCTCTTTGATCTTGCAGTAGATTTCGGTGCGATTGCAGGTGGAGAGAATAGCGACTTCACTCACCTCAGGTAGTTCACTCAAACCACGAAGTGCGCCGGCTAAGATGTCGGGGCCGAAAGTGATTCGTTCGCGGATATCTACGGGGGCGCTTTTGTGATTTAGTCCGAGTGCAAGCAGTGACATAAGCTAGTTATTATAGTCCGTTTAGGATTTGAAATTTTGAATTATCAATAGCTTGAATTCAAGGGCTATGTGGTCAGACTGTGACTTTAACGACTGCTGTGCAGGTTATTCATCGCCTTCTGCAGCTCGCCAGACAGGATATCAGAAATTGAGCGGTTAGCGTCAATTAGACTCTCCTCAATTGCATCCATTTCGCGCTTTGTGGGTCGGTTTAGTACGTAGTTGACTACTTTTTTTGCATCACCTGGGTGATCAATGCCGATGCGTAAACGGTAGAAGTCACGCGTACCCAGAGCGCTGATGATATCTCTAAGACCATTATGGCCGCCGTGGCCGCCACCTTTTTTGAGTCGGCAGCTGCCACAAGGGATATCAAGCTCGTCGTGAGCAACTAAAATCTCATCGGGTGCAAACTTAAAATAGTTGGCAAGTGCTGCAACGGCTTGGCCGCTACGGTTCATAAAGGTTGTGGGTTTGAGTAGACGAAGATCGTGCCCTTCGGCGGTGACACGGCAGAGTTGGCCGTGGAAGCGCGATTCGAGTTTTGCTGTGCCACCATATTGGTGAGCAAGCTGATCAACAAACCAAAAGCCAGCGTTGTGGCGGGTCTGTTCGTAGTCTGGTCCGGGGTTGCCGAGGCCGACGATAAGTTTGATCTTAGATGATGGCATGGGTGTTTAGACGGGTAGCACAGCGGCATCTACAGTGCATGTAGATGCCGCCGCCGGTGTAAAGTAGGGGCTTTTATTCTTCTGCCTCCTCCTCATCACTCTCTTCAGTCTCCTCTTCTTCGTCAGAACCGCCTTTGCTGTGGATAGCAACAACGGTGTTGCTAGCGTTGGTGGTGTGAGCCAGTACGACACCTTCTGGTAAGGTGATATCACTGAGGTGGAGGGAATCCCCCATCTCAAGAGCAGAGACATCAACCCCAATGAACTCAGGTAGATCTTTTGGCAGGCAGCTCACTTCGATATCAGTCAGGTTGTGGCTGGCAATGCCGCCGGCTTTAATGCCAGGAGCAATATCTTCACCAAGAAAATGCAGGGGCACGTTAACCTTGATGTTCTCATTGGCGCTAATACGCTGGAAATCGATGTGGAGGATAAAAGGTTTCGCTGGGTGACGTTGCAGATCTTTAAGGATCACTTTTTCACTCTTCTTGCCCACTTTCAGCTCCAAAATGTGGGAGTAGAAAGCTTCGTTATCAAGGTGCAGAATCAGTTCGTTGTGATTCAATGTGATCATGGCAGGCTCTTTGCGCGCGCCATAGATGATACCAGGAACTTGGCCCGTATGACGCAGGCGGCGGCTCGCACCTTTCCCTGTGTCGGTACGTGGCTCGACGTTGACGATAAAATCGGTAGACATGGTGTCTCTCCTAAAAACATGTAGACAATAAAAAAACCACAAACCCGCGACCTGGCTGTGGCGTGTTTTGAAGCGGCTGTTAAACCGCCTCGAATGAGTTTTCAGTCGACGAAGAGTGAGCTGACGGACTCTTCGTTGCTGATGCGGCGCATCGTCTCTGCTAATAGAGGCGCGATGCTCACCTGACGGATCTTTTTGCACTGCTGCGCTTTTTCAGAGAGTTTGATGGTGTTGGTCACCACCAGCTCATCTAAAATGGAGCTGTTGATATTATCAAGCGCTTTGCCTGAAAGTACCGAGTGTGTGCAGTAGGCTACAACCTTCTTTGCACCGTTCTCTTTTAGTGCTTTGGCTGCTTGGCAGAGTGTACCAGCGGTATCAACTAGGTCATCGACAATGATGCAGGTTCTACCATCAACATCGCCAATAATATTCATCACCTGCGCCTCATTGGGGCGTGGACGGCGTTTATCGATGATAGCAAGATCAGCGTCATTCAGGCGTTTTGCTAATGCGCGGGCGCGTACTACGCCGCCTACATCGGGCGAGACAACCATGAGGTTTTCGTGCTGTTGGTTACAGAGATCGCGCAGAAGAACGGGCGAAGCGTAGATGTTATCAACAGGGATATCGAAGAAGCCTTGAATCTGATCGGCATGAAGATCCATCGTTAATACGCGGTCTGCGCCAGCGCGATGGATCATCTTTGCGACGAGGCGAGCTGTAATGGGCACGCGTGTTGAGCGAGGGCGACGATCCTGTCGGGCGTAAC
>JAMOMH010000007.1 GCA_027068675.1 Sedimenticola sp.
TTGATCAACTGCTGCAAGCGTTCCAGCCGTGCCTGCTTTTCAGTGTGTGGTAGATCATCAGGTAGATCGGCGGCGGGTGTACCTGGGCGTGAGCTAAAGATAAAGCTGAAGCTGAAGTCAAAATCGATATCTTTGATCAGTCTCATCGTCTGCTCAAAATCAGCATCGCTCTCACCAGGGAAGCCAACAATGAAGTCAGAGGAGATGCTGATATCGGGCCGAATTTCACGCAATTTACGGATCTTCTGTTTATACTCGGCGACCATATGGCCCCGTTTCATCATGGCTAAAACATGGTCAGAACCCGACTGTACAGGCAGGTGGAGGTGGCTCACTAGTTCCGGTACATCGGCATAGACTTCAATGAGGTCTTGTGAAAACTCAACAGGATGAGAGGTGGTGTAGCGGATACGGTCAATGCCATCAATATTGGCGACATGGCGAATCAGTAGCGCCAAGTCAGCGATATCGCCATCCTCCATCACCCCTTGATAGGCGTTGACATTTTGCCCCAACAGGTTAACTTCTCGCACCCCTTGTTTGGCCAACCCAGTGATCTCAGCAAGCACATCATTGAGTGGTCGGTTGATCTCCTCACCACGGGTGTAGGGCACCACGCAGTAGGTGCAGTATTTAGAACACCCCTCCATGATCGAGACAAAAGCGGTTGGTCCATCGGCCTTTGGCTCGGGTAGACGGTCAAACTTTTCGATCTCGGGGAAGGAGACATCAATCACAGGTGTCTGCTGGCTGCGTGATTCGTTGATCATCTCCGGTAGGCGATGCAGTGTTTGCGGGCCAAAAATGAGATCAACATAGTGGGCGCGTTCACGAATTGCCTCACCCTCTTGGCTGGCGACACAGCCACCCACACCGATGATCAACTTTGAGTTTTTCTCTTTCCAGGGTCGCCAGCGGCCCAGTTGGGAGAAGACCTTCTCCTGCGCTTTTTCGCGGATAGAGCAGGTGTTGAGCAGTAGCACATCAGCCTGCTCGGGTTGATCAGTCAGCACTAAACCATGACTCTCACTGAGCAGATCGGAGATCCGCGTGGAGTCATACTCGTTCATTTGGCAACCAAAGGTTTTTATATAGAGTTTTCCTGGCATTTTTTGAGAGTGGTCTTGAAAAAAAGAGCGCTATTTTAGCGCGAATGCTCTGTAGACCCAAAATATACCCTGATGTTGCGAACTCAAAGTATATTGCAGCGATTTTTGCCGCTACCTTTGGCGGCGTAGAGCGCTTTATCAGCCCGAGCAAAGACACTGGCGGGGGTATCTTTACCTGCAAAGGCACTAATGCCACAGGAGGCGGTTAAGACAATCGCCTTGCTACCGGTGTGAAATCCACTCTCTGAGACGGATTGACGCATCTCTTCGGCCACTTTGAAGGCCGCCTCTTTATCGGTGCCTGAGAGTAGGCAAACAAACTCCTCACCTCCGTAACGGGCGATAAAATCACTCTCACGTAGACGTTTTTTCAGAGTGTTGGCGATCACCTTTAGTGCCTTATCTCCCGCTTGATGGCCGAAGCGGTCGTTGACGCTCTTAAAGTCATCAATATCCCACACCAGCATGCTGAGCGGTTCACCAAAGCGTTTCCAGCGGATGAACTCTTGTCCCATGCGCTCTTCATAAGCAGTTCGGTTGGGTAGACCCGTCACAGAGTCTTGCAGTGCTAGGTGGTGTGCATCGAGCATCTTCACACGCAGCTCTTCTGTCTCGCTCTCAAGTTCGTGGAGGCGCTCTTTTAGCTTGCTGTCGTTATCCTCCCCCTCTTTATGTCGAATTTTGTTATCTTGGGCAAAGTTGTCAACATGCTCTTGAATCTTGTCTAGGCTTTGGCGAATATCCTGTTTTAATGACTTAAGATCGCCTGGGCCATCAAGAGTGGTGCTAATAGTACCTACTTGATTACTCACAAATTTATTGAGCTCATGGCCGCTCTCTAATGTTGATTGGCGGTGGTGTTGGTTGGCGATGATGTGGCTATCTAATTCGTGTAGCCGTTGTGTTAACTCGGCGAGAAAATCTTCTGCTTCATTGATCTCAACATTGGCTGCGCCAAAGGTGTGATAGGCAAGGGTTGAGATCGATTTAATGACCGCCTTCCATTCGTCAGCTTCGGCAGACTCTGCGAGATGTAGGCAGAAGCTCTCAATATCCTGCTTCCACTGATCTGGCCACTGCAGCTTTTCAAGGAGTTCGCGTAGGAGTTGATTGACCTTCTCCTGCTGGTTTTTGCTCTGTTTGCTCTCAGGGCTATTACTGGCAAAGATGCGCGAAATAAATCCCGTTTTTTTATTGTCAGATGGTGTCTGTTCTGTGGAGGGTTTGATGGAGGATATCCACTTGCCAAACTCCGCCTTAGAGAGTGATTCTGGATCGGTTAACAGACGTTTTGAGAGTCGTTTAAATTGGTCAGCCTCACTCCCCTGAAGATGGCAAAGCTGAGCTAATTTGCTGGCTAGTTTGTCTGTGGGGATGGTGCTTTGAGAGGTCTCTGTATCAGTAGAGGTTGTCTCTATTTTACTATGACCCTCTGCACGCATTATCTCATCAGAGAGCTTGACCAAGTGCTCTTTTAGTGCAAGAGATGCACCGCCACGCACCACCTCTTTTAGTTTGTTGAGATGAGGGTCTAGAGAGGTGTCAAAGCCGCTTGAGACAGTGGCTAAATTAGAGATGGTTCTGCATAGCAGCGACTCCATATCTTTGTTTGCTTTCTCAGCATCCTCTTGCTCTTCGAGCAAATTGTAGTATTTGTTCTGCCACTCCTTATCGTTAGTCACGCTGCTTCCTCTATTTGTTGCTGTTGTTGTCGCTATGATTGGGCTGAACTTTGGTTCACGAGCCAATTCTGGCTGAAACAGGATTAAATTACAAAAATTGAATACTTTCAGGCAAGAGGATATCAACACTGACGGGAAGATGGTCGGAGTGAGGGTAGTCAAGCACTCGTGCCCGTTGGATGGTGAGTGATGGTGAGGCTAAAATATGGTCAAGCATATGCAATGGCCGCCAGCTTGGAAAGCTCTTCAGCTCACTGGAGGGGCTTTTTAATTGGGTGCTCTCAGTGAGCGCTTGAAATTCACGCGCCTCGTTATTGCAGTTGAAGTCGCCCATCACAATGAGATGTTGATAGTGGCCAACAAGCTCACTCAAGTAGGTGAGTTGGCGTGATCTGGCTCGTCGGCTCAATGCAAGATGGAGAATGCAGATGGCGAGCGTCTCGTTTGATGATTCAAACTCAACCACTATCGCCCCGCGCCCAGGCAGTCCAGGTAGTCTATATTCATCGATCCAACTGGGTTGTATTTTGCTCAGCAGGCCATTGCTGTGCTGGGCAAATTTGCCCAGTTTACGGTTGACCTGTTTGTACCAGTAGGGAAAGCCTGCCCGATGGGCAAGATACTCGGTCTGGTCAATAAAACCACTGCGTAAGCTACCAGCATCCACCTCCTGTAGCCCCACGATGTCATATTGATGCAGCATGTTAGCAATACGGTTGAGATTGAGTTGGCGTTCACGATGCGGCAGAAGCTGTCGCCACCCTTTGGTCAGATACTCTCGGTAACGCTTGGTATCGATACCGCTCTGGATGTTATATGTCAGAAGGCGCAGCTGCTTTTTGGTTCTATTGTCCTTGTCTACTGTAGCTGCCTCTTCCATTCTAGCCTCTTCAGCTGGTGTGATGGCTCTTATCTTGAGAATACTCTCTTTTAAGTTTAGATGGTCACTCTTATTTTGCTGTCTTGCTTTAGAGTTCCCTTAAGTTACAGACAATAAAAAAGGGTGGCCAAAGCCACCCCTTCTTATCAACTTGTCGTGCTACTGCGTTATGGTTGCAGGCCCTGAACAAATTGAGCAACGGCTGTGATCTCAGCATCAGTCATGTTGGCGGATACACCGCGCATCATGTCGTTGACGTCGTTGACACGAGCACCAGAGCGGAAATCTTTCAGTGCTTTTTCAATGTAGAGCGCTTGCTGTCCTGCAAGACTTGGGAAGCCAGCTGCATCATTGCCAGTGCCGGTTGGGCCATGACATGCCATGCAAGCAGCAACATTAGTTGCGCTGTTACCTGCACGATAAATTTTTCCGCCCAGCTCCGCTTGATCGGCAGCAGTAGTGCCTGTGCTACGAGTCTGACTGCTGAAGTAAGCCGCTAGGTTAATGAGATCTTCATCACTGATAGCATCTGCCTGAGCGCTCATGATTGGGTCTTTACGAGTACCCGCTTTGAAATCATTAATCTGTTTAGTGAAGTAGCTGGTGCTTATGCCGGCTAGTTTTGGCCACATTGGATTGAATGAGTTGCCATCAGGGCCGTGACAGCCAGCGCAGACTACCGCTTTAGTTTTACCCGCCTCTATATCGCCTTGTGCATTAACAACGCCCGCAGCAAGTGTTAGTGCAATCGATACTGAAATCAGCCATTTGGTCATTGTTATCGCCTCTAAAAATGTTTATGAAGTTCTGTGTTTATCACAACACCGCTCACCAAGAGCGGTCGTCGCTAAAAAATCTGTAGTGCAATTGAAAGTGTCACTTGCCCTTCAGCTTAAAAATTTAAGCCGCGAATATATACCAGACCGATCTGGCAGGGTCAAATATAACCACTACTTTAGTGGTATTTATTCTGCTAAAGGTGGTGTTTGAAGTGTTGGTTTT
>JAMOMH010000008.1 GCA_027068675.1 Sedimenticola sp.
TTGGGGCAATTTCAGCCAGTATAAAGCAATCATGACTTGTTCAGAGCTTCCCTAGTGCTTCACACATCGCTTAAAAACCCAATTTACTCAAGGGTCTCTTTAAGCTGAGTGTCCTATAATTAGCTTTGATAGTAAGAATTTTAATTCTAATTAGTCGAGGAAACTCTGATTAAGTTAGTCTAAAACAATCATGACTTATTCAGAGCTTCCTTAAGTGTGGCTATCTACTCACTAAAGGTTTTTTGCAAATAGTAATAATGACAGAAAATAATGATCAAAAGGTGTTGAAGTTGCATGTTGTAGGGGTTGATGAACGGAGCAGAAATGCGCTGAAACTCTTTTTTAAACATAACTGTAACAACGCATTTAGTTTAGTTGATGAGCCTCAGGCAGATGTTTTTCTTATTGATATGGATGGCTATGGTGCTGAGGATCGGTACCAAGAGGTTAGTGCCAAATATCCAGACCATCAGATGATCATCATGTCACTCTCTACTAAGAGTGTGGCTGGGCATCAGTTTTTACGCAAGCCGATTAATATCAATCAGCTGAAGTCTGTTTTAGCTGATGCAGGCATCTATAAAACGACTCCCGCTAAAGAGAAAAAACAGGCATCTAAAGTGGCTAAGCCTGTGATAAAAACAGCTAGCCACTCTCCTGGTTATGCCGCTAATCTACTGACTGAAACAGAGATACACTCATTTGTTGGCTCGGCTAAAGATATTGATGTCCTCAATCCACAGCAGCTTTCAACCATCTACTTTGACCCTAACAACTATCTTTTGGGCAAACTGCAACAGGCCTGTAGTGAGGCGATGGAGCATCAGCGTGTTACACAAGTGGTTGGTTTTTGGCAGCCGATCACCATATTCCCCTTAACAGGGAAAATTCACGTGGAGCTGACGGATCGCCAATTGCAAGCGATCTCCATCGTTTCAGTATCGGGCAAAGGCGGCGTTATCAATATGGCTGATGTTGAGATTAAATCAATCAAACAGAGTGATAACTTCGCCCCTCCCAGCAAAGGGGAGTATCACGATATTGAGACGTTTTTATGGAAGATGGCACTCTGGAGTGCCCGTGGCCGCCTACCAATAGGTATCACCATAGAGAAACCGGTCTATTTGCGGGCGTGGCCAAACTTTACGCGCATAATTGTGACACCGCATGCACTACGTATTTCAGCCTGCCTTGTTAAATACCCCCGCTCTCTGATTGATATTGCTACAACACTGCAAATTCCACAACGCTATGTTTTTGCATTTTTTACTGCAGCTAACCAAGTCGGTTTAGCGGGACAAGCGAGACGAGCATCAGATTTGATGGTTGAAGCCCCAAAAGTGCAAAAGAGTGCCAAATCAGGGCTGTTAACACGTATTTTGGAAAAATTAACGCGGTCAATGAGGCCGGATGCTTCGTTATGAGTAACTATAAAATTGTATTTACAGGCCCAGTGGGGGCAGGAAAAACAACAGCCATTTCATCACTGAGTGATGAGGCACCACTGCTAACAGATAAGTTAGCCAGTGATATGACAAAAAATAGAAAGAAGTCGACCACAGTTGCGATGGATTACGGCACAATCCAACTGGCCGATGGTGAGCTGATTCAGCTCTATGGTACTCCTGGACAAGAGCGCTTTGATTTCATGTGGCAGATCCTAACTAAGGGGGGAATTGGCCTTGTGCTGTTGCTAGATAACTCGCGTGATAACCCTTTTCAGGATCTTGATTTTTTTCTCGAAGCATTTAAAGGTTTTATTGCAGAGACAACGGTTGTTATTGGTGTGACGCAATTTGACGTCAGCAATAAACCAACTATCGAAGAGTACCGCATAGCTCTGAGAGAGCGAGAGCTAAATGCTCCTGTTTTTGAGGTTGATGCTAGAGAGCGAAAGGATGTCTCTCTGTTGATTCAATCATTGCTCTACACACTTGACCCCGTTATCAATGAGTGAGTTTATGGCTCTTCTGAAGCGCTTTTCTCTTCATGGCCAGATAGGCTGAATTGTTTTTGCAGAAAACTATATCTAATAGGCGGATAATCCTTTAACCCATAGTTGGCTTCGAGCTTTTTACGTGCCCGTTCAGAGAGAATCTGATAGATCCCTTCAACTTCTACTTTTAACCCTTGCCGCTTGTTTTCATTGGGGAGAGAGAGGAAAAGAGCTCTGCTCTCTAACGGTTTTATTCGATTATCACTTAGCTCAATCATGATGGGTTTCCAGATGATTAAACGTCTGATATGTAGCTCATCACTCTCTAAAACATCGCCTGCACTATTGATCAGACGGGCTGTTATAAAGACCTCTCGGTCAGGATCACCGGTCGGAAATTTATGGCCAGCACCACTATTAGTGATATCGACTCTAATCTCATTACTACCGAATGGTGTAACGGTGATAGTCAGTGCTTTTGCAACCTGCTCGGGTGAGTTGCCTCCTCGCCAGAGGTGTTGCCCCCCTTTGCGAGGTTTCATACCTGCGACTAATGGCCGTGTTATATCAGGCATGTGACAGGTTTGGCAGCGGTAACCTTGGCTAATGTAGGGGCCATTTTTCCACTCGCCGCCCGTGCTACAGACAGCTGATTTCATCAGTGAAAAGGGGGGGGCAGCCACTTCATGGCACTCGAGACAGATACTTTCGGATAGGAAACGCTCATCATAAGCGACAGGGTGTGGGGCATTAAGCTGTTCAGCAGGGTAGGGGCCGTAGATGATGCCATCGCGTAGATGACAGGCGGCACAGGTTATCCCCTCCTGTTGCAGTTCTGCATCAAATCGGCTGTTGGTTTCAAACTGTGGTTGGGTTAAATCACCTCCGCTAAAGTGGGTGATGCGCTGTTCTAGCTGGTTCTCGAGCGGAGTATGACAGGTGAGGCAGGACCAGGTCTGTTCATCTTTTTTCCAGTAGGCCTGGAAGAATGGATCTGTATAGGCTGCTGCATGCATGGTAGTGCGCCACTCGGCATAGATCTCTTGGTGACAAACGCCACATGCTTCGGCTTTGATTGAGGTTAGCCCAGCGGGTATCTCTTGGTAGGGAACACCAACAGCGGTTGATTGGTTGAGCTCATATATTTCACTCTGCCCGCAACTACTGACTATGAGGCTAAAAAACAGAATGAGTGGGAGAGAATAGAGCATAGATGTATGAGTGATGGCTATATCAGGCTACTCTCTTCGGTAAATATTTTGTAGGTGTTGCGTCCAGCCTCTTTGGCTCGATACATGGCTGTATCGGCTTGTTTAAGAAGTTTATCTGCTTGATTAGTGATGTTGGATAGGAAGGATATTCCGATACTGGCACCTATATGGAATGATTCATCTTCGTAGCTAATGGGTTGTTGTATAGCCTCTATCAATCGCTCGGCAAGTTTTACGGCATTATCATTGCCTTGAATGCACTCTAAAATAACGACAAACTCATCGCCGCCCACCCGAGAGACGGTGTCTGTTGATCTTATTGAGGTGCTGAGACGCTTAGCAATCTCTTGTAAAACAGCATCACCGGCATCATGACCAAAGTTGTCATTGACGGGTTTAAATCGATCAAGGTCTAAGTACATTAATGCGAGATCAGTCTGGTTCCTCTTTACTCGCATGATGGCTCGTTCAAGGTGAATATTGAACATATTTCGGTTGGGTAATTTTGTTAATTGATCATGGTGGGCGAGGTAGCGAATTTTCTCCTCTGCCTCTTTGCGTTCAGTGATATCACGGATGATGCCGGTATATTGTCTAGCTCCATTGATAATGATCTCACTAATGGTGAGTTCAATCGGGATTTCTGCACCTTTACTATTGAGCCCTGTTACCTCAACGCAAGTGCCTAATATGGTGGGTTTTCCACTCGCGTTATAGCGATTTAAACCGTGTAGATGTCTGCTGCGATAGCTCTCGGGCATCAGCATGCAGACATTTTGACCCACCACCTCTTTTTCAGGGTACCCAAACATCTCAGTAGCCGCGCGATTATAGGTTTTTACAACACCCGTTTCATCGATACTTATAATGGCATCTACAACAGAGGTGAGAATGGTATTTAATCGGCACTCGGCTGTTTTTCGCCTCTCTTGCTCGGTTGTTAGTTCAGATTGTAACGTTTGTATTTGCTGTTTAAGCGTGACGAGTGAGTCAGATCCACTGTGATTACTGGTCATAAATTACTCGGCTTTATTTTTTTTGATACGGTGAAATATAGCACAATGTTCTTTTGCGTAGATCGATGTTTCCTTAGTCGATCAAAATATACTAGTTCAAGCTCTCTATTAAGCAAATGAAATGAGTCGCCTCACCTTAAAACGGCGACCTTTAATCTTCCCTTCAGATAACTGTTTTTGCGCTTTTTTTCGAATTGTTCGATCAATTGCGACATAGGCAATCCGGTCAAAAATATCGATTTTTCCTACCTTATCTCCAGGAATACCACCATCGCCTGTGAGTGCACCAAGAATATCGCCAGGGCGGACTTTATCTTTTCTGCCACCATCAATGCAGAAAGTGACCATCGGTGATTGTAGTTTTACATGCTCATCAATCTCAATATTGTTTACTCTCTCAACTTTGATGGGGGTTTTTAAATACTCTTCAAGTGCATTGATTCGATAGGCCTCAGAGGCGATGTATAGACTGATTGCGATCCCTTTTTTACCAGCACGACCGGTACGCCCAATACGGTGAACATGCACCTCTGGATCTCGTGAGAGTTCAAAGTTGATCACCGCGCCTAAATCTTTAATATCAAGGCCGCGGGCAGCGACATCGGTAGCGACCAGAATAGGGCAGCTTTTGTTTGAGAACATTACGAGCACTTGATCACGCTCTTTTTGGTCTAGATCACCATGCAGTGCCAGGGCCTCAAAGCCGCGTTGCTGTAGCTCCTCCAATACCTCATTGCACTGTTGGCGAGTATTGCAAAAGATAACCGTTGATTCAGGTTTATGTCGGCTGAGCAGTGCCGCCATTGTTCTTACCCGCTGTCCTTTCTCTACCTCATAGAAGTGCTGTTTAATATGGCTATCTGAGTGAGTCGCATCAACAGTGACTACGATGGGGTCATGCTGAAAACGGCGGCTCATGGTTTTAATCGTGTCAGGGTAGGTGGCTGAGAAGAGGAGCGTTTGTCGCTTGTTGGGTAACTCAGCCACGATCGTAGAGATATCATCATAGAAACCCATATCAAGCATACGGTCAGCTTCATCCAATATGAGTGTTTCGACATTTCTTAAGAGCAGAGTCCCTTTTTGGATATGCTTTAAAAGCCTACCTGGCGTACCTACTGCAATATGGGCACCATGCTCCAGTGAACCCACTTGAGGGCCGAAGGATTTACCGCCACAAAGAGTAACCAGTTTTGTGTTGGGTTTGCAGCGTGCTAATCGACGTATCTCTTTACCGACTTGATCAGCCAATTCACGCGTTGGGCAGAGTATAAGTGCTTGGATGCGGTAGTGGGCTACATTCAATTTATGCAGTAGACCAATGCCAAAAGTGGCTGTTTTGCCACTCCCCGTTTTAGCTTGTGCGATTAGATCTTTGCCATCCAATAAAGCAGGGAGGCCAGCTGCTTGGATGGGAGTCATCTGCTGATAATTGAGTGATTTAAGGTTAGCCAGCATCTCAGAGGATAACGGCAGGCTTGAAAATGGGGTGTTCATGATGGCTCTTTCACGCTTGAATGGATTACCGGCAAGTTTACACTACACGCAGCTGATGGAGAGAAATTTAAGCTAAAGATGGAGAGATGCGCGTTAGTTTATTGTGGTTAGAGAAAACTAGAGTTGTATTAAAATTATCTCTAATCTTTAGTTCCTAAGAAATCTCTGAATAAGTCCTTCCCCAATATGCGATAATTCATTATGCATCGCGCCTGTGGCTTATAATTATTGGTTTTGCAGATGTTTGATCAATCCCTTTAATTTACCTTTTGTAGCAGAGTCCATTTTGGCAAATGAGCCACCCATTTTTATCACTTTTTGGCTGGGATCGATGAAGGTATGGCAGACCTCTAAGTCAAAAGTGATGGTGCCGATGAGTGGTAATTGAGCGGTGCAACCGGTTAGTACTTCATCCTGTTTGATTGAATGAATACCATCTAGCAAGATAGCGATGCCAGAGGCTGAAAGATCCTGTACATATCCATTAAACGCGTGCTGGTTGCGCTCATGGTGTGCTTGAAAATTGGCTGAACCCGGAATGGTGACTCGAGGATGCTGGCGACGCTGTAAGAAGCTTATACTACTCGGGAAAATAACACGATAGAAGGTGATCCCCTCTGCTTCCCCCTTCTCCTTCAGTTCAGTTTTAAAGTTGATCAACATGCCATCGATCGAACAGCTTAATTCCAGCTCTTTGCTGGCTAAGAAGTTAATGTGTCCCTCATTAGGTTTTAACTCGTCAACAGCAAGTCGATGCTGATTGGGAAATAGATCTAGCAGATAGGTGGTGTAGCCGTTTGCATCACCAGGAATACGGGCCTCTAGTGTCGCATGCTTGTCTGAAATTAGAGTAAGTAGCTCATTAATGCGATAGGGGTTTGTAATTTCCTGGGTGACAAGAGCATTTCTTTCTCTCTCTTTAGTGCGTGACCGTTTCATTCTGAGGAACATAATGAATCCTTTTTCAATTTTTTAACGGCTACCAGGGGTCTTAGTCAGGCTTTTGTATAGCCGCTTTTATCTAAATAGCTATCAATTGTACCCTGCTTGTCATAAGTATTTTTACTTGGAGGTGCGCCTTTAAGGATGTCCAGTGCTTGCCGTATGTGCTGCTGCTTTAGTGAAACAATGCCCCCATTTAGCTCATTTTGCTGTTTGCACTTACCTGCTAATTCCTGAAGTTGCTCCCACTGCCGATGTAGCGGTGTATTTTCAGGAAGTTGTTGAAGTAGTGCATCAAACCCACTGAAATCTGCTGCAAAGCCGTGCTTTGAGATAGATTGAGTGATATTTGCCAAACCCGCTTCAAGCTGCTTAAGAAGTGCCTGTTTTTCACCAACCACCTTATCTAGTGAGTCAGCATCGGCAGCAAGAAGAGCATTATGCTCTGATGCCAGATTGTCTAACAGTCGTTGAGCAAAATCGCTCTGTTTGGTGACCTGTTTAGTGAGTGCTTGAAGATGTTCAATAGTGATCATAATAGTTAGGGGAGTTTTCTCTCTATCTCAAGCAATCCCTCAGCAGATGCCTCTCCGTTGACGTGATAATCACCTGTTGTGAGAGCCAATTGGATCGATTCGACGAGTTGCATGTCAGCCACGGGCATCTCGGCAATGGCAGCTTCAAGTGCTTGGAGTTGGCTTGCCGCACTGGAGACAGAGACGGTCTCTGTGCTATTTGTTGCACTTGGTGGGGTACTGAGGTCTGTCCCGCCTTTTTTTCGAATGGTGCCGTTGGAGCCAGAATTTTGTATAGCTCGTCCCGATACACCGTAGAGTTGTACTGCCATGCATCACCTAAAATTTGTTGTTACTACTGCTTGCTGAGTAGTTAAATTAGTCCAATAAAACTATCGGCCCAAAGATAGCATTCTTTAATGATTCGGCTCTACCGTTAATAGGTGAGGCAGGATCAGCTCATGAGCCAACTCTAACAAGAGAAGATGAGATGATCTGTGCGTTTACCAGGCGTTTTGACCGGCTATTTTTCACTTTAATTTGATCTCCTATCGATCCACTGCCTAGTGCAGTGCCTCTCATCCTGACCTCAATACTACCAACCTTTGAGAGGATAGTGATATCAGCACCTCGTTTTATGGCTGTGGGTGCGTTGATCTTGCTGGGTGATAAAGGGGTACCTTGTCGAACCATTCTTAAGACTGTTTTGTTGGCTGCTTGAGAAATATCTGTGAGATAGCCGCGGTGGAGTCGTGTGACATCGCGCTCTTCAAGGTAGAGGTCTTCAGCCGTTAGATGTGTGCCTCTTGGCAGGTTTTTATTGGCGATAACGATCTGCTCCATGATGCCTACTTGTGCAGCGACGTAGATTGTCCAGGGTTTACTGTCGTCACACCTGACACCAACGGTTGTCTTGCCTGTTGTCTGCCTACCTGGAGGGCTGAAGGTAGATAGTGCCTCTGTACACGCTCTGAGTCTCAGTCGGCTATCAAGTCGGCCAACTGTGATATTGACTTTTCCTCCATGTTTTTGGCTCATGCTCAAGAGGTATCTCTTTATGGCCTCTTCTATGGTGTTGTGCGATTGTAGCGGTGTTTCATCTGCAATGAGTGGTGCTGTCGTTATTGTCAAAATGACCAATAACAGCAGGGTGCTAGGTGCATTATCTATGCAATATAGAAACTTGTTAATAATCATAAGAAAAAGCCGGATAGCAAAAAAGTTATAGCTCAACCTTCGTCTGTCAATTTTATGGCGGAATAGTGCCCTACCTAAAACTAGAGCAACAAACATGCCGATGTTCTCTTTTTAATCATCTCTAACCGATGAACCTGCTGAAAGTAGAGGGGACTCTGAGTTAGCTGCTTTGGCTCAACATATATTTAAAGAAATTAATTCATTGGCCGAAACTCAAGTAAATAGGTGAAATTGATAGACTATTTATAGGGGGTGGTAAATGGCTGAACCCGCAGTGGGCATTGTGAAGAGTGAAGAACATAGTCGTTTGGAGCTGCTGCTGTTTCGCCTCATTGGGCGACAACTTTTTGGTATTAATGTCTTCAAAGTAAAAGAAATTATTCAGTGCCCTCTTTTGACAGATATTCCTGGAAGTCATGCGGTAATACGTGGCAATGCACACATGAGAGGGCAGATTGTTCCAGTGATGGATCTCTGTATGGCTGTGGGTGGCCCGCCTATGGAGATCAATAAGACAACATCCGTCATTATCACTGAGTGTAATCGCCATGTTGTCGGTTTTTTGGTAGGGGGGGTGGAGCGGATTGTTAATGTTGATTGGGAGTTTGTTTTACCACCACCCGCTGGTTTGGGCCGCTCTAACTACATGACCGCGGTGATAACCATTGATGATGCCCTTGTTGAAATTATTGATGTAGAAAAAGTGATGAGTGAGGTTCTTGGGGTTGATGATACTGTTATTGAGGAGATCATTGCGACAGAACAGATTCCAGGAGAGCACTTTGTTCTGGTGGTTGATGACTCAGAGGTGGCACGAAACCAAATTAAACGTGCTTTAGATCAAATTGGTGTTGAAAGTGTCTTTAAAAAAGATGGTCTAGAGGCCCTAGAGCAGCTCAAGATTTGGCAAAAAGAGGGGGTGAAATATCAACATCTAGCGATGGTTATCTCTGATATTGAGATGCCAAAGATGGATGGTTATACGCTGGTCTCTAATATCAGGAGTAGTGCTGATTTATGTGATATGTACATCATTTTACACTCATCTCTGAGTGGTGGTTTTAATAGAGAGATGGTGAAGAGTGTAGGAGCAGACCAGTTTCTGTCAAAATTTGAACCAAATGAGTTTGCACGGCTTGTACAGGCACGTATTAAAGAGCATCAGTTGGAACACCCTTCATAAAAGTTTGAGGCGATGAGCTTAAAAAACAAGAAGATTACACCAAAGGAATATGGCGACTTCAGAAAATATCTGCAAGATGCCTGCGGTATTTTGCTGGGTGATGGAAAAGAGTATTTAGTTGAAAGTCGGCTTAATATTCTAATTCATAAACAGCCGATAGAGTCCCTCTCTGAGCTATTTAATCTGCTTTATACGGGGCGGCAGGCACGACTGAAAGTGGCTGTCATTGATGCGATGACGACCAATGAGACCTTTTGGTTTCGTGATATGGCACATTTTCGTATTTTATCTGAGCTTATTTTTAATGAGGCTGAGTCAACGATGAGCAAATCTTTACGGATTTGGTCTGCTGCATGCTCCTCAGGTCAAGAGCCGTACACTATTAGCATGGAGGTTCAGAGCTATCTCTCCAAAAATCCTGGAAGACTACGTGGTGGTGTAGAGGTGATTGCGACAGATATATCGACCCATATTCTAGAAGAGGCACGGCGTGGTGTGTACAATGGCATGTCAATTTCCAGGGGGTTGAATCAGGAGCAAAGAGAGCGGTTTTTTGTAAAATTAGGTGATGATTTAGCGGTTCACCCAGATATAAAAAAACGAGTGAAATTCCAGGAGATCAATCTGAACAATAGCTATGATAGGTTAGGCAAGTTTGATGTCATCTTCTGCCGAAATGTTCTGATCTATTTCTCTAATGATCTGAAGAAAGATATCCTCTCAAGGATGGCCAAGGCACTTAAGCCAGGAGGGTATCTCTTCCTCGGCTCTACCGAATCACTTAC
>JAMOMH010000009.1 GCA_027068675.1 Sedimenticola sp.
TAGTCTCTATTTTTGAGACTGAAGTGGGGCCTGTTGCTGTTATTCTTGTTGGTGCTATTTTTGTTGCGAGTATTGATACCATCTGGGCAGGAGCTGTAGCGCCAAATTATCGTGGTGTGAAGCGCTGGAATTACGGAAATAAGCCTCACAATGTGCTGCTCTCTAAAGGGGCAGAGATGGGGCGTTTTAATATGGGGTCAACCGTTATCCTACTGTTTGGAAAAGAGCGTATTACTTGGGATGAGAGGCTCTCTCCTGGGCTATCTCTTCACATGGGTGAGCAGATCGCAGCTCTACAAAAGAGTGCATGAGTGTTGTTATAATTTCTCAAGATTTAAAATTGATCCTAAAGAGATTCTAAACTACTATTCTCCATATAGTTCATAAAGTTGTGGCGGTTTGTTGATCTTTTACCATACCTGTTGGTTTTCTGTATTTTAGCAAGCCATTTATGCCTTGCTAACAAGCCTTTTGAGTGTTCGCTGTTAAGATCTATTTTGGAAACATGGGATGGCAACGATAAAAACAAATGTAAACCTGAGTGGCTTGGCACGCTGTCTAATCCAAGAGAAATTACTTTCTCAAGATGAGACTACAGAGGCGTTTGCAGCCTCATTGAGCGAAAAACAGCCTTTTGTCACCTACTTAGTCACCAAGAAGATACTGAAGAGTGGTGAGATTGCACTTGCGGCCTCAAAGGGATTTGGTGTACCCATCTTTGATCTAGCGGCGATGGATACAGAGCTGCTGCCTAAAGATATTGTGCCAGAAAAGCTGGTTTTAGCTCACCATATATTGCCACTGTTTAAACGGGGCAATCGCCTATTCCTTGCAGTATCAGACCCTACCAATCATCAGGGTTTGGATGAGATTCGCTTTAATACAGGCATGGCTACAGAGTCGATCCTTGTCAAAGATGATGTGCTGAGCAAACTTATTGATGAAACATTAGAGGAACAAGATACCAGTATGACAGATCTGCTAGATGCAGATTTAGACAACCTCGATATCTCTGGTGGTGAAGAAGAGCCATCGGATGATGGTGATCTTGATATTGATGATGCACCTGTTGTGCGATTTGTTAATAAAATATTATTAGATGCAATCAATGCCGGTGCCTCAGATATCCACTTAGAGCCTTATGAGTATAAATTCCGTATCCGCTACAGGATGGATGGCATGCTCAGTGAAATTGCTTCACCCCCCAACAACTTGGCAAGCCGACTGACCGCTAGAATCAAAGTGATGTCTCGGATGAATATTGCTGAACGACGGGTTCCCCAGGATGGGCGAATCAAGATGAAGCTGTCAAAAAACCGCTCTATCGATTTTCGTGTTAATACATGCCCAACACTCTATGGTGAGAAGATTGTGCTGCGTATTCTTGATCCCGCCTCTGCTGAGATAGGTATCGAAGCATTGGGTTTTGCCAAAGAGCAGGAGGAGGCCTTCCTTACCGCTATTAAAAAACCCTATGGCATGATCCTAGTGACTGGGCCAACGGGTAGTGGTAAGACCGTTACACTCTACACCGCACTTAATCTGCTCAATGAGCCTGAGATCAATATATCCACAGTAGAGGATCCTGTTGAAATCCAGGTGGCAGGAATTAATCAAGTTAACCAAAATGCCAGAACAGGAATGACCTTTGCTGAAGCGCTACGAGCCTTTCTGCGGCAAGATCCTGATGTGGTGATGGTGGGTGAGATTCGAGATCTTGAAACTGCTGAAATTGCGATTAAAGCGGCCCAGACAGGGCATCTTGTTCTCTCAACACTCCATACAAATGATGCCCCGCAAACATTAACACGCTTATCCAATATGGGCATCCCAGCCTTTAATATCGCATCATCCGTCATGCTCATCATTGCACAGCGCTTGGCCCGGCGGCTCTGCTCACACTGTAAGAAAGTTGAAGATGGTTTGCCTAATGATGTATTAAAAGATGAAGGCTTCACAGAAGCGGAGATTAAGGCAGGAATTACAATCTACAAACCCGTAGGATGTGATCTATGTAACGGCGGATATAAGGGACGTGTTGGTATATTTCAGGTAATGCCTATCTCTGGGGAGATGAGTAAAATTATTATGGAAAATGGCAACTCACTCCAGCTGGGTGAGCAAGCTGGAAAAGAGGGGATTGCAGACCTGAGACGGTCAGGTTTGAGAAAAATTATGGAAGGGGTTACGAGTCTCGAAGAGGTTAACCGAGTAACCAAAGATTAGCCAACGTAAACACCCTCAGTTTGTGACATGTGGGAATAAATTGTAAACCAACTATATTTAATTTATGCCAGCTCACTATGCTGGTGGGTAACATTTTGGAAGGATTATGGCGGTTTCCGTAAAAAATAAGAGCAAGCCCATTGTTTTTGCCTGGGAAGGTACAGATAAACGCGGTGCTAAAATAACGGGCGAAAGCCGAGCTGCCAGCATTGCATTGGTTAGAGCTGATCTACGTCGGCAAGGTATCAACCCTTCAAAGGTAAAAAAGAAAGCGGCCTCGCTTTTTAGTGCAAGAAAGAAGGCGATAAAGCCCAAAGATATTGCCATCTTTAGTCGTCAGCTTGCCACGATGCTTAATGCGGGTGTACCTATTGTCCAGGCTTTTGATATCGTCGGAAAAGGGCATGAAAACCCCTCAATGCAGGATCTTATTCTTGCGGTTAAGGGGGATGTTGAAAGCGGTTTATCATTAACAGAATCATTGAAAAAACACCCTCTCCACTTTGATGACCTCTTTTGTAATTTGGTAGAGGCGGGTGAGCAGGCGGGTGTGCTTGAAACACTATTGGATAAGATCGCAACCTATAAAGAGAAGACGGAGTCAATTAAAGGGAAGATTAAAAAAGCACTCTTCTATCCTGCGGCAGTCATTGGTATCGCTATTCTGGTAACTTCTATCATTATGATCTTTGTTATCCCACAATTTGAGCAGTTGTTTGCAGGTTTTGGTGCAGACCTGCCTATGTTTACGCAAATTGTTGTGAAAATGTCCAATTTTATGTCAGCTTGGTGGTGGGCCATTCTGCTTTCTCTTGCTGCATTTGGCTACGTATTTGGCAATACATGGAAAAGATCTCGCTCTTTTCGAGAGGCATTCGATAAAATTTTGCTAAAAATGCCTGTAATAGGAAGCATCCTTAATAAGGCTGCTATTGCCCGTTTTGCCCGTACATTATCCACTATGTTTACAGCGGGTGTCCCCCTTGTTGAAGCTCTGGAGTCAGTGGCTGGTGCAACGGGTAATGTAGTCTATAGCAGTGCAGTTTTGCGTATGAGAGAAGATGTGGCAACTGGCCAGGCTCTGCAATTAGCTATGAAACAACAAAAACTCTTTCCTCATATGGTGATTCAGATGGTTGCTATTGGAGAGGAGTCTGGCGCACTGGATACGATGCTAAGCAAAGTGGCCGACTTCTATGAAGAGGAGGTTGATAATGCAGTCGATGCGATGAGTAGCCTCCTTGAACCTCTCATAATGGTCATCCTTGGTGTGCTCATTGGTGGTTTGGTTATTGCGATGTACATGCCTATCTTTAAGATGGGTTCCGTTATTATGGGTTAGCCCAATATGCACCTTCTTCAATACCTACAGCAAAATGAGTGGGCATTTTTGCTGGTCTGTACTCTGTTGGGCTTGATAGTGGGTAGTTTTCTCAACGTGGTGATCTACCGTTTGCCTCTCATGATGCAGAGAGAGTGGGAGAGTGAATGCAGAGAGATGCTTGGCCAAGAACCACTCGAAAAACAGAGCGAGCCTTTTAATTTAAACCGCCCTAGATCTCGCTGCCCTCACTGTGATCATGCCATTACTGCGATAGAGAACATCCCTGTGTTGAGTTACCTCTTTCTTAGAGGACGCTGTTCTGATTGCCAAGCTAAAATTAGCCTACGTTATCCGCTGGTTGAAGCTGCCACTGCGCTATTAACTCTTATTGTCGCTGCCCATTTTGGTTTTGGCTGGCAAGCTGTTGCTGCTATTTTGCTTACCTGGGTATTGATTACTCTAAGCTTGATCGATTTTGATGTTCAGCTACTGCCAGATAGCATTACGCTACCTCTCCTTTGGTTTGGCTTGCTGCTAAACCTAAATAGTCTGTTTACTGATCTGCAATCAGCTGTCATAGGTGCAGCTGCTGGCTACCTTGCTCTCTGGAGTGTCTACCAACTATTCAAGTTATTGACAGGAAAAGAGGGCATGGGATATGGTGATTTCAAACTACTGGCACTCTTTGGTGCTTGGTTAGGCTGGCAGTACCTCCCTCAGATTGTTTTGATCTCCGCTCTAGTTGGAGCCGTTATCGGCATTAGTCTAATTTTGCTATTAGGGCGAGACCGTAATATTCCTATTCCATTTGGCCCCTATTTAGCCGTTGCAGGTTGGGTGGCAATGCTCTGGGGCGAAGAGATCAATCGTACTTATCTACTGTGGTCTGGCCTCGCCTAACCACCACTGAAAATAGCATGCTTATTGTGACACTGACGGGTGGTATAGGTAGTGGTAAAACTACCGTTAGCCGCCAATTTGAGCAGTTGGGTGTACCGGTTGTTGATACTGACTTGCTCGCTCGTGAACTGGTTGAACCAGGAGAAGTGGCATTAGATGAAATATGCCAACATTTTGGACAACAGGTGCTTAATCATGATGGCACGCTCAATCGAGCTGAGCTGAGGGGACTTGTTTTTAATGCACCTGATGAACGAAAAATACTTGAGAAAATCCTCCATCCACGAATCAGGCAATTAACGCTTGAGCGCCTTGATGCACTAAAGTGTTCTTACGCCATTGTTGTCATTCCTCTGCTACTCGAGAGTGGTATGGTTAATCCTGGTGATCGTACCCTCGTGGTTGACCTCCCTGTTGAACAGCAAAAAAAACGTGTTCAAGCGCGTGATGGGTCGAGTCAGCAACAAATTGAGCAGATTATCCAAGCGCAAACGGCGCGCCAGCAGCGGCTCGATGTGGCTGATGATGTCATTGACAACAGTTCTACTGCAGATAAGATCAAAATTCAGGTTGAACAGCTGCATCAGCACTACCTAATGTTAGCAAAAAAAGAGTAGTGCTGACTCTTTGCCTTCATAGTCAGAAAGAGGCAAAATAGGGTGTTTGCCGTCAACCAACGGAATAGCAGTGTCAGAAAGTATTATCTATGAACATCCACTCAATGAAAGGGCCAGAACGTTCCTGCGTTTGGAGCATCTCTTTCAACAGACAAGCTACTTCTTAGAGCAGAGTGATAGTTGGGATAGTCGAGCAGCAATTAGATGCCTGCTCGATGTCCTCAATATATTCTCTCGCTACGAGTTAAAAAAAGAGATCCTAAAAGAGCTAGAGCGGCAGGCGGGCAATTTAGAACAGATTCGTGTTCAGCCAGGTGTTGATATCGACATGTTGAGCCAAGTGTTGGATGATTTGGAGAGTTCTACCCACCAGATCTACCAGCTGAACGGACAGATTGGTCAAAGTCTGCGAGAAAATGAGTTCTTAACCGCTATTATCCAACGCAGCAGCATTCCTGGTGGCAACTGCGCCTTTGACCTACCTCAGTACCATTTTTGGCTATCACAGCCACATGAAATGCGCGAGAAGCAGCTAAAGTCCTGGTTTAATGAGTTTCAGTCCATTTATGATGCCATCATACTCCTACTCTCATTGATTCGTGGCAGCACTCGGCCTGCCCAAGAGGTTGCTAAGAAAGGTTTCTTCCAGAAAAGTTTGGATGCTCAGTCACCTGCCCAATTGATTCAAGTGATCGTTCCCAATGATGTCCTATATTTCCCCGAGGTGAGTGGTAACAAACATCGCTTCAACATTCGTTTTCTCATGGCTGCTGGTGTTAGTCGTCCAAGCCAGATAGCTGAAGATATCCCATTCTCTCTCAACACATGCACAATTTAAATATGCCAAACTCAACCTACGTTAACTGTCCAAATTGCAATAAAGAGGTGCAGTGGTGTCCAGAATCTCCATCACGCCCTTTTTGTAGTGAGCGTTGTCGTCTGATCGACTTGGGTGATTGGATTGAAGAGAAGAATAAGATCGCCACACCTGTTGATGAGGCTATCTTTCCCCATTAAGTTCTCCCGATTTATCACGTGGTTTCTGAAAACAATAGTTACTATATGTGAAGAACAGCCCGTTTTTTAGCGCCATAAACTGAGATTAAAATATAAAGTAATGAACGCTTTTAATGTCGCTATTGGGCTGATTAATCCAAAAAACCCGATAAATGTTGGTGCTGTGATGCGTGCAGCGGGTTGCTACCAAGTTGATGCTATTTTTTATACAGGGCAGCGATTTGAACGGGCGGCAAAATTTAGATCTGACACTAAGCGTGTAAGCAGTAAAATTGCATTAACCGGGGTGGCAACACTCCTTGAGAAAGTGCCTAAAAATGTTGCGATGGTATGTGTTGAGTTAGTCGAGGGAGCAACACCATTGCCTGAATTTCAACATCCAGAAAAGGCTATTTACATCTTTGGCCCTGAGGATGGCACAATTAGCCAAAGCCTAGTGAATAAGGCCGATGCGGTCGTCTATATACCAACCATCGGTTGTATGAATTTGGCGGCAACAGTTAATGTTGTTCTTTATGATCGACTAGCAAAATTTGGCCAAAATTTAGCAAGTGATGAGCTGATTCGTGAAAGCAGAGATACCAATAACAACGTAAAAATTGCCACTTACTCAGAGCATTTTTAATGTCTCACCATCTATTGTCACAGAAATATAGAACTTGGCCGCTATCTAAAAATAATGCAATAATTAGCGATAGAGATATCTACATCTGACAGATGTTTGGCATCTATGAAAATGGCTGACCCAACAAAATAAAACCTATGCTGTCACCCTCTCCAGACGTACATACTTTTGCGGTTCTCATCCTGATCATCGTTGCGCTCTATCTCTTCACGCGTGACCGTATTCCTCTTGAAAGTTCTTGTTTAGTGATCTTGATTGCATTGGTGGTGGGTTTTGAAATATTCCCCTACCAGCGTGATGGTGTTGCTCTGCACACTGAGGAGTTTTTCCTTGGTTTTGGCCATGAGGCGCTGGTCGCTATCTGTGCGCTTATGATTGTTGGACGAGGCTTGGAGACAACCGGAGCCTTGCAACCTTTGGCAGGCCTGTTGTCACGTCTTTGGGTCGCTAGACCGATGCTATCGCTTCTACTAACGCTCTCAATTGCGGCAGTTTTAAGCGGTTTTCTCAATAACACACCGATTGTAGTGATGTTACTACCTATCTTGATTAGTGCCTCTCTGCGGAGCCGCAAACCTGCATCTGGCATTCTGATGCCGATGGGATTTGCCACGCTAGTGGGTGGCATGGGCACGACTATTGGCACTTCAACCAACCTACTTGTGGTCGGGATTGCCGCTGATCTTGGCATTCGTCAATTTGGCATGTTTGATTTTCTCTTCCCCGCTGCCATTGCTGCGGCAATCGCCATTCTCTACCTCTGGTTAATTGCCCCACGTCTGCTGCCAGACCGCACTCCCCTCTTAGCTGATACCTCTCCACGCCTATTTGAGGCGATGTTGCACATTGAAAAGGATAGCTTTGCAAACGGCAAAAAACTGACGGAGATTTTAGAAAAGACCGATCGAATGATGCGGATAGTGGAGATTTACCGAGGTCTTGATCTTCGTGTGAGTCGCCTGCCAACCACGGTGATTCGTGAAGGTGATCGCCTGTTGGTACAAGACTCCCCAGAAAATCTAAAAGAGTTTGAACATCTTCTTGGTGCAAAACTCTACAATGTATCGAATATTGAAACCCCCATCAGTGACGAGAACCCACTCTCAGCCGAAGGGCAGCAGTTGGCAGAAATAGTGGTAACAGAGCAGTCACCACTATTTGAGAGGACACTACGTGAAGCGCGGTTTGCAGAGCGCTACCGTTTGGTCATTTTAGCCATCCACCGTGCGGGTGGTACCTCGTTGCACCGAGGGGATTTAAGTGATGCAAAACTGAATTTAGGTGATGTCCTACTAGCTCAAGGCTCTGCTGAGAGTATTAAAGAGCTGAAGAATGCAGGAGATGTTCTGGTATTGGATGCAACGGTTGATCTGCCCCATACCGATAAGGCCCCTATTGCTCTTGGCATTATGCTGTTGGTCGTCGCTTTCACCGCATTTGGCCTAGCTCCAATCAGCGTCTGCGCGCTGGCAGGAATGGGCATGATGCTTGTGACACGATGCCTAAGCTGGCGTGATGCCTCAGATGCACTAAGCACCCAGGTTATTATGATTGTGGCTGTCAGCTTAGCACTTGGACATGCTTTAGTCGCAACGGGTGGAGCTATATTTTTAGCCCATAACTACGTCTCTCTAGTCGAGGGGTTGCCACCTGAGATGGTGATTAGTGGACTGATGCTCTTAATGGCAATCCTGACCAATATCGTCTCAAATAATGCAGCAGCAGTTATTGGTACACCGATCGCGGTTAGTATTGCCCATGAGCTAGGGCTGTCACCAGAAGCATTTGTTTTAGCCGTACTGTTTGGTGCCAATATGAGTTACGCCACCCCCGTGGCCTACAAAACAAATCTACTGATTTTTAGTGCAGGTGGTTACAAATTCTCAGACTTTATGCGGGTGGGCATACCGCTAACCTTTATCGTCTGGATCACTCTATCAATATTGCTACCGATCTTTTTCCCACTGTAGAGAAAAACTTCCGCTATTGAACAAAGAAACTGGTGAAAAAAAGTGCCTCAATCTTCGCCTCTTTAGCTATTTCAGCCAGTGCCTTATTAGCGGTAATCAGTGATTTTTTCCTTAGAGACTCTTTGCCTTTGGCATTTTTTATCGTCTTACCATCTTGCTCAGCCAGCAAGAGTAAAAGATGGTGCCGGAGGGCGGCAGCATGAAGCGTGATCATTGCCAATGCCTCTTCATCCCGAGTCATTAGCTGGATATCACAACGAACATAGCGCCCCCCTTCCTTAAGGTTAGCTATAAATGGGGGGGTGAACTCGTAATAAAGAGCCGGCTGAATCTCTTCGTCATCTTCTGCGATAACTAATGGTGAACATAGCAGTAGAAAAATAAGTGATAGAAGAGTTGTTGATCGCATGGTGTCCCTCAATTATTGTCAATTTTATCGCTGTAAAGATAAACCTTCTCTCTATTTGCGACTGATTTGTCTGGAAACTTAACTAAAAATTGGATATGGCTGCATGGTTTAATTTTAGATGATCTCTATATTTTTGAGCCAATAAGCTGACAAGGTTATACATTTTTACTCTTTTTTCGAGTTAAAATAACACGCTAACTATTCTAGGGAACCTCTGAAGTGGTTTTGCTTTGATGAGAAGAGAGCCCTCACCGCCTGACAGTGATTAAATATGAGTCTTGGACCTATCATGCTCGACCTCGAAGGGGAGGAGCTATCAGCAAATGACCGTGAACTGCTGCAACACCCTGCGGTAGGCGGTGTTATCCTCTTCAGCCGAAA
>JAMOMH010000010.1 GCA_027068675.1 Sedimenticola sp.
GCATGCCGAAGGATAAGTTTGGTTTGGTTGATTGGATGAAAATGGCTGATGATGGCATCATTACTCCTGCCGGTTCACTTGATGTTAATAAAGCTGATGTTCCGCCATTTGATATGAGTGTTGAGATTAAAGCGAAGGGTGATTTTGTAAAAGATGTGATATTTAATCACAAAACACACACCTACTGGCTCAGTTGTGAAATCTGTCATACCGGTATTTTTCAGATGGCCAAAGGCTCCAACCACATGAGCATGAAGGGCATTGTAGAGGGCAAATGGTGTGGCCGTTGTCATGGGAAAGTCTCATTTCCATTGGCCGACTGCAATAGATGTCACGTTAAAGAAAAACATTAAGGTTAAATGAATATGAGTGGTGGGGAGAGTAGGTACGTGACGCAATGGCATCGTTGCCTACTGTTCTCCACATTTTTCTCTTTGAGTCTTTTTATGTCGCCGATCTTTGCGTTTGAAGATGAGCGTGATAAACAGGCACAAAAGGCTATAGATCACCTCTGTGCACAGGTCTTGCAATCAAATTGTGAAGCTTCTCAAGAGGAGTTTTTAAAAGAGTTCCTCAATGATCTTGATCTATTCAGCATCACTGAAGAGCTTGAGCAAATTCCTGGTGATATGCCGGCATTTAGTGCATTGCCAAAAGATCAATTTGGTATGATTAACTGGAACAGAGCGGTCTCTGAGGGAATTATACGCCCTCTTGGTACTCTACAAGGTGAAGAGGCTGCATATGAGGGTTTTTTAGATAACCTATTGTTATTCCAGGTTAAAGTCCATTTTATGGCAGATGTTCTCTTTCCTCATGGTATGCACACCTACTGGGTAGGGTGCGATAGTTGTCATCCAAAACCCTTCTCTAAAGAGAGAGGCTCTAACAAGTTTAATATGCAAGATATTGTTGATGGGAAGTATTGCGGTAAATGCCATGGAAAAGTGGCATTTCCCCCAGGAACATATAAAAATTGCCGCCGCTGCCACTCAATTACCAAGGATATTCTTGGGATATCTGAAGATAATAGTTTTAGCTTTTAGTCGTCGTTTTTTCAAATAAAGCCCAGTAAATACTGGGCTTTATTTATATGTTTACCATCGGGATGGTGGGATGAACTTGTGGGGTTTAGTGAGCAGTTTTCTCTTCAGCAGGTAACCTCTTCTTTGCCAATTTATCATTAAAGATAATTTCAGCTTTGTTACGCAGTCCCTCAATATATTTTGCCATCACTTCACGCTGTAACTCAGCTTTTAGTTGCTCCTGAACATCCTTTAAAGCTGGTTTTGCTGCATCACGAGTCTCTTCGAGCAGGATGACATGCCAGCCATATTGAGTCTTAACAGGGTTGTCGCTGAAGGTGCCTTGCTTCATTGTTTGGATCTCTTTAGAAAATTCTGGCACCATCGAGCTTGACTCAAACCAGCCTAGGTCGCCACCGGTAGTGGCCGAAGGGCCTGTTGACTCCTTCTTGGCCAGTGCAATAAAACTGTCGCCATTCTTCAATTTTTTGATGATCTCTTTTGCCTGCTCCTCTTGCTCTAACAGAATATGGCGAGCTTTGAACTCCTGTGGTGCTCCCTCTCCAAAGCGCGTTTCATAACGGGCAGCTATCTGCTTATCATCGGGTGTATTCTTGGTGATATGGTGTTGAACCCCCGCTTGGGCAAGTAGTGTTGAACGGCCCAATAGCAGAGCTGTAGCGATGTTGCTATCTTCGGGTAGTTTGTTAGCTTCAGCATCCTGTGTGATCAATATGACATTTGCCAGCTCATTGAGCACTTTCATCTGCATCTCGGGTGACTGCCTTTCGCCTTGCATCGTTTTTGTACGATCTTGAAAGTAGAGTGCATACATCGTTTTGGTGATAGCTTGACCATTGATGATCATGAGAGTGTCATCATCTAAGGTTGTGATTGTTGCAGGGCTATTGGCAGTAGGATTTGAGTCGGCCTCAGCTGCTGTTAATGCTTTCTCAATAGTGGCTTGAGTCGCTGCTTTTTTCTCATTTGATGCATTGGTAGGGCTATTACAAGCGCTCATTGTAAGTGAGGTGGCAATAATTACTGGCAGGGCAAGTCGCTTGTTCATATTCGATATATCCTAGGGCATTAGTTTGGTAAGACAAATTTAAAGGGTTTAACAGTAACCTGTTGGTAGACACCCGCTGCAATGTAGGGGTCAGCATCTGCCCAGTTTTTGGCAGACTCTAGGTCGCTGAATTCTGCAACAATAAGGCTGCCTGTAAACCCTGCGTTGCCTGGCTCTTCAGAATCGATAGCGGGGTGAGGGCCTGCAATGAGTAGTTGTCCCTCATCCTGAAGTTGGGTTAGGCGAGCAAGATGTTCAGGGCGTGCCAGTAATCTTTTTTCCAGGGTTCCAGGATGATCTTCTGAGATGATGGCGTAATACATTAACGATCCTTGAGGACTGGCTCTTCCTGGATATGGCGCGAGAGGTAGAAGCCCTGGAGAATAATAAATAGGAAGGTCAATCCCATCATGCCAAATAGTTTAAAGTTGACCCAGCTTGCTTCACTTGATTGGGCCTCATTACATAGAGCCAAAGCTTGATCACTAAACTGCTCTGCACAGAGTGAAAGGTCAATTTCCAATAGCCCAGTTGCCTCACGGAGCGCACTATCTGCAATAAAGAAAAAGTTAGCAACGTAGAGGTTGAGCGCTCCTAGGGTGACGAAAAAAAGCACCCAAATATTATTCAAACGTAGCCAAATGGGCATTGGTAGTGTGATATGGCTGTCCATCATTCGTTCAATTAATGTCTTTTTGCCAATAAATTGACTACCTAAAAAGACGATGGCAAATAGCCAATTGATAACAGAAGGCTTCCACATGATGAAGGCCTTATCTTGCAATACCAGTGTTAAACCACCAAAAAAGACCAACATCCCTAATGTGATGAGATGCATGTTTTGCACAGCTTTGTGCTGGAACCAGTGCCACGCTACCTGGGCAAAAGAGGCTGCAATCGCCACAATGGTAGCTGCGTAGATGCCGTAAAGCTTGTACGCGATGAAGAAGAGGAGGATGGGGAAAAAGTCAGCTAAAAATTTCATCTGGGGAAATTAAAGAAAATGGGAGAGTAATGCAAGATTTTACCCTGATAAGTGCTGAATCACTCAATATTATCTCTAAGTATAGGCTTTTCTTGCGATCTGCTGGTCAAATTAGCTTGACTGTTCAGAGTTTCCTTAAGGAATATCCTTTAATTTATAGGGTGGTCACCTCTGCGTCTATATCGGTTGATGAGGTACAATATAGCGATGATGAATAGATATGATTTGCACTGCCACTCTACAGCCTCGGATGGTGTACTCTCCCCAACGGAAGTTGTTACTGCAGCAGCTGAGTCTGGCGTCAAAGTGCTGGCACTGACTGACCATGATACGACCGATGGGTTGGATGAGGCGCGAGATGCTGCGACGCGGCATAATATATCACTAATCAACGGTCTTGAGATCTCTGTTAGTTGGTGTAGCTACAATGTCCATATAGTCGGATTGGGTGTAGACCCGCATTCAGAACCACTACAAAGTGGCTTGCAAAAAATCCGTAATTTCCGTGCTTGGCGGGCTGAAGAGATTGGTCGCCGCCTGCAACGTGATGCAGGTATTGAGGGTGCCCATGAGGGTGCAAAATCCTTCTCAAATGGCCAGTCGATAGGACGTGGTCATTTTGCCCGTTACCTCATCTCTATTGGGGTGGAATCAGACTATAACAAAGTATTTAAACGCTATTTAGTACGCGGAAAGCCCGGCTATGTAGCTAGTGATTGGGCTGAGTTATTTCAGGCGGTTGAGTGGGTTAATCAAGCGGGTGGCCAAGCGGTTGTTGCGCACCCTGCACGATATAAAATGAGCCGAAAAAAACTCTGTAACCTACTGGGAGAGTTCCAAGAGTTGGGGGGGGCTGGGATGGAAGTGGTCTCTGGCACCTATAGTAAGGATGATATCTTTAATATGGCAAATCTAGCCGCTAAATTTGAGCTGCTAGCATCAGCAGGCTCAGATTTCCACGCACCAGGTAACTGGTCTGATTTTGGTAGACTACCTGCGATTCCAGAGAGCTGCCAACCCATTTGGCATGACTGGCCTACTATGGATGACAAATAATTCATGGCTCAATTTTTTCAAATCCATCCAGAAAACCCACAGGCACGCCTGATTCGACAAGCAGTAGATATCATTCGTGGTGGGGGGGTGATCGCCTACCCAACAGACTCTTGTTACGCCTTGGGCTGCCATATTGGTGACAAGCGTGCGATGGAACGTATCCGACAGATCCGCCACTTGGATGATAAGCATAATTTTACGCTGGTCTGTCGTGATCTCTCTGAGATCACCACCTACGCAAAAATTGGTAACCAAGATTACCGCCTGCTGAAAACATTAACGCCCGGCCCATACACATTTATCCATATTGCGACTAAACAGGTGCCACGGCGGTTGCAACACCCTAAGAGAAAAACTATCGGTATTCGCGTACCAGGAAACCCTATTGCCCATGCTCTGTTGGAGGAGTTAGATGAGCCGTTGATGAGCTCTACACTGATGCTGCCAAATGATGAATACCCGATGACAGATCCGTATGAGATGA
>JAMOMH010000011.1 GCA_027068675.1 Sedimenticola sp.
AACCCCAACACAATGGTAATAGGGAAGCCAATCGCAAAGATATTGAGTTGAGGAGCAGCACGCATAACCACCCCCATACCCAGATTAACCAACAGCAATATACCAACAATAGGCAGCGCCATTAACAGACCATTTATGAAGAGTTGGCTACCCCAGGCAACCAGCTCATAGTAACCATTGCGGCTGATACCATCCGTCGCTATTGGCAGCAAAGTAAAGCTATCTACCACCATCTCAATCAGTGTTAAATGACCATTGAGCAACAGGAACATTAAGGTGGCTAAAATAACATAATATTGTGAAATTACCGGCACTTGGGTGCCATTTTGCGGGTCAATCATCGAAGCAAAACCCAGCCCCATACTGTAGGCTGTAATTTGCCCACCAAAGACTAGCGCTGCAAACACCATCTGCAAGACAAACCCCATCGAAATGCCAATGAGAATCTGCTGTAGCATGATTAAAAAAGCATCATAGCTAAAGACATCTACAACCGGAGGCTGAGGCAACGTAGGTACAATAATCACGGTAATAAAGAGAGCCAGTGCCACCCGCATACGAACAGGAAACTGCTTTGCACTTAAAATGGGGGCGCTTGAGAAGAGTGCTGCCACACGAATCAAAGGCCAGAAAAAAGCAGCCAACCATGCACTGAGTTGAGCATCAGTGAAGCTCAATGAATCAACTCCGGTATGCTCTCAATCAGGCGGGTGGTAAAGGTCATCATCACACGTAACATCCACGGCCCGGCCATCATTAAGACGATAACAATCACAGCCAATTTTGGGATGAAGGTGAGTGTCATCTCATTGATCTGTGTAGCCGCTTGGAAGGTGGCTACCAATAGGCCAATGAGCAGTGCTGGCAGCAGTACAATTCCTGCTAGAAGGGTGATCACCTCTAGGGTTTGAATACCGAGTGTGATGACTGTTTCAGGCGTCATATCAATGCTCCTAGTAGAAGCTGGCTGCGAGTGTTCCAAACACTAGCGCCCAGCCATCAATCAGTACAAATAGCATGATTTTAAAGGGGAGTGAGATAATCATGGGCGAGAGCATCATCATGCCCATCGACATAAGGACGCTGGCGACTACCATATCAATCACCAAAAATGGGATAAAGAGGATGAAGCCAATCTGAAAACCGGTCTTCAACTCACTGGTAGCGAAGGCAGGCATTAGCAGTGTCATCGGCACATCATCACGTGTTTGCATCTCATCAAAGTTACCAATGCGGGCAAACATGGCGAGATCATCCTCCCGAGTTTGAGCCAACATGAACTGTTTAATGGGGTCGGTCGCAGCCTCTAATGCCTGTTCAGATGTCATCTGTTCATTAAGATAGGGCTTGAGCGCCATGGTGTTGATCTCATCAAACACCGGCGCCATGATGAAGAAGGTGAGAAAGAGGGCTAAACCAACCAAAATCTGGTTGTTGGGTGTGCTCTGTGTACCCAATGCCTGACGCAAAATTGCCAATACAATGATGATGCGAGCAAAGGAGGTCATCATCATCAACGCACCTGGCAGCAGGCTCAGTGCCGTCATAAAAAGCAGCACTTGAATGCTTAATGTGTAGGTCTGCCCACCCGCTTCATTGGTGGCAACCGTTACAGCATCCAAACCTGGGGCTGCAAAAAGATTAAGCGGCAACAGTAGAAGCAAAAGCAGTAGTTTCATCACTGCTCTCCTTTCAATTCTTGGCTTAACTGTTGGGCAAAATTATTATCTTCATCTCTCTTGTCAGTTAGTACATGAAGTCTCTGTACACGGCCAGGAGCAACACCCAACACAAGACGAACATCATCGACCTCAATCACCACAACACGCTCTCGTGGCCCAAGTGATACACCACCGACCACTTTTACACACTGGCCACTCCCTTTAGGCAGGTGGGTGTAGCGTTTAAAGGCCCATGCCAAACCAAATATGAGGATTAAAATAACCAGCAGGCCGCCAGCTGTAGAGAAAACCGTCTCCATTCCGATAGGCGAAACGGCAACTTTTGGTGCAATCTTCTCACTATTTTCCACCACCGAGAGAGCGATAGTGGGAGTTAGCAAAAAAGGTAGTATCACAGCAAAATGCCGCATCACTGCAACCTCTTTACCCGTTCAGATTGGCTGATGATATCAGTCAGGCGAATACCAAATTTCTCATTCACCACCACCACTTCACCCTGCGCAATCAATGTGCCATTGACCAACACATCCATCGGCTCACCCGCCAGCCGATCCAACTCAACAACAGAGCCTTGGTTGAGCTGTAGCAAGTTACGAATCGTGACATTGGTTCGCCCGATCTCCATAGAGATCGTTACCGGTACATCAAGGATGGCATCCATATTGACATCACCTGTTGATGCCATATTGACTGGGCCCTCCTCCAAGGCATCAAATTCAGCAACCTCGGTAGAGCCATCTGCAGCAGGATCCTCTTCATCCGCCTGCTGTTCTAATGCAGCAGCCCACTCATCTGCTAATGCATCATCTGGTGACTTGCTCTCTTTATCTTCTTCACTCATTTTCTGGACTCCATTTAATTAGAAAGGCTCACAAAAGAGTGACTACTCTTCAGCCAGAATAAGCTCTTTACTGGATGGCTCATAATCCAACCACCCTTCAACTTTGATCGCATAGTTGCCACTACTGCTGCCCAATGTTCCTTTAAGAACTGGGGTTTCAGAGGCTTTAATCTCTATAATTTCTGGGATATCAATTGGGATCACATCCCCCTCTTTTAATTGGGCCAACTCAGAGAGCGTTAGCTCCGCTGTCGTCAACTCACACGAAAGTTCTACATGTGCATTTTGGAAGCCATCATGTAGCGCATTTTCCCAACGGCGATCACGCTCACCTCGATCACTCTGCACACCTGCATCCAGAAGATCTCGAATCGGCTCAAGCATGGAGTAAGGTATGCAGAGATACATATCTCCACCACCATTCTCCAAATCAATATGGAAGGTAGAGACCACAACCACCTCACTGGGGCTAACAATATTGGCAAATTGTGGATTCACCTCCGCACCACACGGGATAAAGGTTAGATCCAGCACCGGTTTCCAGGCCTCTTTTAGGTCTGCGTAGGCAAGCTTGAGTAGCAGCTGTACAACACGCAGCTCTGTTGGCGTAAAATCACGCCCCTCAATTTTGGTGTGAAAACGGCCCGTACCACCAAAAAAATTATCAACCAAACTGAAGACCATTTTGGGGTCAATAACACACAAACCCTTACCACGTAGCGGTGGGACTTGAATCAGATTAAGGCTGGTAGGGACAAACAGACTATGGATAAACTCAGAGAATTTGAGCATCTGGATGCCAGAGACAGAGATATCAGCATTGCGGCGCAGCATGGTAAAAATACTGGTTCTAAAGTGACGCGCAAAACGCTCATTGATCATCTCAAGTGTGGGTAGGCGGCCACGAACAATACGATCCTGACTTGCAAAATCATACGACGAAGCAGTACCCGGCTCTACCGCCTCCGCCTCATCAACAACATCACCACCATCTACGCCATGTAGAAGGGCATCAATCTCATCTTGTGAGAGTAAATCACTAACGCTCATAATCTCTCTTCTTATCTACTGTGTGACAAAAGCGACAAAATAGATCGCCTCAATACTCTTCTCCGGCTTTGGGCTACCCTGCTCTGCCGCAATCTGCCGTAACTTATCTAACAACTGCTTCTGCAATGCCTCTTTATTGGCACGTTTTTTAAGTTTTTCACCATCTTGAACACCCAATATGTTGAGGAATTCATGACGGATCATCGGGTCGTTGTGAGACAAGAAATCAGCCATCTCCTCACCTCTTATACGAACTTGTAAGCCAACCTGTAACAGACTGGGTTTGCTCTCTAAATTAACCACCAAATCATTAATAGCGTGGTAGAAGATGGGACGATCATCGTCTTCCTCCTCCTCAGCCTCTTCAACCACCTCCTCCCCCTCAATAACCTCTCCCTCTTCATCACCTGTAAAGAGAAAAAGGTAAGCCCCAATGGCCAAATTGATCAGCAGGAAGGTGCCAGCAATGATGATGATAAGTTTCTTTTTGCCTGGAGCCTTCTCATCACCCAAGTCCAAATCATCGTCATCTTCATTTACATCTTTCTCGTCTTTAGCCATGTTGAGCACACCTCAATTGATATAGTTCTCCTTATGCAACTGGCATGCCACTAGAGAACAGGCCCATTGATGCTATATTTTCAATGACTTACAATTAATAAACTGGATTCGCCAAAATATTGGCACCTGCAATGAAACATAAAAAGACAATTTCCCGACAGATAGGTAGATGGCTATTTATTGACTTCCATATTGGCAGCCGACTATTTTTTTGGCTTATCCTACTGAAAAGAATATGCAAGAATAGCCCGACTACCTTGCCTATATTGGGAAGCAGGCAGACAGGTGTATAGCTCCCTACTCCCACTATCTATTTAAGAGTTACTTATGGCCCAGTACATATTCACAATGAATCGCGTTGGTAAAATCGTACCGCCAAAGCGCGTTATTCTCCGCGACATCTCCCTCTCATTTTTCCCGGGTGCTAAAATTGGTGTGCTGGGCCTAAATGGCTCAGGAAAAT
>JAMOMH010000012.1 GCA_027068675.1 Sedimenticola sp.
TCGGTGGACTCGAATAGGCCGTGCAGATAGGTGCCGATGATCTGATGATCTAATGAGATGGCACCATCCGTTCGTCCCCCTAAATCTACCAGTGGCCTCTTCAGTGCCTCCCCTTCGCTGATGCCGGCATGGATCTCATAACCAGTGACAGTGGTCTCTTCCAATAGTAGCTGCCCCGTTACATTATGCAGCTGTTTTTCAGTTTGCAGTGTGGTCTGCATTGCCAATAGCTCCAGCCCTCTACTCTCGCCAGCTCTTCCTTCGATGCCTTTGGGGTCATTGATAGTTTGGCCGAGCATCTGGAAGCCACCACAGATGCCCAGTAACTTGCCGCCATAGCGCAGGTGACGCTGGATTGCCTGTTCCCAACCCTCTTTTCTCAACCACTCCATGTCATGGCAAACACTCTTGCTGCCGGGAAGAATGATTAGGTCTGCTGCCGGTATGGGTTGATTTGCCTGGATCATCTGTAGATCCACCTGAGGATGTAACCGTAGAGGATCAAAGTCGGTGTGATTGCTCAGACGAGGCAGAGCCGGCAGGATGATCTTTATCTCATTTCCGGTTATGGAGCTGCTCCCCTGGTTTAAGCTGTCTTCAGCCTCCAAGTGTAGCTGATGGAGATAGGGCAGCACCCCAAGAACGGGCAACTGGGTGTGCTGTTCCAGCCACTCCAGGCCGGGTTGCAGCAAGGCGATATCACCACGAAAGCGGTTGATGACAAAACCCTTGATCCGTGCTCTTTCTGAATCACTCAATAACTCCAAAGTGCCAACCAGATGAGCAAAGACTCCACCTCGATCAATATCGGCGACCAGGATCACCGGACAATCAACGGCTTCGGCGAAGCCCATATTGGCAATATCGTTTTCACGCAGATTGATCTCAGCTGGGCTACCCGCCCCCTCAACCAGAATGATGGCGTATTTGCTGGCCAGCCGCTGATAGGAACTCAGCACAGCAGGCATGACCACCCGTTTGTAGCTGTGGTAATCCTGCGCCTCCATAGTGGCCTTGGCGTGTCCATGTACGATGATCTGTGAGCCTTGATCACTATTGGGTTTTAACAGCACAGGGTTCATATCGGTTTGCGGTGCAATGCCCGCTGCTTGGGCCTGTACCGCTTGGGCACGCCCAATCTCACCACCATCGCTGGTTACGGCGCTATTGAGGGCCATGTTCTGTGGTTTAAAGGGGGCAACGGATAGCTTTCGTCGAGCCAACAGGCGACAGAGTCCCGTGACCAGTGCGCTTTTACCCGCATCCGAGGTGGTGCCCTGAATCATCAATGTACTCACGGTAGGGAGACCTCTTGCTGAATCTGTTGTAGTGCGTCCTGTAGGCGGCTCAGTGCTGCTCTATCTGCTGGCAGGCCAAAACGGAGGCTGCTTGGCTCCTGAAACAGGCGGGTCAGGATGCCCAGTTGGGCCAACTGATGATGGATCTTTTTGGCGGCTGGAGTGACAACCCACTGGAACAGGGCAGACCCTCCTGTGGGCTTGAGTCCCATACCCTGTAAGAGTTGATTGAGTTGGAGCCTCTGTTGGTTCAGTTGCTGCCGAGCCTGTTGTTGCCAGCGACGATCCTGCAAGGCTTGGCTGGCGATCCAGCGCGCAGGGCCGGAGAGCGCCCAAGGCCCCAAGCGTTCTTTCAAAACTTTTAAGAACGAGGCTTCTGCCAGAACAAAACCGACTCGCGCCCCCGCCAAGCCAAAAAATTTGCCGAGAGAGCGCAACACGATCAGGCCGGGCAGCGTGCTCTCCAGAGCCAGAGACTCCTCGGGGGCGCTGTCAATAAAGGCCTCATCTACGATCAGCCAACCGCCTCGGTTAGCCAGTTTCTGTCGCCAGAGCAGTAGCTGCTCACGGCAGAAGCACTCCCCTGTAGGGTTGTTGGGGTTAATCAAGAGCAGTACATCGAGATGATCGATCTGCTGATCAATCTGTTCTGAGCGGAGCGGCTGAAGTATGTGTCCAGCACGAGACCAGGCGGCGGCGTGTTCAGCGTATCCGGGTGAGAGGATGCCGACCTGGCAGGTAGGGCGCAGATCAGGGAGCATCTGAATGGCCGCCTGAGAGCCCGCTACCGGCAGTAGGGCAGGAGCCTGATAGTAAGATTGTGCCGTCGCGATTAGCTCATCCTCATCCTCCGGTAGCTGCTGCCATACACGCTCTGGAATCGCTGGAACCGGCCAGCCATTTGGGTTGATGCCGGTTGAGAGATCGAGCCACTGCGGCACCGGAATGGCGTAGCGATGTGCAGCCGCTCGTAGTCTGCCGCCGTGTTCAAGCAAGGAGCCCACCCCCGATGATAATAACCACAATCCACAGCAGCAGACTATGGCGTATCAGTTTTATCGCCCGCGCTATATCGCTGATCTCCGGTTCGCTGCCGCTGCCCAGAATTGGCCGTTGATGAACTTTCCCCTGGTAGATGGAGGCCCCGCCCAAACGGAGTTTGAGTGCGCCAGCGCCGGCAGCCATCACCGGCCCCGCATTGGGGCTGTCGCAGAGCGCCGCCTGTTGTGACCAGCAGCGGAGAGCCTGCTGAAAAGAGCCGACCACTGCATAGGTTATCGCCGTTAATCGGGCGGGAGCCCAGTTGAGCAGATCATCGAGCCGAGCGGCCGCCCAGCCAAAGTGCTGGAAGCGGCTGTTGCGGTAGCCCCACATGGCATCCAGAGTATTGACCAGTCGATAAGCGACAACCCCAGGTGCCCCAGCGAGCAGAAACCAGAACAGTGCGCCGAAGATGGCATCGCTGCCATTCTCTAGCACCGATTCGATGGTAGCGCGGGTCACATCGGAAGGCTGCATCGCCCCTGTTTCACGGCTGACGATCCAGCCCACCTGTCGGCGTGAGCTCTCCAAGTCATCCTGTTTCAGGCTATTGGCGATCTGTTGCGCGTGCTCCACCAGACTGCGGCCCCCCAGAGCCAGATAGAGCAGCAGCAGACCGATGAAGGGGCTGAGGTTATCCAGCAGGGCAGCGATCAGGATGAAGGGAGTGGTTAATAGCAGCAGAGCCACTAATCCTGCTAGGCGGCTGCGGTTGAGCGGTTGGTTTAACCGCTGTTCCATCCTCTCCGCCAGCCAGCCAAAACCGACTAACGGATGCCAGCGGCGCGGCTCGCCCAGCAGGGCATCAAGCAGTAGAGCGCAGGTGATGGTCAGAGCGGTGATCATTGAGCAAACTGTTGCAGTGTCTGTTGGTAGTGTGCGGAGCCTGCCCCCTGTTGTGACAGTTGAAACTGGCTGTTGCCCTGTTGATCGAGGAAGTGAATGCTCTGTTCATTCTGCACAAACCAGATGCTGTCGATGCGGGAGAGATCAATCTGTAGCTGGCTGCTCCCCCCGCTCAAAAGGAGCGTATCACCCTCGATCTGGAGTGCTTCGCCTTTGAGTCCGATCTGGGCACTTACACCATTGGGCTGTTGCAGTGCGACACAAAGGTCTGGCCAGCCTTTACAGTGCGTCAGCAGTTGGCGGCTTTTTTCAGTTGGCGCTTGCACCACTTGAAACCGGCAAGCGGGATCATCCTCTCTGTTGGCCAATGCAGCCAGCAGGGCGGCCATGGGGACATCAAACAGCGTCGCTGCCTCCGGCAGAGTCTCGTCTGGGTTGGCCAGCAGATGGTGGTGCAGAGCCGTTTGCCACCCCTCCAGCCCCAAGCTCAATGAGCGCCCCGCCTCCTCCCCAGCATGGGCTTCGCCGGTTAGGTTCTGGTACTTATTGCTGTAGCCCCTCGGCGTAATCATCAACCCCTCTTGCCAGTAGCTATCGCTGTTGCCAATGATGACAGTACTCAGCATGCCGATGTCACAGCGTGACATCTGAGCCAACTCAACCTGCTGAATACTCTGCCGTTTGCGATAGGCCGATTTAACGATGGCGACAGGCGTTGAGGGGGCGCGGTACTGCAACAGGATGCGTTGCGCCTCAACAATCTGTTCGGTGCGGCGACCGCTCTTGGGGTTATAGAGGGCGACAACAAAGTTACCCCGCGCCGCCGCCTCCAGTCGTCGGGCGATCTGTGGCCAGGGGGTGAGCAGATCGGAGAGTGAGATGGCACAAAAGTCATGGGTCAGCGGCGCACCGACCAGGGAGGCCGCCGCGTTGAGGGCGGTGGTGCCCGGTATCACCTCGACCTCTATCTCGCTATTCGGTGTCCAACCCGACTGCAGCAGCACCTCATAGGTGGGCCCTGCCATGCCGTAGACACCGATGTCACCGGATGAGATCAGGGCAACGGTCTTGCCCAGTTTGGCCTGTTCCAGCGCCTCAATAGAGCGGTCGATCTCCTCCGTCATCCCTTTACGCACCACCTCTTTACCCGAGAGTAGATGCTCAACCAACTTGATGTAGGTTGAGTAGCCGATCACCACATCCGACTCTTCGATCGCTGCTCGGGCGCGTAGGGTCATCTGCTCTTCAGAACCTGGGCCGAAGCCGACCAGAAGGATTTTTCCTCGCTTATTCATTTAAATTTTCTCGATAGGGACAATGGATATGGTGGCATTGCGGCCATC
>JAMOMH010000013.1 GCA_027068675.1 Sedimenticola sp.
AACATGGCACGGGGCAGTGTTTTGGCTGGGTCTGGCATATCCTCGGCGGCATTGGTGATGACTCGGAAGCCCTCAAATGCAAAGAAGGTGATGGCTAAACTGTAGAGTACCATCTCACTTTCAGGGTAGAGTGCTGGGGAGAGTAGCTCTGGCTGAGAAAAGATCAGCCCTACAATGGCAAAGCCGATCAACACCGTTATCTTGATACCAACGATCAACTTCTCCCAACGGGCAACACTGTCAGCCCCTCTGAGATTGATCAACACAAAGAGGATGATAATTCCGTTGGCAAAACCATTGACCCAGAGGTGTGGATTTTCCCCCGCATTAAAGAAGGTGACCGCATAACTGCCGAAGGTTTTTGCCACCAGCGCCAAGGCCACCAGTGCTGAGATGTAGAGCATGATACCCATGGCACCGGAGAAGAGCCCCACGCCGTAACTCTGCACCAGATACTCGACAATGCCCCCCGCTGCTGGGTAACGTACACCCAGCTTGGCCAGTGAATAGCCGCTCAGCAGGGCGACAATGCCACCAAGAATGAATGAGAGATAGACGGCACTGCCGGCAATGGCTCCAGCTTCACCCATCAAGGCGAAGATGCCGGCACCGATCATGGAGCCAATGCCCAGAGAGGCTGCTGCTATGACAGTCATGGGTTTGCGGTGAGGTGTGTTACCGGCCATCGTCATATTTTACTACTCTCCCTTAATCCATGCTTTGGCTGCGGTCATTTGATCGACATCAAAATATTTTACCTTTGCCTTAGTGAAGGGTTTAAGCAGTAGTGTCATCCCTTTTTCCCAAGCTGTGTCACCAACGATTGCCATGCGTTCGATGTCGCTGAAATGGCGCATGCCGAATTTGCTATCTTCCCAGGCAGCCGCAACAGTCCAGCCGTGAAAATCGACTAGCTCCACCAGTATCCGAACCTTATCATGTGCTCCTATCATGCGTTCGATCTCAGGTATGAACTGTTCATAATCCTCTTTGGTCAGTTTGCCGGAGAGGCGCATGGTCAGGATATTATCCCAACTCTTCTCCTCGATCTCGATACAGCTGAATTGTGTTGTCATGATCTGCTCCTGTAATTTTATTTGGGCGGTATTGATCTGCACACAACAGATCAAATAGATGTAACTGTAACCTAGCTTACTGTCGGGCTCAGCGACTCATTTGCACCACAACCGAATTAATCTTGATCCGGTATCCCAGGCTTTGCAACGGCACATCTCAAGCCCAGCCCGTTTAACAATATCATGGGGGCTTTCCATGGCTGTTTCAATGATGGGGTGCCAATGAATTTGCTGTGCTTTCCTGAAGTGAGGATCATCCTAGCAATGTGGCTACGGTTTGGCTTGCTGACTATGATTAGCCGTCTGCTTGTTGCCTGTGTGACCTATGCAGGATTTTTTACTTTTCCTCTATAAATTGAGCGTATGGACTCTCTTACTGGTTTTGAGAAAACATGCCTACATTCCATACAGCACTTCAAGTATGATTGGGCGCAACTTTTCTCTAGTAGGTTGATGCTACGGTGTTAGAACTAGTACAAGCTGGCGGTTGGTTGATGTTGCCGATCATCGCATGCTCCATTGCGTCATTAGCGATTATTTTTGAGCGCCTTTGGTCACTGAAACGGCAGCGGGTGATGCCAGAAAATCTGGTTGATCAGGTATGGAAAATTCACCAAGAGGGACAGCTCAATGATGCCACGTTGGCAAAATTGCGTGAAAATTCACCGTTAGGCCGGCTTTTAGCCGCTGGCTTGGTCAATCGCAATCACTCACGTGAAGTGATGAAAGAGTCGATTGAAGAGGTTGGCAGGCAGGTGGTTTTAAGCCTGGAGCGTTACCTAAACACATTGGGAACTATTGCCTCAATCACACCGTTACTTGGTCTGTTGGGTACGGTTATTGGCATGATTAAGGTTTTTACTGCCATTATGGCTGCCGGTGTTGGTGACCCTGCGGTGCTGGCTGGTGGTATCTCTGAGGCGCTAATTACCACGGCGACAGGTCTCTCCGTAGCCATTCCTGCATTGATGGCGCATCGCTACTTTATTGGTGTGGTAGAGAATCTTGTGCTGGGTATGGAAGAGCAGGCGCTGAAGATGGTTGAGGTGATCCAAGGGCGCCGTGAGAAGGATACGGAAGGGTAGCCCTCTGTTATGAATCTACAGCCTAACAAACGAGTAGCACCTGAGCTGAACTTAACGCCGCTGATCGATGTGGTGTTTCTGCTGCTGATTTTCTTTATGGTCTCAACAACATTTGAGCGTGAGAGCCAAATTACCATTGAGCTGCCAGAGGCGGCTGGTGAAGAGATGAGTGTTGAGAAGCGGGTGCTGGATATCACTGTTGATCGACAAGGGCGCTTCTTCGTCAATCAACAAGAGGTGATCAACACCCAAGTGGCAACGCTAAAGATTGCCATCAGCAAAGCCATAGGAGAGGATCGTGATATTCCTGTATTGATCAACGCTGATGCCAAAAGCCCCTATCAGTCAGTTATGTCTGTGATGGATGCGGCGAGTCAGCTGGGGTTGGTTAATATGACTTTTGCTGCCCACAAAGCCACTGGTAAGTGATTGTCGACGGTGGATTCAAAAGGTCTGGAGTACTATTGGTACAGCCGTAAACCGCTAGTTTGGCTATTGCTACCACTCTCGGGTCTCTTTTTTCTGCTCTCCTCTATACGCCGCCTCTTCTATCAATTTGGTCTGCTGAGCTCATACCGCGCCTCTATTCCGATCATCATTGTTGGCAACATTAGTGTGGGTGGCACAGGTAAAACTCCGCTGGTGGTATGGCTCTGCCAGTTTCTGCAAGATCAAGGTTTTAAACCCGGTATTATCAACCGTGGATATCAAGGCAAAGCGACTACTTGGCCTCAGCAGGTGACAGAAAGCAGCGATGCAGCCCAGGTAGGTGATGAAGCCGTTTTAATAGCACAGCGCACCGGCTGCCCTGTGGTGGCTGGGCCAAAGCGCATCGACTCAGTTAAACTGCTTGAGCAGCAGGGGTGCGATATTGTCATCTCAGATGATGGATTGCAGCACTATGCGTTGCAGCGAGATATTGAGATTGCAGTCGTTGATGGTGAGCGTCGAGTCGGGAACGGTTTTCTACTGCCGGCTGGCCCGCTTAGAGAGAGGGTTGGCCGGTTGCGGCAAGTTGATCTTGTTGTCTGCAATGGTGGCAGAGCAGAGCAGGGTGAGTTTTTGATGCAAGTTATCGCCTCAGATGTGGTGAGTGTGACAGACCCTGCAAAGAGACGCCCTCTCTCAACTTTTGCAGAGAAGAGGGTGACCGCCATTGCTGGAATCGGCAATCCAGAGCGCTTTTTTTGCACCTTAAAGCAGGCGGGAGTTGAAATCATCCGGCGTATATTTCCTGACCACCACCACTTTTCCGCTGCTGATCTACAAACGGCAGATAATCCACTACTGATGACGGAGAAAGATGCGGTAAAATGCAGAACAATTGCCCCTGCTGATAGTTGGTATCTATTGGTTGAAGCAAAATTTAATGATGACTTTATACAGTATCTAAAACTGTGTCTCAACCAATTGAAAAATAAGGACTAAGATGGATAAAAAACTACTTGATATACTCGCTTGCCCACTCTGTAAAAGCTCTCTTTACTATGATAAAAAAGCCAAAGAACTCATCTGTCGTGCCGACCGTTTAGCCTTTCCTATTCGTGAAGATATTCCTGTCATGATCGAAGATGAAGCACGTAAACTTGAATCGACTGAAGAGATTCCCGCCTAAGGGTGCATTATGAGTTTTAAGGTTGTTATTCCTGCACGATATGCCTCCACTCGGTTGCCAGGAAAACCGCTACTTGGTCTAGCGGGAAAACCGATGATTCAGCATGTCTATGAACGGGCGTTGGCGAGTGAGGCCGACCAGGTGGTCGTTGCCACGGATGATGATCGGATCGCTACAGCCGTTGAGGCATTTGGCGGTGCTGCCTGTATGACATCAACTGAGCACCTAAGTGGCTCTGATCGAGTGGCAGAGGTGGTTCAATTGAACGGTTGGTCTGATGATACTATTGTCGTCAATCTACAGGGTGATGAGCCCTGCATGCCAGCAGAGCTGATCAACCAAGTGGCTGCTGATATGGCCAACCACGCAATAGCGATGGTGACAACACTCTTTGCGCCTATTAGCCATCGCAAGATGTTGTTCGATCCTAACGTAGTCAAAGTGGTCTGTGATGCGGAGGGTTATGCACTCTACTTCAGCCGTGCCCCGATGCCTTGGCACCGAGATGAATTTTCGTCACCTGTCTCTACATTGCCAGAAGATGGCAACTTTTCGCGTCACATAGGGCTATACGCCTTCCGAGCAGGTTGTCTAGCTCAGTTTGTTAAATGGCCCTCCGCGCCCATTGAAATGGCCGAGTCGTTAGAGCAATTGCGTATCCTGTGGCATGGCGGAAAAATTCATCTAACTGAGGCTAAAGTAGAGCCAGGGCATGGCGTTGATACCGCTGATGATTTAGCTCACTGCTCAAAGGTTTTAGCCTCTTAAATGAGAAGTTGTGACTCTCTCTACCACCATAATCAATTGTGTAAGAATTTTAGATTTTTTCGTTGAGTTGGCCCAGGTATACTCTGCGGCTTATTAAATTTAGGTAGCTAGTTATGTGGTTTAAAAATATTCGTCTCTATCAGTTGACCAAAGATATCTCTTTTACTGGAGAGGAGCTACATGAACAGCTGTTAGAACGGCAATTTAGCCCATGTCGTAGCCAAGAACCCAATAGCTTTGGTTGGACGCCACCCTTGGGCAAAGATGCGCCGTTACTTACTCATGTGACGAACAACTGCATTATGATCTGCTCCTGTCAGGAACAGAAAATCCTGCCAGCATCTGTGATTAAAGATGAGCTAGAGCAGCGGTTAGCTGCGCTTGAAGTGGAAGAGGATCGTAAGGTTCGAGGCAAAGAGCGTGCTCAGATGAAGGATGATCTGATCTTTGAACTGCTACCACGTGCCTTCTCAAAAATGACACTCACCTATGCCTATATCGACCCCAAAAATGGTTGGCTGGTGGTTGATTCACCCTCAGCCAATCGTGCTGAAGAGTTGATCTCTCTATTGCGTGAATCCTTGGGCAGTTTTCCACTGATTCCCGCCTCAACCATCCGAAATCCTGCTGATGTGCTGACTGGCTGGATGGCAGGTGAAGAGCTGCATGGTGGTTTTACTGTACAGGGTGACTGTGAGCTGCGTGATCCTGCTGTTGAAGGGAGTCTCATTCGCTGTAAAGGTCAGGATCTTGCTGCTGCTGAGGTTGTCGCCCATCTAAAGGCTGGCATGCATGTGACACGCCTAGCCATTGAGTTGGATGAACGAATAGCTTTTACCCTCTGTGATGACTTCTCTATCAAACAGCTTAAGTTTCTCGATATGATCCAAGAGGAGGCCTCTGATAGTGATGTTGAAGATGCAGCGACTCGTTTTGATGTTGATTTCTCAATTATGAATCTTGAGTTAGAGCGCCTTATTGCCAAACTGATTGATATTTTTGGTGGAGCTGTAGAAGAGTAGATCAAGTGGTAGAGCCATTAAAAAATCTCTACAACGAATCTTTTATTGATCGATTGATTGGTGAGTTGCATGGTGTCTATGCATCGTTTGATGGTGTGGCATTTAAGCAGCAGCTGTTCGATTCTGCTTGGCCCGAGCGAGAGCTTAAGCAGCGAATGCGTCATATCACCGAGATGCTGCATCTCTATCTACCAACAGACTATCAACAAGCACTCAATATTCTCAAGCCAGTATCCATGCATTTTTCTGGTTTTGAGCCGATGTTTTTTCCTGATTATGTTGAGTGTTATGGCCTGGATGACTACCAAACCTCAATATCTGCACTAGAACACTTTACTCAATACTCCAGCTCGGAGTTTGCCGTTCGCCCCTTTATCGAGCGATATGGTGACCAAATGATGTTGCAGATGCAGTGTTGGGCTGAGTCGAAAAATCACCATGTTCGCCGTCTGGCGAGTGAAGGGTGTCGGCCCCGTCTACCTTGGGCGATGGCATTACCTGCCTTTAAGAGAAACCCCGATGCGGTTATTGAGGTGATCTCTAAGATGCGCTGTGATGAGAGCGAATATGTACGGCGCAGTGTGGCGAATAATCTGAATGATATCTCTAAAGATCATCCTGAGCGGCTGCTACAAATTGCACGTGAGTGGCTTGGTCATGATGTGAAAACAGATTGGATTGTTAAACACGCCTGCCGATCTGAGCTAAAGAGAGGGGTGCCAGAGATTTTAAAGCTGTTTGGTTACAGTGCCCCCAACCATGTTGAAGTGACTAATTTCTCTCTTCAGCCAGAGGTGAGTATTGGTGATGGGCTTGCCTTCTCCTTTCAACTGCTAACGTCCAAAGAGTCACTGGGGCGGCTGCGCATTGAGTATGCGATCGACTTTCTAAAGGCGAATGGCAAACAGCGACGTAAGGTGTTTAAGATTGCTGAATCAAATTATGCTGAAGCGGAAAAAAATATCAGTAGATGTCACTCTTTTAGAGTGATCTCCACCCGTAAATATTACCCTGGTGAGCATGCGCTTGCCGTGCTGATAAATGGGGAGGAGTTTTTGGCCGAGAGTTTTACTCTTGATAGGAGGGGGCGGGGTACAGGCTGATGAGCCTGCACCCCGTGGATAGCTTATGGACGTACGGTATTGATGATGATCTGAATCTCACCTTTGTGTCCTGGGGTAATATTAAGAACCTCACCCTCTAAATCTCCGCTCTGTGGCATGGCACTGCCAGATTTTGAGATACGGGCACCGACAACAATTTCTGAGTAACCAGACATTTTGAGCTGAGGCATCATTGCCATATTGTCATTCAGTTCAATCGTGGCTGGAAGATCGGAGACCAGCGCATCAACAGCGGCTAATGGCATTTTAGGACCAGAAGCAGCCCGTGCGAAGATGAAGACGCGATCATCATCACTGACTTTGCTGCGAAGTGACTCATCAAGGGTTACTGTGACGGTAACAGCCTCTTTGCCTTCGTCATGTGAATGGCCAGCATGATCATCCACTGGAGCGGATAGGGGCTTGCCAGATTGAGGCACTTTGCCACCGGCCCGAGCGATCTGCGAACGAGCATCATTCATCGCCCCTTCAATAGCAACAACGGCTTCAGGATTGGTGGTGCCGATCAGAATGCGGGCTTTGTCCCAGCGGGAGTAGGCTTTGGTGAAATTACTTTCACGGTACTCAACAATACCTACCATCCATAGGACGTTAGGGCTCTCTGGGTTGACCTTATAGGCGTGGCGAATCATTTTTGCTGGTTTGCCGTAGAAGTTATTACCATTGCTCTGCACGATAGTCTCTGCGTAGGCGAGCAGAATATCCACATCATCGGGCATCAACTTCTCAGCCTGTTCATAGGCTTTCAGTGCTTCAGGAATACGCTCCATAGCCACATAGCTACGTGCCAGCATCATCCAACCATCAGGGTTGTTAGGCTCTTGCTCTAATCGAGCCACCAGCCCATTGATCATCTCTTCAACTTTGGCCATCTGAGCAGCACTATCTGCACCTTGACCATGTGGGTCTTGCCCTTGAGCCGTTTGTGTCACTGTGGGTGGGTCGATCATGCCAGGGCTGCCGATGGCAGCATACATACCAAAAGAGATGACTGGCACGGCGATCAGGGCAGCAATGATGCCTATTTTCCCCGACTTTTCTGCTGTTGTGTTCTCTTTCAAATCTTCATCGGTGATATCGATTAGTAGCTCTTTTTCGATGTCATGACGAGCAGAATCATACTGCTCTTGATCAAGGTTGCCTGAGATGAGGTCAGCTTCAAGCTCTTTAAGCTGATCTTTACAAACCGCAAGATTGAGTTGGTTTGAGTCGACAGTATCGGTCGGTCTGTTTCGTATAAGTGGAAGCACAACGAAAATGATAGCCAGCAGTATCATGCCAGCTGCATAAGTCCAGAAGAGTGTCATTATTTAGGTATCCCGGTTTTCAGCGGTATTGCTTAGCAGTTTGGCCAGCTTCTCTTGGTCGGCATCGGTCAGTTCGACCTCTTTGCTCCTTTTTTTCTTTACCAAGGTGCGTCCTAAAAGAAAGATGCCGATGGCTAGAATGAAAAAAGGACCAAACCAGAGAGGGTAGGTAGAGGGTTTCATTGGTGGTTCGTAGAGAACAAAATCACCATAACGTGAGACCATGAACTCGATAACATCATCTTTGGTCTTGCCCTGTTGCATCATCTTATAGACTTCACGCTGCAAATCTTTAGCAAGCTCAGCATCGGAGCCGGCTAATGATTGGTTCTGACAGACGAGGCAGCGTAGCTCCTCGGTCACTTCACGGAAGTCACTTTTCTGCTCTTCCGAGTCGAAGTGATACTCATCCAAAGTAGCGAAGCTGGATGTACTCCAGCAGGCGAATAGTAGAAATAGTGTGAAAAAAATAGTTCTCATCAACTCTCTTCTCTCAGTTTCTTAACCAGTGGCAATATCTCATTTTCGATGATTTCGGGAGATAGTGGCCCAGCAATCTTGTGCCTGATCACCCCTTTTTTATCGATAATGAAGGTCTCGGGAGCACCATATACCCCAAGGTCAATTGCGGTGCGTCCATCAAAATCGAGGCCGTTTGAGGTGTAAGGGTCGCCCAACTGTTTTAGATAGCTGCGTGCAGCAACGGGGTCGTCTTTCCAGATCAGTCCATGAATTTCAACCTGGTTACTACGGCTAAGAGCGACTAAATTAGGGTGCTCTACACGGCAGGAGACGCACCAAGTGGCCCAGACGTTGAGCAGACTTACTTCACCAAGTAGATCCTCTCTGGTGAAGAACTCGCCTGGGCTCTGTAGCTCTTCCAAACTGAACTCAGGTACTGGTTTGTCGATTAAGACAGAGGGTAGAGCACGTGGATCCATGCTCAGCCCTTTGTAGAGAAATCCGACAATAACAGCAAAAATTGCCAGTGGTGCAATAAAACGAAGATAGGGTTTCATCTATATTTTCTCCACATCCCAATTAATTGGCCGATGCCACATTAGTTGGGATTTTGACATTTTTAGCTTTACGACCAGCGCGATAACGACGATCTGAAATGGAGAGTAAACCACCAAAAGCCATAAATAGAGAGCCGAGCCATATCCAGCGGATATAGGGTTTATAGTAGAGACGCAGTGCCCAATCACCATCACCGATGGCATCACCAAGGGAGACGTAGATATCACGGGTGAGACCTGGATCAATCGCCGCCTCAGTCATGGGACGTGTCTGCACATAATAGGTACGTTTCTCAGGCTCTAATATCACCTCATTTTCACCCGGCTTAGTTACTTTAAACATGCCACGGTGGGCCATGTAGTTGGGGCCAGGGTAGTCACTAACACCCTCAAACAGGAAGGTATAACCAGCGATTTCGGCGGTATCACCTGGTGACATACGGATATCTTTCTCAATACCGTAGTTTTGAACCATGGTGATACCAACAATGGTGATGGCGACACCTAGATGAGCAAGAATCATACCGTAGTAGCTGCGGCCACTACCGCCTAGATCTTTGATGATGCCACCCAAGCCACCTTTGTGTTTCAAACGACCTATGACGTTTTGGATATGTGTCAATACGACCCAGAAGGTGAGGGCCATACCTAAACCAACCATGGCGTTGTTGTCGGCGAGGAAGAATGAAGCAACGCCTAAAACAGCACTAAGAGCCATTGCAACCCAAAGAGTGCGAATGAGCTTGACGGGGTCATGGCGTTTCCAGTGTGTTGTTAAGCCAAAGCCCATCAGCACTACAAGGAACGGTATAGTCATCAAGAGCATCTTGTTAAACCAAGGGAAACCGACTGAAATTTTACCCAGCTCTAGTGCATCGTATATTAGTGGTGCCAAAGTGCCCAAAAGTACGAGGCCTGTAAAGACTGATAGCAGTAGGTTATTGCCGAGTAGAAAGGTTTCGCGAGAGACTAACTCAAAACGACCACCGCTAGAGATATAGGGTGCGCGCCAAGTATAGAGCAGCAGTGAGCCACCAATCACAATAATGAGGAAGGCGAGGATGAAGAGTCCGCGCTCTGGATCACTAGCGAATGCATGAACAGAGGTCAATACACCAGAACGAACCAAGAAGGTGCCGAGCAGACTGAGTGAGAAGGCTGTGAGAGCAAGCAGTACTGTCCAGCTCTTAAAGGCGCCACGTTTCTCGGTTACTGCCAGAGAGTGCATGAGTGCGGTGCCAACAAGCCATGGCATGAATGAGGCATTCTCGACAGGATCCCAAAACCACCAGCCACCCCAGCCAAGCTCGTAATAAGCCCACCAGCTACCGAGTGAGATACCGAGGGTTAAGAAGGCCCAGGCAATTGTTGTCCAAGGGCGTGACCAGCGTGCCCATGCGGCATCTAGACGACCACCGATGAGCGCTGCAATTGCAAAGGCAAAAGCGACTGAAAATCCAACATAACCCATGTAGAGCAGTGGTGGATGAATCGCCAAACCAGGATCTTGCAACATGGGGTTGAGTTCGCGACCTTCCAAAGGGATTGGGAAGAGGCGATCAAAAGGGTTTGAGGTGAGTAGTGTAAAGAGCAAAAATCCGATGCTTACAAAACCCATAACGGCTAATACACGAGCAACAACCTCAAGTGGAAGGTTGCGGCTGAATGCGGCAATAGCAGCACTCCAGGCGGCCAATAAGAAAGCCCAGAAGAGCAGGGAACCCTCATGTGCTCCCCAGACTGCTGATACCTTGTAGAGATTGGGCAGTAATGTGTTGCCATTTGAGGCGACATAGAGCACAGAGAAGTCATTAACCAGAAACGATTGCATCAAGCAGCCGACAGCGAATGACATAAAGATGAATTGTCCCCATGCGAGTGGACGTGCAAGAGCCATCCAGGATGGTGTGTTATTGAGCGACCCAATCATGGGCAGCGTGGCTTGGATGATGGCAAGTGCCAAGGATATGATGAGTGCGAAATGTCCTAGCTCTGGTATCACTGTGCTTTTTCCTGCGTTGCGTTGGCGCTTGCTGCGCGTGCTTTTTCCATGGCGTCAGCCACTTCTGGAGGTAGGTAATCTTCATCATGTTTAGCCAATACTTCGCTAGCGATGAGGACGTTATCTTCATTCAACTTGCCTTTGGCAACGGCACCTTGGCCCTCTTTGAAGAGATCGGGAAGTATGCCCGTGTATTGGGCAGCGGCTTCATCATTGTGGTTGGTGATGATGAATGCAACAGTTAGACCATCATCCAGGCGTTTCATGCTGCCCTCTTTAACCATGCCGCCGATGCGGATCACTTGACCTTTAGGCGCTTCGCCATTGACGATCTGCGTAGGATTATAGAAATAGGAGATGTTGCTCTGTAGAGCGCTATTGGCTAAAAAGCCTGCGATACCTACAGCAACTAACGCTATTAGTACAAATACGATACGTTTTTGTCTTGGTTTCATTGGTCTACCTTTTTATTCATTCTCAGCATTCGAGTCAGTCGCTTTGAAATGGTTCCATGTTGTTTTTTGACAACGATGATTTCAATGGCCATTAGCGCAAAAGTGACACCGACTGAACTCCAAATGAAGAGTCCAAATCCGCCCATATGGAAAAATTCTGTAATACTCATTTTTTAACCTCTAACATCTCTGTAACCCATGCGGTGTCATGCTCACGTTCGAGAATAATGTTGCGTGCACGCATTAGGGGGACAAGAAAACAGTACATCCAAAAAGAGACGGTCATGGTCAACATGGCAAATAGAATATTGCTCTCAATACCTGACATTGATGAACTTTGGTGTAGTGCAGCACACTGGTTAGGATCAGGGCAGTTGACCGACCAGAAGATAACTGGGATACAGACCAAACCGACCAAGGCGAGTACGGCGGAGGCGCGGTCGCTACGGCGGTTGTCCTCAATTGCTGATCTCAGAGCCATGTAACCCACGTAGATAAAGAGCAGGATAAGCTCTGATGTCATACGAGGATCCCAATCCCACCAAGTTCCCCAGCTGGTTTTGCCCCAGACAGCGCCAGTGAAGAGAGCGAGTACAGTCATAATTGCGCCAGTTGGTGCGACGGCAGCAGCTATCATATAGGCAAGCCGAGCGTTGAAGATCAAACCAATTAGTGACCAGGCAACGACAATGACATAGAGCCACATTGACATCCAGGCAGCAGGTACATGGATAAATATGATGCGGTAGTACTGCTTCTGATCAGTCAATACATCAGGGGTTTGGAAAAACCCCCAGTAGAGGCCAAAGATACCGATCAGTGCCGTTAATACGCCGAAGATAGGGATTAATTTCCCAGCAAGTGGATAGAAAGTTGCCGGCGATGAAAATTTAAACCAGTTAATGCTCACTCAAATTTACCTATATTATCTGTTATTCAACTGAAATCCTCAGCCCAGCAGCGGTTGCTAAGGGTGAGAAGATTAGGGCCATTAGAAGGAAAGCAGCTAGCAGAGAGAAGTAGGCCTGCAGTTCGCTACCTGGTATAGCACTGGCAGCCACGGCACCTGAACCGTAGATCAATATCGGGATATAGAGTGGTAAAATTAGCAGTGAAAGCAGGATGCCGCCACCCCGCAATCCCAATGTTAATGCCGCACCAATAGCGCCGATTAGGCTCAATACCGGCGTACCGATTAATAAAGCTAACATCATAACGCCTGTTGATTCTATCGATAAGTGGTACTGCAGACCAACTAGCGGTGCAATTAAGACCAATGGCAGGCCTGTTAATAACCAGTGAGCTAATACCTTGCCAAGCACCAATACAGTGAGTGGCTGTGGTGTTAGTAGCATTTGCTCTAGAGTACCATCACTGTAGTCACTGGCGAAGAGGCGCTCAAGCGCTAACATTGAGGCGAGTAGTGCTGCAACCCACACGACACCGGGAGCAATGTGTCGCAATGTCTCCTTCTCAGTTCCCACGCCAAGAGGGAAGAGGCTGACCACGATAATGAAAAAGAACATGGTAGTCAGAACATCCGTCTTACGGCGCATTGCCAAAGTCAGATCTCGCATCACAATGCAGCGGAAGATATTAAACATTGCTTTTAGTCCCCCAATTGCAAGGTCTGCACTTGACCAGCTGTGAGAGCCACCTCTTGGTGTGTGGTTAAAATAACCATTCCCCCGTTGGCAACATGTTCTGCAATCACTGATTGAAGTAGATCCACAGCGGCAACATCCAATGCGGTAAAAGGTTCATCAAGAATCCATAATTTTGAGCTATTTATAAGTAGTCGTGCGAGCGCTACACGACGTTTTTGGCCCTGTGATAGTACCTGCGTGGGTAGATCTTCAAAACCTGCTAAGCCCATCTTTGCTAGTGCATAGAGTATTTTATCTTCATCAACGTCATCACCATCTAACGTAGCTGAGATCTGTAAGTTCTCGTAACCCGTGAGGTCATATTTGATGCCGTTGTGATGCCCTAGATAGAGCACCTCTTTATTGTAATCTTCGCACAGTGAACGTACGTTCTTGTCATTCCAACGAATCTCGCCATCTTCGGCTAGAAATAGGCCACATATAGTGCGCAACAGGGTGGTTTTACCACTCCCATTATGCCCCTTTATATAGAGCAATGAGCCAGGCATCAGCGAAAAGTTGAGGCCACTGAAGAGCCTGCGGTCACCGCGTATACAAGCGAGATCTACGATTTCCAGCATGAGGCCAAACGAGCTCCAGCGATTAAAAATTGGCAATTATACATGAGCGATTTGCTTTATGCGCTGTTATTGTTTCTTTAATTATAGTGCCCATAAATGACACCTGGAACTCTCATTGGTTCGATATTATGAAGTAAAAAATTGCCTAATAATGTCGAGTGGTATCAACTTACAAAGATCGTTTTTTAGGTGTCAAAATGGAGTGCCTAATATGGGGTATAGATGAGGAATAGAGGGGGTAGTCTCTCTATAAGTAATATGTAGATTTCATAAAGTGGGTTAGACTCAGCTGCACATAAAATTTGGTGCGGCTGTAAAAACAGGCTGTTTGATGACTATACTTTGCGATAATTTTGGTCGAAAAATTGAGTATCTGCGTCTCTCTGTGACAGATCGTTGCGACTTTCGCTGTTTCTACTGTATTCCCAAAGGTTTTAGCGATTTTGTTCAGCCAACATCATGGTTGACACTGGATCAAATCGTGCGAGTAGTACGAATTTTCTCAGAGCTAGGTATCAGCAAAGTTAGGCTGACAGGTGGTGAGCCACTTGTACGGAAAGATCTGCCAGAGATGATCGAACGCTTCAATGAGCTCCCCGATATTGAAGACCTATCTCTCAGTACCAACGCCTCTCAGCTGGCAAAGTATGCCGCCGTATTGAAAAAAAATGGTGTGGGTCGAATCAATGTTAGCCTCGACTCTCTGAATCCTGAGATATTTAAGCAGATTACACAGGGTAACCTGCAGACGGTTATCGATGGTCTAATGGAAGCCAAGCGTATTGGTCTAAGCCCGATTAAAATCAATATGGTGGTGATGAAAGGACTAAATGACCATGAGATATCTGACATGGTTAACTTCTGTCTTGAGCATGATTTTACATTGCGTTTTATTGAAACCATGCCGGTTGGTGAGGGTGGTTCAAATGCAACTGATTACTATGTAAGCCTTGATGACGTACGTGCTGAACTTGAGGCAAAACATGAGCTAGAACCAACGATTATGCGTGGTGCAGGGCCTGCTACCTATTTACGAGTGAAGGGGACTAATCTCCGTATCGGTTTTATTACACCAATGTCACAACACTTTTGTGAAACCTGTAATCGTGTACGCCTTACCGTTGAAGGGACGCTTTTCCTCTGTCTTGGACAACAAGATAATATTGAACTGCGGCCACTGTTGCAGCAGGGCATTAGTGATGAGGAGCTTAAGGATGTGTTGCGTGAGGCTATAAATCTAAAGCCAAAGCAGCATGACTTTCAACAAGAGGAGGGGGGGGTGGCTCGAGTGATGTCGCTTACTGGCGGTTAGGGGCGATCTGAACAATCTTATTTTTAGCTGAGGCATCGGCAATCGATGCCGCAGATTGTCTTGCTAATACAGAGGTCTGCCAAGCGATGGTGACTGACAGGGCTATCAAAAGCAGAATGACAAGTTTCATGTTTTATCGTTAATTTTATTTAAGTGATCGGCTAGTCTATATTGTCCTTCCCCACATCCCTAGTGAGGAGATTAAATTCTACACATTTATGTAGGGATATTACTAGGTCTATTTTCAGATTTTTATGCCTAAAAGTGTGTCGTAGGACGCACTCCACCCCTACGGTCATAGTCTCTAAAAGCTGATAAGGGGTAGGGGAGGTAGTTGATTCCTACAAAATATTGCCCATGCTGGTTTAGAGAGAGCATGGAATCGTTGTTGAAATATTGAAACTATCCGTCATTTACTGAAGGGTTCTGATCTGTTGGCCATGATGGTACATGATCAGCGTACAACAGCGCCTCCTATCATAACCTCTATGTCTCAATTTAGCCTCTTTCTCAACGATTTCTAGAGATGATATATTCTGCAATCCAGCGTAGTGGATTAGCCTGTTCATCTAGCTCTTCTAGGCTCTTAATTGATTCATCCAGAAGCAGTTGTGCACGCTCCTTTGATTCCGCCAGCCCCATTAGTGAAGGGTAGGTTGGTTTATCGTTAGCCTGATCTTTTCCTTGGGTTTTTCCAAGCGTTGCAGTATCACTCTCAACATCTAAAATATCATCACGAATTTGGAAGGCTAGACCGATGCATTTGGCATAGTGATCAAGCTTGTGTACCAGCTGTTTATCCAGGCTGGGCTGAAATAGAGTGCCAAGACGCACACTGGCACGGATTAATGCCCCTGTTTTATGGATATGCATATTCTCAAGCTGTGCAAGATTGAGTCTCTCACCAACAGAATCAAGATCAATTGCCTGACCACCAGCCATACCGCGTGAACCGCTGGAGAGTGCCAGCATTTCAATCATCTGTAGCCGTGCCTCAGCATCCACCTGCATCTGCTTATCGTGGCTCAGTAGATAAAATGCGTGTGTCTGTAGGGCATCGCCCGCTAATAGAGCAGTTGCTTCATCAAACTGTTTATGACAAGTCGGGCGGCCACGGCGTAGCTCATCATCATCCATCGCCGGCATGTCATCATGTACCAGTGAGTAGGCGTGGATCAGCTCAACTGCACAGGCGGGTGCATTGAGGCGTTTGGGGTCGATACCCAACGCTTTGCCGGTGGCGTAGACCAATACGGGGCGTACACGCTTGCCACCGCCAAGAGTGCTGTAGCGCATCGCCTCATGTAGGCGACTGGGTGGGATTTTGGATGCGGGAAGTGTCTCTTTCAGAGCGCTTTCAACGCGCATTTGGCACTCACTGATAAACTTATTTAGCTGCTCACTATTCATTGCTTTTAAACGACTCCAGCTCTGCATCAACACGTTTCTCAGTGAGAATTTGCACCTTCTGCTCTGCCTCTTTTAGCTGTAGCTGACACTGCCTTGTTAGCTCAATGCCACGCTCAAATGATTTTAGCGCCTCATCCAAAGGCAGGTCACCGCTCTCCATGCTATCGACCAGTATCTCTAATTCAGATAGAGAGGCTTCAAATGTTTGGGGTTGTTTTCTTTTGGCCACGATAAAACCGGTGGTAGTGAATAAACGACCAACCGTACATCAGCCGCCTCCTGTGGGTCAATTGGTTTCCCTATTCGAACTGTGTAAACTCCAGTCGGCTAGAGATTTTTGCATATAAAGATAGAGCTTGTGCAGAGGTTCAGTCCGTTATTTGAGATGATATTTATGAGTAGTTCCTACAGTGCCTCCGATATTGAAGTTCTGAGTGGTCTTGAGCCAGTCCGTAAGCGGCCCGGTATGTATACCGATACCAGTCGCCCTAACCACCTTGCACAAGAGGTGATCGACAATAGTATTGATGAGGCGATGGCTGGCCATGCCACAAAGATTGCGGTAGCTCTCTATAAGGATGGTTCGTTACAGGTGACAGATAATGGCCGTGGAATGCCTGTTGATATCCACCCGCAGCAGAAAAAACCGGGTGTTGAGGTGATTCTAACCAAACTGCACGCTGGTGGTAAGTTTTCCAATAAGAGCTACAAATACTCTGGTGGTCTGCACGGCGTGGGCGTTTCGGTGGTTAATGCACTCTCTACTCAACTTGAAGTGTGGGTTAAGCGGGCTGGTTTTGAGTATAAAATCGTCTTTGCCGATGGTTATAAAAGTGTCGACCTGGAACAGCTTGGTAAGGTAGGTAAAAATAATACCGGTACCTCATTGCGTTTTTGGCCTGATGCAAAATATTTCGATAGCCCTAATTTTTCAGTAAGACAGCTGCAGCATGTACTGCGTGCTAAGGCGGTACTTTGCCCTGGTCTGCAGGTTAGTTTCTATAATGAAAACAGTGGTGAGACTCAAGAGTGGTGTTATGCAGATGGTCTGCAAGACTATCTGTTAGATGCGCTCAATGGTCTGGAGCTGCTACCTGAAACCCCTTTCATTGGCAGTTTAGAGGTTAATAATGAAATGGCTGATTGGGCCGTGCTCTGGTTGCCTGAAGGGGGTGAGGCAGTCACGGAGAGCTACGTCAACCTTATTCCAACCGCACAAGGTGGTACGCATGTTAATGGTCTACGCACCGGTTTGACTGATGCAGTGCGTGAGTTTTGCGAGTTCCGTAACCTATTGCCACGAGGTGTTAAATTGACACCAGACGATGTTTGGGCGCGGTGTAGCTATGTTCTATCGGTCAAGATGCTTGATCCACAGTTTTCCGGTCAAACCAAAGAACGCCTCTCCTCACGGAGCTGTGCAGCTTTTGTCTCTGGTGTGGTAAAGGATGCGTTGAGTCTCTGGCTCAACCAGCATACGGATATCAGTGAAAAAATTGCTGAGTTGGCGATTAATGCTGCCCAAGTACGCATGCGTGCTGGGCGTAAAGTACTACGTAAAAAAGTGACACAAGGGCCAGCATTGCCAGGCAAATTGGCAGATTGTGCCTCTGTTGATCCTGTGCGAAGTGAGCTGTTTCTAGTTGAGGGTGATTCAGCAGGTGGCTCAGCCAAGCAAGCACGTGATCGTGAGTTTCAAGCGATCATGCCGCTACGTGGAAAAATTCTCAACACCTGGGAGGTGGATTCAGCAGAGGTTTTAGCCTCGCAAGAGGTACATGACATCTCAGTGGCGATTGGTGTAGAGCCTGGTAGTGATGATTTGACTAAACTACGTTTTGGTAAAGTCTGTATTTTGGCTGATGCAGACTCCGATGGTCTGCACATCGCAACACTTCTCTGCGCACTCTTCTTAATGCATTTTCGTAAGCTGGTTCAGGAAGGGCATATCTACGTTGCAATGCCACCACTCTTCCGTATCGATGTAGGAAAAACGGTCTTCTATGCGCTGGACGAGGAGGAGCGACAGAGCATTCTTGATCGTATTGAAGCAGATAAAGTTAAAGGAAAAGTGTCGATTCAGCGCTTTAAAGGTCTGGGAGAGATGAACCCAGGTCAGCTGCGTGAGACCACTATTAACCCTGATACTCGCCGATTGGTGCAACTCACCATTGAACCTGGAGATAACTCAAACAGTCTGTTGGATATGCTCTTAGCAAAAAAACGGGCGGGTGATCGTAAAGAGTGGCTGCAAGAGAAGGGCGATTTAGCTGATGTTTAGGAGCTCGATTGCCGGTTGTTAATGACCACTAAACGGGT
>JAMOMH010000014.1 GCA_027068675.1 Sedimenticola sp.
TGGATGTAGCTCAGGCGGTGTTCATCTCGGAGTCGGTATCTTACTTGTTCCACTTAGCAATGACGGTGTAAGGGGGCTCTGGCATGGGTGTCGTCTTCCCTCCGATGGAGCCTGTGTCTGCGTCTGCGGTGGGTGCGGCTAAGTTCCACGCGGCTACGGAACTCGCTCGGTTGTTCCTCCCCATCATACCGATGGGTTTAATAATAATGTTGCTCAACAACCCTCAATTCGAGGAATCGTTCGGGAAAGTGATCATTGGATCGGCGATCACGGGCTTTGTACCCTGGACACCTATATGTTCTCTCATGCTCGCGACGTACTACGTGTTAGGCTTCAGCGCCGGGAGGTTCGGATCACCCGAAGGCCTGGAAATGTTCCTCAAGACTGGGATTCCGGCAGTACCCTACGCCGTATCATCCGGCACTTGGTTGATAGCTACCCTCACGACGTGGGTGCTCGCACGCAAGTCAGGGTTGAAAAAGACGTTGTCCGAGCTACAGGACAAGTCCAATAAGGATTGCTTAACCGTGGAATTCGGGGTAGGGTGGTTCGTCGAAGCCTACTCGGCAGCACTACTAGTACTCGTGTCCGCTATCTGTTGCCTAGGGGTATCACCATGGGTGTTCCCAGCGGTGCTGCCTTTGCTTGGAGTCGCCATGGGTCTAGCTCAGTATCGGGTATTATTAAGGCTCGTTGATCGTGTAAAGAAGGGATGGGAACCCACGCGCTCTCGACTATATTACTCTATTTGGTTACAGCTTGTGACGGCCCTGTTTTTCAACGGTGCACCTGTCATTTTAGCCGTGTATTACTGTAGACATCATTACATCACGTAAGTGATACACGGTAAAAGAGTATCATATGGGGGCGACTCTAAATGAATTTACTTATCGTCGCGTACTTGGTGGTGAGTGGCTTTGTGATGGTTTACTGGCTGCTGATCGTTTTCACTCGGAGTTATCACAGGAGGTGGGGGCGTTCCCGTGTCGGGGTGGTCGTCAGGCTCGTCCCGGGTTTCGCCCTTACGCCCCCGCTTCTTCTGCTCCTCGCCGTCAGAGGCTGGGCGGCGTCCGGGGGCGTGAGGACTCCTCTGGCCGCTTGGTACCGTGATTACTTGCTCGCCTCGGCCACGTTGACCGCGCTCGCCTGGGTGATCGCCTCCGCGGTCGCCGTCGCTCTCACGCTCGTGACCGGGGCGGGGGAGCGGGTCGCCGAGCTGGGCCCGCGGGTCGAGGTGCGGAACCGCGTGTGGCGCGGGATCGGTCTCTTCGCGGACGCGTATGTGATCGCGCTCGTGGCCCTCGTGTCCTCCCTCTACATCAAGGGATACGACCTCGGGGACCTCCTCGCCTACGCGGTCGGACCGGCCCCGGTCTTCGGGGTCGCCCAGTACGCGCTCGTCAGGCGTCTCACCGACGCCGTCCTAGAGCGGGAGGATGCGCTGGAACGGCTGGACGCCGCCTGGGTCCGCCTGCTCCAGGTGAGCCTACCGTTCCTAGCGATCCTCATCCTCCTATCCAACATCAAGTAGGCGAGCGGCGTGGCCGGAGATCACCCCGGGCATATACACATTCGGTGCCTGAGGGGCGAGTTTGGACTGTGCTACTGCTTGTATTACTTCTACCGATCGCACCGGTGGCGGCTGATATCCCATCTCACACCTCCGAGAAGGAGCTGGAGGATCCGAACTGGTGGTGGAACAAACCAGGGGGTCCTGTCACGGCAGCCTGGCACCCCGATATTTGGAATAAAGTAGTTGTTAATAAATATAAAAATAAGAGTGATAAAGAAAAAGTGATTAAATTTGGATGGTTGATTCGACACCCAGTTTACCCAATGCCTAAAGGGACAGATTTGGTAATAACATTGATAATAATAGTATCTTTAGTAACTGCTGTTTTTATGACACCCCGTAAATATTGGTCTTCATCATGGTTAGATGTACTAAAGAACAAGCAAGAATGGAACCGCGTAAGGGCGATATTTGGGGCTCTTATTTATGAATATTTCGTTATAGCAATACTAAGAGGATATATTATAAATACTTCAATTTATTACCTAATGGCTGGTAATATATACAAAGCTTACTACATACTATATCTGTGGGTTAAGTGTACATTACCTATACTTATCGCATTTAGTATAATTATTCCTACGATATTAGTCACTAAAGTTAAATGGCCGTATCGTCGTAATAAAATTAGTATTATAATAGCATGGGCACAGACTGCTTTAATGATGATAATTTTATATATCACAGATTATACCTTATTAAAAGCTTTGGGTGGGTAGATACGATGAATAAGAATTTATCACCTTATGACTATCAAATAATTAATAAGTTCAACAGTTCAGCGGAGAGAGTTAAGGTTGTAAAATTCATTATTAATTCGCATAAGTACAATGATATTATTCAAACCATAATATTATTGGGATTAGGTGTTTGGATAGTTAGTGTTATATTATTGACTGTAAAGAATAGACGAACCGATGAGAAGGTATTTGAGGATCACCTGCGTCGATTAGTGTCTCCGATTGCTTTTTCCTTGGTTCCTCCTCTTTTAGCGTCACTCGGGGAGTACAGCGCACTTTCCATATTATCTAAAGGAGGCAGTTACGAAAAAGCTATTAATACAATTTATGTATATGGAGTGTATGGACCTACAGTTATGATGTTGCTATCTATTGTAGTAATAGTGATAGTAATCTCTAAGCGCTCCTTGAACGTGAATTTACCGTTTATGCCCAAACTAGAATTACCATTTAGTAGAGCATCAGCTATTATAGCTTGGACATCGGTGTTGCTCACATCTATACTCACTATCTTATACACTATAGAATTATTCTCTTGAGCTGATATTTTTATTAAGTGGATCGAAGTGGGTCGCGTTCCTACGCGTGATAACCATCGAACTGCACGGGCGGGACCTACGTATCGCTCACGCGTGCCCGGCACGACTCCACGATCCTCTGCATCGAAACCGTCCCCTAGCTCGGGACGCCGACAACGCTGACGCCTCACAGGATGATACCGCTGATTTCCCCCATGCGGCCCCCCTGAGGAGGTCGTCAGCGTGCCATACCTCCGATCGCTGGCGTGTCACGGCGATCTATCCAGTCGAGGGAGCGTTAATACGCGGTCGTGCTCGGGTAACTTCACCAGGTTTTTGTCCTTTTGACAAAAGAAGACATTTTTTCGGTACGAATAACGTCCGAGAGAGCGCTAGTCGAGGGTGATAGTGATGTCGACCTTCGGGATGGCCGTCAGGTGGATGGCCGTGACGCCTCGTCGCGGGGCCGTCGGCCCCGGCGGTACCGCTCTCGATCGCCGACGGCGTGCTTCGAAGCGGGGACATCGGCTTAACGCACCTGGAGTGTGGGTGTGATCGCGTTATCGGCCGACGGGATGGACTAATGCGAGGTCGGGAAGGCTCTCCCAGGGCGCGGATTATCCCACCCTACCTAGTGCTCCTTCGGGCGGTGCCGGCGATATGACCGTGCGCCCTTAGCGATCGTCTTCCTCAGGATCGTGAATCGTTGAGGCGCCGACCTGGGGTTCGGTCGACGGAGGTTCCTTTCGAGGAGGACATCCCGGAACCGTTCTGATGGAGGATGGATGGCGTCCCCGGTCCGCTCTCCCCACGATCCGGGTCGGGTGTGCGTGAGGGTGTTCGGGCGCCCCATCGGTTTTCCGCTGGTTTTATCCGTCGATGCTGGCTATTACGGGCACGAGAACGGACACCGAGGGTGATAACGATCGATGGGCGATGGGCGCGAACGGCTGCGGTCGTTTGATTACTTATTTAGAAACTGCCGGCTACAGGTGGTGTTTCTGACTACGTCAGCGTTTCTCTTGGGACTTTTAAGCAGGCATATCATCGAGGCGTTAAAGGTTTTTCCGATAGGGTCTATTGGTATTATGTTATTATGTATAGGTTCTATCATGACGAGCATCATTATTATATCGGCTATCATTAAGGAATTTCCAAAGGTTAAAGATATCCGTAAAATATACGATAACGTCGTCTACTACCCTACGGTGTCGTTTTGTATACATCCTAGAATAGCGATGGAAGTGATGGCTATTGAAGTAATAACGTTTATTATAGGTTTAATACTCATGATTGAGTCCAATATGATGTACTTACTGCTTACAGTACCGTCAAATCTCATCTTGGAATATCTAGGCTTTGTTCTGATAAGTTCCACCATGATGATATCCATCCTTACATGGACTTTCATAGTCTTACCCATATACTTCTTTTCTCCTGTTTTTGGGTTTAGGGT
>JAMOMH010000015.1 GCA_027068675.1 Sedimenticola sp.
TTTTAGTGCTGTCATGCTTTTGTCTTTTTCAAACTCAACCATCCGATCCACTAATAGGAATGGATAGCGATGTGGCAGCAGTTCTAGGATGCGATTGATATCACCATTTTTCAAAATATCTCTCCAGGGAATAATTTTCTTTTTAGAATCAGACTCTATTTTTGTTCTGAATCATCTTTTAAGCGTTTTTCTAACTCACCAACACGACGTGATAGTGTCTCAATTCGTTTCAGGTGAGCGACTGCCTTTAACCAATCGGCATTGGGCATTGCCGGCAATCCACCACTATATACCCCAGCCTCTTTATAGGAACGAAGGACCATAGAGCGCCCAGTAAAGTGGACATTATCACCAATCTCTAAGTGTCCATTAATGCTGCACATACCGCCCATTGTGCATCCTTTACCCACTTTAGTAGAGCCGGCAAAACCAACACAACCCGCAATGGCGGTATCATCACCAATCTCGACGTTGTGTGCCATATGGATTAAGTTGTCTAGCTTGACTCGATCACCAATAACGGTATTACCAATTGCACCGCGGTCGATAGCAACATTGGCACCAATCTCAACATCATCACCCACTTCAACAATACCGAGCTGCGGTACTTTTACCCACTGCGACCCATCTTTAGCAAACCCAAACCCATCACTGCCTAATACGGCACCCGGGTTTATCTGAACTCGCTGACCCAATCTTGTACCTCGGCAGAGGGTAACACGAGCGATCAAGCGACACGCTTTACCAATAAAACAGTTGGGTTCAATCACTGTACCTGGGCCAATATAGGCATCAGGGCCAATCTCTACCTCAGCGCCTACAATAGCACCAGGGCCGATCCAGGCAGTGGGGGCAATATCAGCCGATTTATCAACAGTAGCTGTCGGGTGGATGCCGCCTTTATAGGCAGGGAAAGGAAATAGCAGATCTGCCACTTTTGCATAGGTAAGGTGGGGGTTGTCAGAGACCAATGCATTGGTTGGACAGGTAGCCAAATCATCGGCAGAGATAATCACCGCTGTTGCTGATGTCTCAGCGAGGGCAGCACGATGTATTTTATTAGCGAGAAAGGTAATCTCTCCTTCACTCGCTTCAATCAATGAAGCAACAGCCGTGATCCGCACCGTACCATCACCGTGCAGTGTTGCACCTGTCTGTTTAGCTAGGTCACTGAGTGTTATTCCATCCATAAAGCAAGCCTTTCGTTATTGAGCTGCCCGCTGTTTATCCAACTCTTTGAGACGAACCAAGACAAGATCAGAGATATCGATACGTTTACTGAAGTAGACGACACCTTCGCTCACCACCAAATCAATATTTTCATCCTTGCCCACTTCACGCACCACTTCTCTAACTTGGCGACGTAGTTTATTAAACTCTTCATTCTGACGCAGATTGAGATCCTCACGAAACTCAGCCTGAGCATTTTTCAGGCGTCTTTTACGGCTTAAGATATCCTTCTCTAGCTTGCTGATCTCTGATGAACTCATGACCGCTGCATCACGTTCCAGCTTATTTTGAAGCTTCTCTAGCGTCTGATTTTTAGAGACAAGTTCATCATTACGACGAGCAAATTCAGTCTCAAGACGTTTTTTTGCCTCTGCATATTGAGGTGACTGCTCAAACACTTTACCGGCATTCACAAATGCAACTTTTACCCCTTCTGCTGAAACAGCAGAAAAAGATAGAACGCCCATAACAACAAGTGCCAATATTTGTGCAAATTGTTTCACACTACTCTCCAAAACATATTGAAAATCTGATTAATTCTAAGTAACTACAACGCTATCTTAATGCCTGATAGAAGATCGAGCAGTATTAAAACGTAGCACCTAAGCTGAACTGAAATAGCTCAAGATCATCATCACTCTGATACTTTATCGCTTTTGCCCAGCTAAAGGTCAATGCACCTACTGGTGACATCCAAACTAAACCGATACCCGCTGAGGTACGTGCATCATCCAATGTAACATCTTCACCCTCTTCAAGCTTATAGACATTACCAATGTCATAAAATGCCTTAAGGCGCATCGTTTTACCCAACTCCTCACTCGGCATCGGGGCTAACAACTCCAGCTGACCATAGAGCATAAAATCACCACCCATCGCTCTATCTTCTGAATCTCTAGGGCCTAAAGAGTTAGCTTTAAACCCACGTACAGAGCGTATGCCACCGGCAAAAAAGTTATTGAAGAAGGGTAAATCGTCACTGCTCTTATAGCCATCACCATAACCCACTTCGCCCACCATTTTGAACACCAGCCGTTTAGTTAACGGGATATAGCGTTTCTGATTGTAACGGAGTTTATAGAAAAGTAGGTCACTTCCAGGAAGATGGCTCTCCAAACTTAAGCGCTGTCTGCCTCCATCCGTTGGAAAGATGGCTCTATCGCGTGAGTCACGTGTCCAACTCATACCAACGCTGATGTTATGGAATGTTGTCCCCTGTTCCGACTCAAATAGCTTAATCTCATCAGCTGCTGAATCCCCCACTTTAAGGCGGGTAAACTGATAACCCACATCAACAGCAAAACGATCTAAATCGGAGATGGGCATACCAAAATTGACCGTTGCCCGCCCACTATCAGTTGAGTAGTTTGATGAGTTTAGCTCACTAAAATCTGTCTCTTTATAGCTCAGATTATAGCCACGGCTAACGCCATCAACGGTGTAGTAGGGGTTAGTAAATGAGAGCTGATATTTGGTTGAGGCATCACCCGTATCCAGACCAAAACTGACCCGTTTTCCAGAACCAAAAAAGTTGTTTTGAGTTACGCTGGCATTGAAGATAAAACCGCCCGTTTCAGAGTAACCGATACCTGCTGAGATATTACCTGACGCTCTCTCTACAACATTGACATTGACATCAACTTGGTCTGCTGAACCTGGTACCGCTGGCGTCTCAATCTCTACACTTTCAAAAAAGCCGAGGCGTTGCAGGCGCTCCCGAGATTGACGAACCTGCTCTCCAGAGAACCAAGCGGCCTCAAGTTGGCGCATTTCTCGGCGTAGCACCTCATCACGAGTATTACCGTTGCCAATCATCTCAATACGACGAACAAAAACGCGTTTTCCAGGATCGGTGAAGAAGGTTAAAGAGACTTGACGCTTCTCACGATCAATATCTGGAATGCTGTTGACGTTGGCAAAAGCGTAACCATGTTTGCTCAATAGTGAGCTAATGCGCTCTGAACTACTGGTTGTTTTTTTACGTGAAAAAGTTTCACCACGCTTGATCTTGATTAGAGGAAAAAACTCCTCTTTTGGACGCACCAGTTCACCCGCTAATTTTATATCACTGACGGTGAACACCTCGCCTTCGGTCACTACGACGGTGATGTAGATATCCTGCTTGTCAGGCGTAATAGAGACCTGGGTTGAGTCAATTCTAAAATCGATATAACCACGATCAAGATAGTAAGATTTTAATTTCTCAAGGTCGCCGGTTAAAACCTGTTTTGAATATTGATCACTGCTTGAGAAAATACCACTATCTTCACTGGTAACCAGCTCAAACTGATCCAGCAGTTCATCATCCTGAAATGCCTTGTTGCCAATAATGTTGATGTGCTTAATTCGGGCTGTTAATCCCTCTGATATTTTGATTGCAACAGCGACTCGATTGCGTTCGATAGGGGTGATAGTTGACTCTATTTTGATGGCATATTTACCGCGGCTAAAGTAGATGCGGCGGAGTTCTAACTCAATTTTATCCAGAATTGAGCGTTGAAAGAGGCGCCCTTCTGCCATGCCTATATCTTTTAGCGCCTGCATTAGATCTTCGCTCTTCAGGTCGCTATTACCCGTTAGCTCAATTGTTGAGACAGCGGGACGTTCCGTAACAGAAACGACCAGTACATTCTCATCACGTTCCAGCTGAACATCTTTGAAAAAACCCGTCTGGTAGAGCGCCCGAATTAGCTCAGGGGTTCGCTTTGAATCAACTCTATCCCCCACTTTTGTTGGCAGGTAGTTGAAGACGGTACCAGCAGATATTCTCTGCAAGCCTTCAATACGAATATCACTGATGGTGAAAGCCTCTGCTAGAACAAGCTGAGGGAGTCCGGCCAATAACAGTAGTATCGATAGTAAGAAACGGGCCGGTCTAATCATTCTAATATAGGTTAATTCTTTTTAGTTGAATCGTTTAGTTATAAGCAAAAACAGTTAGGAAAGCTGCATATCGTTAAACCACCAAAAATGGGTGCCGTAGTATAAGTGATCTTCCCCTTGAGTACACTAAATCTAAACAGCACTTAACGACTAAAGAGAGGCTCGAGTCA
>JAMOMH010000016.1 GCA_027068675.1 Sedimenticola sp.
CAGCCCTATACCGAACAGCAGTACCAAAGCTTGGTTCAAGTGACCCGTGAGATTCAGGAGCGCTATCCTGCCATCATCCCTGCACATATTGTGGGGCATAGTGATATTGCGCCTCAGCGAAAAACAGATCCAGGCCCCGCCTTTGAGTGGGCACGTTACCGAAAAATGTTGGCAGATAAAAAAAGATGAATGGGTTACAGCTTACCTTCCACTATGGCTCGCTCATTTGGGCAGTGCTTTCGATGGCACTGCTTTTAGTTGCATGGCAAGCAGCGCATCAAAAACAGATAGCGCGTCATAAAAAGTTGATGATTCTGCTCACCACAATGGCCTGGCTCTTTATCTTGAGCTATCTATTACGCTACCGTTTTCCTGAGCTAAACCGGCCAATACCACGTGAGTATATTCTTTGGTTTGCGCTGCATGGTACGGTCGCACTGCTACCATTGGTTGGTGCCAGCTGCTTGCTTTTTGCTCGGTTAAGGCTCTCGGCTACGCACCATTTTAATCGCTACCATCGGCGTTATGCCTTGGTATTGGTGCCGTTGTGGTTTTTTACCCACATTGGGGGGCTGTTTAATTTATGGTTGTTGGGCTAGTTATTTAAAAATAGTAACAAAAGGCGTTAATCGGGAAGGCAAGTTGTGAACTCTGTCACATTATGGTATGACGACATCATCTTGATCGACACCAGTAAACTTTTTTTGGGATAATCCCTAATGGGAACTACGTAATTACTTATAAGAAAAAAATTCCTGATTAGTAGTGCATTTCCTAGATTTGGAGTATCTAATGGCCTTTATAGAATGGAGCAGCGATCTAAATATCGGGATCGACATAATCGATAAACAGCACATGCGTATTGCTGAATATATCAACCGTATGCATGAGGCGATTGAACGAGATGATCTACATGAGATTGCAGATATCTTTGAGGAGCTGGTCGATTACACTCAAACCCACTTCACTTTTGAAGAGGAGATTCAGCGCAAAGCTCGATATGAGTTCTGCTCGGCACACAAACGTGTGCACATGGTCTTCATTAAAAAAATAAGTGAGTATAAATCTCAGTTTGATAAGGGTGATGCGGAGATCGCTCAGCGCGTTTTAGATATGCTAAAACGGTGGTTGACTAACCACATCCAGCATGATGATGCTGATTATCTGCCTGCTGTGATGCGGATGATGAACATTAAACCAAAGAGAAAAAGTTGGGTTAGTCGCGTATTCGGCTAATTTTTAGATATGCTCAATTTGTTGAACAGGAGCCGTTTACTGGCTCACTTCCCCTCTCGTTGAGCCTCCCGTTTTTGTGCAAAAAAGAGGCTATCTACAATCATAATGGTAACACCTATGGTGATGGCTGAATCGGCCACGTTGAAGGCGGGCCAGTAGTAGCTCTGATAGTGCAGATGGATAAAATCGACTACATGCCCGAGTAGGATTCGGTCGATGAGATTGCCGATGGCACCGCCAATAATAAGAGAGAGTGAAATGGCAATTGATCGCTCATCGTGCAGTAGGCGAAACAGCCAAATTATCAGCACTGCCGTGACAATACTGCTGAGTATGATGAGAAACCAGCGCTGCCACCCCCCTTGATCACTGAGAAAGCTGAAGGCGGCCCCTTCGTTGTACATCAATGTCCAGTTGAAAAATGGAAACACCTCAATAGATTCATACAGGGGGATGATATCCACAGCAATGTACTTAGTGAGCTGATCAAATAGAATGATGATAAGTGAGAGTATAAGCCAGCGTTTCATGGGTGACCGTTGATGAGTAGTTGGGGCGACAGTTAGGCGCAAAATGTGGCCTGGATAGTTCCAGACCACAGTTGATAGGTGACTATATTAAGCAAATTGCCGACTTTCGCCACTCTGTTCGATATTCTCTATGCAGCGGCCACAGATATCGGGATGCTCACTTGATCTGCCTACATCCTCACGGTGGTGCCAACAGCGCTCACACTTGGCATCTGCTGACCGAGTGACGCTGAGGCTCAAGCCTTCAACCTCCGTCTCAATAGCATCAGCTGGTTTTTCACTGGCTGGATGTAGATGCGCATAAGAGCTGATTAGCACAAAGCGCAGCTCATCCTGTAGCTTGCCCAGATTGCTCAACAGTGCAGGTTCACAGTAGAGATCTACTTTGGCATCGAGAGATGAACCGATCGCCCCATCAGCACGCAGCACCTCCATCTGTTTTGAAACAGCCTCACGCACAGCGATGACCTGCTGCCAAAATTCGTGATTAAACGGGGAGTCACTATTGAGTGCAAATAGCCCTCCATACCACTGCTCAAGAAAGACACTTTCGCCATGTTCACCCGGTAGGAACTGCCACAGCTCATCAGCGGTATAGCTGAGAATAGGGGCGAGCCAGCGAGTGAGTGCCTCAATGATATGATACATCGCCGTCTGTGCTGACCGGCGTGGTAGAGAGTTGGCCTGTGTGGTGTATTGACGATCTTTGATAATATCGAGGTAAAAACCACCCATCTCAGTGACACAAAAGTTGTGGATTTTTTGATAGATCAGGTGGAACTGATAGTCGCTATAGGCTTGGATAATTTCCTGCTGTAGCAGGTAGGCACGATCAACGGCCCAGCGATCCAACTCAAGCATATCATCGGCGGCGACAAGGTTTTCTTTTGGATCAAAACCATCCAGATTGGAGAGTAGAAAACGGGCGGTATTACGGATACGGCGATAGGCATCTGCGGTGCGTTTTAGAATCTCATCGGAGACATTCATTTCGTTACGGTAGTCAACAGATGCAACCCATAGACGGATGATATCGGCACCCAGGTTTTTGATCACCTTCTGAGGGGCCATCACATTGCCCAGTGATTTTGACATCTTGCGACCTTTGGCATCGACGGTAAAACCGTGAGTCAGTACCTGTTTGTAGGGGGCGCAGTTGTTGATGGCGACAGAGGTGAGTAGTGAAGATTGGAACCAACCGCGGTGTTGGTCAGAACCCTCCAGATAGAGGTCGGCAGGGAAAGCCAGCTCTTCACGACGCTTGAGTACACACGCGTGAGTGACGCCTGAGTCAAACCAGACATCAAGCGTATCGCGTACTTGGTCATAATGGGCCGCATCTTCGCCCAGCAGCTCCTCAATGGGCAGGCTGAACCATGCCTCAAACCCCTCTTTCTCCACCCGCAGGGCAATAGTTTCAAATAGTGCTTGGGTTTTTGGGTGTAGTTCACCGGTCTCTTTATGCACGAAGAGGGTGATCGGTACGCCCCAGGTGCGTTGGCGTGAGATACACCAATCGGGCCGCCCCTCCATCATGCCTTGAATACGTGCCTTGCCCCAGTCGGGCATCCACTGCACCTTGTCGATCTCCTGTAGTGCAGCATCACGGATGCCACTCTGCTCCATGCTGATGAACCACTGAGGTGTGGCGCGGAAGATAATAGGGGTTTTGTGGCGCCAGCAGTGTGGATAACTATGAGTGAGGCGCTCTTCACGAATGAGTGTCCCTTTTGCTTTCAATACGTCGATGACCTTCTCATTGGCACTAAAGACATGTTGCCCAGCAAAAAACTGAGTCCCTTCGACAAAGACACCATTGCCGTTGACGGGGTTATCAACCAGTAGGTTGTAGCGGTTGCCGACGATATAATCATCAAGACCGTGCCCTGGGGCAGTGTGTACGGCACCGGTGCCTGCTTCGGTGGTGACATGCTCACCGAGGATAATGGGTACTTCGCGGTCGTAGAATGGGTGCTGTAGTTTTAGCCCCTCCAGATCGCACCCTTTGGCGTAACCAACAACACGGTACTTCTCGATATTGTAGCGATCCATCACATCTTTCATCATCGCCTCGGCGAGGATTAGGCGTTCGGTGCCACGAGGCCCATCACACTCAGCCACCACATATTCAAAGGTAGGGTTGATGGCAACAGCTTGGTTGGCAGGAAGTGTCCACGGGGTTGTTGTCCAGATGACGATGGAGAGCGGGCCGCTACCTAAGCCATTGGGCAGATGGTGGCAGCGTGTCATCAGTGCTTCGTCATCCAATACCTCAAAACGGACATCAATAGCGAAAGAGTTTTTGTCCTTATACTCCACCTCTGCCTCAGCGAGAGCGGAGCCGCAATCAGTACACCAATGGACGGGTTTAGAGCCTTTGTGCAGATGGCCATTCTCAACAATACGGCCAAGTGAGCGAATGGTATCTGCCTCGAATGAGAAATCCATTGTCAGATAGGGGTTGTCCCAATCGCCCAATACACCTAGGCGTTTGAAATCGGTACGTTGACCATCAACCTGTTTTGCGGCATAGATGCGGCACGCTTTACGAAAATCATCAGCACTGATCTTGCTGCCGGGTTTGCCAACTTTCTTCTCTACCATCAACTCAATAGGTAGGCCATGACAATCCCAGCCAGGCACGTAGGGGGCATCAAAACCATCCAGGCTACGGCTCTTAGTGATCATATCCTTGAGAATTTTGTTTACCGCATGGCCGATATGAATATCACCATTGGCGTAGGGAGGGCCATCGTGCAGAATAAACTTTTTTCGTCCAGCAGCCCACTCTCGCTGCTTGCCGTAGAGATCCATCTCATTCCAGCGCTTTAACATCTCTGGCTCACGTTGAGCCAGATTGCCGCGCATTGGAAATTTGGTTTTTGGTAAATTTAGGGTCTGCTTATAATCGCTCACGACTTCTGCCTATCTTAATAATTTTGGTTAAATTGTTGGGTGCGGGCCATCTCAGCTGGTCACGCAAAATAATCTCTCGCCTGCTGTGCATCACGTTCAATCTGTAACTTCAATTTGTTGAACGATTCAAATCGCACCTCATCGCGCAGTTTGTGGAGAAACTCCACTTCGATATGTTGGCCGTAGATTGAACGGGCAAAATCGAATAGATGTACCTCTAACAGACAGTGTGAACTGCCTGTGATCGTGGGGCGAGTACCGACATTGGCCACGCCATCAATCGGCCCCTCCGGTAGTCCATGCACCTTCACAACGTAGATGCCTCGTAGAGGGCTGACTTGGCGATGCAGATTGATATTGGCCGTGGGGAAGCCAATGGTACGGCCTCGCTCATCGCCGTGTACTACCCGCCCGCAGATTTGGTAGGGGCGGCCTAGGCACTCTGTTGCAGCACTAAAGCTGGCCTGTACCAGTAGCTCACGAATGCGTGTGCTGCTGACGCGATCTGCCTCCACCTCAAAGGTGTGCAGATTGGCCACTTCAAAGCCACTCTCTGCCCCCATCTCCTGTAGTAGCGTGTAGTCGCCTTGGCGCTTTTGGCCAAAGCGAAAATCATCGCCGACATAGAGAAATTGCACGCCTAAACCATCAATGAGTAGCTCATGCACAAACTGCTGTGCAGACATCTTTGCCAGCCGTGCATTGAACTCCAGAATCACCATGCGATCAATACCGATCTCACACAATACCCGTACCTTCTCTCGGAAGCGAGTGAGGCGGGCAGGAGCGCGTTCTGGGCAGAAAAACTCCAACGGTTGCGGCTCAAAGGTGATGATAGTGCTTGGCTGCTTTAGGCGTTTTGCCTGCTCCCGCAGATGGCGAAATACCGCCTGATGACCTAGGTGTACGCCATCAAAGTTGCCAATGGTTGCGACACAGCCAAAATGTTCTGCACGGATATTGTGTAAGCCGCGAATGATCTGCATCGGTTAAGGGGGCTCTGAGCCCGTCAGGTTATAATATAAAGCGTTGAAGTATAACCTAGGGAAGCTCTGAAAAAGTCATGATTGTTTTATGCGGGCTAAAATTTCAGCCAGACTTATTTCAGAACCCCCTAGCTGTGTGTAAATGAACCCCTATAACATAGGGTAGAATGGCCTTTTGTCGTGCCTTATCACCCTTTGAGTGGATTGAGACTGATGATACGAATACCCCTGCTATTCCTGCTGATGAGCAGCTCGCTCTATGCTCAGAGTGAAGATAATGCTTCTAGCTCAAATGTTCTCTCAATAGGTCTTGGCCCCTATGTACAAACTCAGCCCTATAAAGGAGCCACGCCGATGGTTACACCAACACCGGTCATCTTCTACGATAATCGTGTCATTTATGTGCGTTGGACGCGTGTTGGCCTCTATTTAGTCGGTGGTGATAATTGGGGTTACTCCATCACTGCACAGCCCCGCCCGTATGGTTACACTGCATCGGATGCCCGTGCACTATCTGGAATGGACACTCGTGAAAGTGGCTGGGAGGCCGGTTTTGCATTGGCAGGAAAAAACAGATATGGCTTTGCTGAAGCGACAGTTTTCTCTGATATTAGCGGCCGATCAGGCGGTATTTTAGGACGTGTAGAGCTGGGTAAAATTATCAATATGGGGCGCTGGACGGTTGTGCCCAGTGTTATGGCGATCTATTTCGATAGTGATTTCAATGATTACTACTACGGTGTATTGGCCAATGAGGCCACGGCCACACGCCCCGCTTATAGTGCCGACCAAGGTCTCAACTATGCAGTGCAGACATTTGCCAACTATAAGGTGAGCAAAGAGTGGAGTCTGCAAGGGAATCTCCGTGTCGATTATATGAATAAAACCATCAGCGATAGCCCTATTGTGGATAGCAATTGGATGCTCTCTGGCATGATTTCACTCGCCTATTCACTGCGTTAACTATCAGGTAAGGAAGTGCTGTTTACGGATGCCGAGTAGATAGAGCACCGCAAAGTAGAGTAGAGCACCTGCGCTGATCCAGGCAATAAGCCGGCCCACTTGTGTCACTCCGCTCATGGCCATCCATTCAGTGAGTGGGGCAGTGCCAAAAAAGAGCAGCACTCCCATCGCTAATGCGGCACACAACACTTTGCCTATCAATGCTGGCCAGTGAGCCTCTGCTCGGTAGGTGCCATCTTTTTGTAGGCCTCGTAGTAGTAACCATGCGTTGAGTGAAGCAGATATAGAGGTGGCCAGCGCCAATCCGGCATGATCCAAAGGGAAGACAAAGATGAGGTTAAGCACCATATTAGCTGTCATTGCGATGATGCCAATCTTTACCGGCGTTTTGGTGTTTTGACGAGCGTAGTAACCAGGGGCTAAGACTTTAATGGCGATAAAGGGGATTAGAGCGAAGGCATAGGCCATTAGACTATAGCTCGACATCACCACATCCTGCTCGTTGAACGCCTCTGAGTGGAATAGTGTCACCAGCATTGGCCCTGAGAGCATCACCAGCCCAATACAGGATGGCACACCCAGTAGCAGTACCAATCGCAACCCCCAATCCAGCGTGTGTGAGAATGCCTCTGTCGATTGCTCGGCATGTTTACGCGATAGGCTGGGCAAGATGACGGTGCCGAGTGCCACGCCAAGGATGCCGACAGGAAACTCCATCAGGCGATCAGAGTAGTAGAGCCAGGAGATGCTACCACTGACCAGGAAAGAGGCGATCAACGTATCGAGTAGTAGATTGATCTGGCTGACAGAAACGCCAAATAGGGCGGGAGCCATCAATTTTAATACCTTGCGTATCCCCTTGTTGGCGAAGGCGATACGGGGTCTTGGCAGTAGTTTGATTTGACCAAGAAAGGGAAGCTGGAATGCCAACTGTACTACGCCCGCCATTAGCACTCCCCACGCTAGTGCGACAACGGGCTCATCCATGGTTGGTGCCAGCCAGAGTGCGCAGCCAATTAGGCAGAGGTTTAACAGGACAGGTGTGAAGGCAGGTACGCTGAAGCGGTTGTGTGTGTTAAGAATGCCGCCTGCAAAAGCGGTCAATGAGATAAACAGAAGATAAGGGAAGGTGAGGCGTAACATCTCAGTAGCAAGTGCAGATTTACCTTCTTGCCCAATAAAACCTGGGGCAAAAATCATCACCAAAAAAGGTGCTGCCAGGACTCCTATGACCGTTATGATCAATAGTATGAGACCAAAGCTGCCTGCCATCTCATCGACAAATTGTTTCAGCTCAGCGAAACTGCGTTTGGTTTTATATTCGTTCAATACCGGCACAAAGGCGGCGGCAAATGCCCCTTCAGCAAAGAGGCGGCGCATAAAGTTAGGTATTTTGAAGGCGACAAAAAAAGCGTCAGTTGTTGCGTCAGCACCAAATATTCTGGCGAATATTAGATCCCGTACAAAGCCCAAAATACGAGAGAGCATCGTGAAGGAACTGACGGTAGCCAGTGATTTAACCAGGGAAGGCAGAGCTATTCCTTAAATAATGTAATTTATTCCGCTTGCGATTATACGCTTAGAGGTTGAGATATCTCTAATTTGAGTGGAGGTGGAAAAAGGTTTGACAAAAGCCGCGCTTTTGAGCAGAATACGCGCCTTTTCCGAATCCAAGCAGAATTTTAGGAGAGCCAAGTTGGCCAATTCAGCACAAGCCCGTAAACGCGCCCGTCAGGCAGAGAAACGTCGTCAAAACAATGCGTCACGTCGCAGCATGACCCGTACCTGCCTGAAAAGAGTTGTATCTCTGATCGCATCTGGCGATAAAGAGGGTGCCGCTGCCGCTTATAAGGTTGCTGTGCCAGCTATTGATCGTGCTGCCAACAACGGCCTGATGCACAAAAACAAGGCTGCTCGTCATAAGAGCCGTCTAAATGCTCAGATCAAAGCTCTCTAAGCGAAGCTAACACTTCGTTTGAAAAAACCGGCTAATGGCCGGTTTTTTTGTGCCTGTCGTTTTTTTATGGTGTCTACTTTGGCGTAGCAAAGTGATGTGTCAGTTATATGATCACTAGATTGTCGCGGTGAATCAGCTCATCTTCATCAATGTAGCCAAGAATCTCTTCAATCTCTCGGCAGGCTTTGCCTTTGATCTGACAGGTCTCTTGGCTGCTGTAGTTAACCAACCCGCGGGCGACCTCTCGCCCTTTGCTGTCTAGGCATGTTACGACAGCTCCTCGTGCAAACTCACCTGAGACCGTGCTAATACCGATAGGCAATAGACTGCAGCCAGACTTTTTCAGGGCGTGTACCGCACCATCATCAATGGTCAATTGTCCACGTGCTTGTTGACCAGCAAGCCAGCGTTTGCGTGCCGCCTGCTTCTCTTGGGCGGGGGTCAGGAGAGTACCAATATCTTCGCCTTTAAGGATCTGTAGCAATACCTCCTCTCGGCGTCCAGCGGCAATAATGGTGGCGGTGCCAGAGCGGCCAGCTAGTCGAGCGGCGCGGACTTTGGTAATCATACCGCCCAGGCCGAGTGCGCTGCTACTGCCGCCGGCGATTTGATCCAATATGGGGCTGTCTACACGCTGTTGGCTAACCAGAGTGGCATCTTTGTTAATGCGTGGGTCACTATCGTAGAGGCCCTCTTGGTCGGTCAGCAGGATGAGGAGATCTGCTTCGATAAGGTTGGCAACCAGGGCGGCGAGTGTATCGTTGTCGCCAAAGCGTAACTCATCGGTGGCAACAGTATCGTTCTCATTGACAACAGGTATAGCGCCGAGTGAGAGTAGAGTGCGTAGCGTAGTGCGGGCGTTAAGGTAGCGTTTGCGGTCAGCCAGATCTTCATGGGTTAGCAGTACCTGAGCGGTGTGCATATTATGGCGGCGAAAGCAGGCTTCATAGGTGCGGATGAGGCCCATTTGACCAATCGCTGCGGCTGCTTGCAGCTCATGTAAATTGTGTGGGCGCTTTGACCAACCCATGCGGCTCATGCCTTCTGCGACTGCGCCAGATGAGACCAGTACTAGCTCAATGCCCTGCTTGCTAAGTGTGGCCATCTGATCAACCCAGGGGGTGAGTGTCTCGCGTGATAGCCCTTTGCCATCCTCGGTCAGTAGGGCGCTGCCGATTTTTACAACCCAGCGTTTGGTGTGGGGGATTTTGTCGCGAGAGATCATTTTGGTATGTGAGCTTAGTCCGTGTAAAGAGGGTTAGCCGAGAGGGCTCCAGGGTTCATCATCATCGGCTGGGCCGCTCTGTTCATTTTTAATATGCGCCTCGATGCGCTCCATCAGCGCATAAGTGAGTGGCTTGGTTCCCTCGCCACTAATGGCTGAGATGCAGAAAACGGGGCCTTTCCACGCCAGTTTTTCAATAAGGTCTGCTTTTCGTCGTTCTAACTCATCTGCATCGATAAGGTCGGTTTTATTGAGTATCAACCAGCGTTCACGCTGCATAATCTCACCACCAAACTTTTCTACTTCGGTAGCGATGCTGCGTACCTCTTCAGCCGGATCGGTATCCTCATTGAGGGGGGCGATATCAACAAGATGCAGTAGTAGTCGAGTACGTGAGAGATGCTTTAGGAAGCGTAGACCGAGTCCAGCACCTTCGGCAGCGCCCTCGATAACACCGGGAATATCTGCGATAACAAAGCTGCGCTCATCACTTACTTTAACCACGCCAAGATTGGGATGGAGGGTGGTAAAGGGGTAGTCTGCCACTTTAGGGCGTGCGCTGGATAGCTTGCGGATTAGGCTCGATTTGCCCGCGTTGGGCATACCCAATAGGCCGATATCGGCTAAAAGAATCAACTCAAACCGTAGATAGCGGCGTTCACCCAGCGAGCCGGGTGATGATTGGCGGGGTGTTTGATTGGTACTGCTTTTGTAGCGTGTATTGCCAATGCCGTGAAAGCCACCTTGGGCTACCAGCATCCTCTCGCCGTGTGTTAAGAGTTCACCAATCAGCTCTTCACTGGGCTCCTCCTCATCTTCATGGTCGATGACGTTGAAGATGCGAGTGCCAACAGGGATGCGAATGATGCAATCTTCGCCCTTTCTACCAGTGCATTCACGGGCCATACCTGCACGGCCATTTTCTGCGGCATAGCGACGTTTGGTGCGAAAATCGACCAGAGTGTTGAGGCCGGATTCGGCAACTAGATAGACGCTACCACCATTACCACCATCGCCGCCATCGGGGCCGCCTCTTGGTACATACTTCTCTCGGCGAAAGCTAATGCAGCCGCTACCGCCATCCCCTGCGGATACTCTGATGGTTGCTTCGTCGATAAATTTCATAATCTGTATGCCGGTGTTTTATAACGCAAAAGGCCCCGTCAAAGACGAGGCCCTAAGATGCTGCACTTAAAGGGCGCAGTTTAGTCGGCGATTACGCTGACATATTTGCGGTTTTTCGGCCCTTTAACTTCGAAGAGCACTTTGCCATCTGCCTTAGCAAACAGGGTGTGATCTTTGCCGATGCCTACATTGAGGCCGTAGTGAAAGCGTGTGCCACGCTGACGAACGATGATGCCGCCTGCGCTGATCTGTTGGCCGCCGTAAACTTTTACGCCAAGTCGTTTTGACTCTGAATCGCGACCGTTGCGAGTACTACCGCCTGCTTTTTTATGTGCCATTGTTTACTCTCCTCAACCCGCGCTGATCGCGGTAATGGTCAGCTCAGTGTAGGACTGGCGATGACCTTGGCGTTTCATGTGGTGTTTCCGGCGACGGAACTTGATGATTTTAACTTTCTTGCCACGACCATTTGATTTAACAGTGGCCGTTACTTTGCCGCCATCAAGAAATGGAGTGCCAACTTTGATATCTTCGCCATCGGCGACCATTAGAACTTCATTGAGTTCTACGGTTTCGCCCTCTTCGACACCCAACTTCTCAACTTTAAGGGTATCGCCTTCTGCGACACGATACTGTTTGCCACCGGTTTTAACTACCGCATACATCGCCACAATCCTCTGGAATTCGACTTACACCGCGTCTGAAATAGCCCCCAAAGGGGTAGCGCGGACAAAAGAAGCGGAATTCTAGTCAAATGGCCCGCTAAGGTCAACCAGAAAACTGCAATTAAATACCCTTTGTTACTCAGTTTAGTACAACTTAATATCGCAGCTGGGCCGATAAGTGTCACTTCTATCTTTAAAATTAATGGTGGAGACCTCGTTTGAGTGAGGTCTCCACTGTACTCATTTAAGCTGTCTCTAACTCTTTTTTGGCTGTTATTGATTTAAAGAGTTCTTTGTAGGTAAAGAGTGTTCCACCACCCAGTAGCGCGAGTGCGCCACCTGCCCCAAGGAAGGCAACCTCTCGCTTAAAGCCATTTAGGTTTGCAATGAAGCTCTTATCTATATTGAGTTTGTAGATCATGTACCAAACCATAATCGCCATGACGGCGTATCCCATATAGCGAACACCTACGCCTGAAATGAGCAGTAGAGCAACGGGTAGTAGAATCCAAGGTGTTGTGCCGAATGTGGGAATATAGGCATAACCAGAAAATAGTCCAGCAACAAGCAGTGCGAGCCCTACCGAGAGTCGGAGCAGTAGACCGAGGTTATCCCAGTTGGCACTTGATGCATTAGGGGCCAGCTTATTACGGTGTTGGTCGATACTAAAGGGCCCTGAGCCGAGGTTGTAGAGAACAAACATCATTCCTGAAAGTGCAATATCACGGATTTGGACAAACATGGCCGGTGACGTATAGGTCTTTACATCAAGCACAATGCCGGGTGTTGTGACGACGGGGAGTGAGACAACAAATGACCAAAGCAGAAAGCCGTAAATGATGCTCAAAGGTCGTACGGCGAGACCAATAATCAAAGCGATGCCGCTCACTAACTCAAAGGAGGAGAGTGCGGTTAAGAAAAACCAGGGTGTTAATAGATCAGATGAAAAAAGATAATCAATAAAGAACTGATTTACATAACCTGTTGTCCCCCAATATGAGGCAAGTATTGCAGCCTCACGTGTCGGATCAAGTAGCTGACTAAGTTTGCTAATACCACCAATTAAAAACAGTGTGCCGAGTCCAACTCGTAACAGGAGTGTTGCTAACTCCTGGGAAGGTAGGGCACGTAGTTGATTGATTTGCTGCATGGGCTGTTCCTTTTTTCGTCAATAGATACCTGCAATAACAAACAATCTGCCTGCTTGATTGCATTAGTGATGAATTTTTTTGGTGTAAATGCAATCAAAAGAGCTTTTTGGCTGTTCTATACGGTAGAGCCCTACAGTATTTGTTTGGCTGAATTGATATAGATAAAGGAAACACTGAATAATATGCCCGCAATTGATATCGCTGAACTACTACAGAGTGGATACCGGTATGCGCTTTCACTGGCCCGTGAAAAAACTCAGGCTGAAGATCTCCTGCAAGAGGCTTGGCTTGCCATGTTGAAGGCGAAAGGGCCAGCAAACAAACCCTATCTATTCACCGCTATTCGTAGTCGCTATATCAACATGTACAGACGTGATCAGTTGGTATCCATCGTGGCACTTAATGAATTTTCTGAGTTTTGTGATCCACTCTCTGAACAAGAGCAGTTAGCGATAGAGAGTGATCATGACTATGTTGAATTGGAGGCTGCTTTAGCAACCTTAAGACCTATCGAACGTGAAACGCTTTTTTTAATGGTGGTGGAGGGCTATACCGCTCAGGAGGTGGCAGGGCTGACCAACCAACCGAGAAATACCGTGCTGAGCCTCAATTATCGTGCACGCCAAAAAGTTCGGCGTTATTATCAGAGCAATCAGATAGAGGTGGCACTATGAACAGGGACCCATTTGGCAAACATGTTAAAGGTTACTATTCCAGTCAAACGCTCTCATCTGAAAAATTACAGGCACTCATGTCGATTGAGGCGCCAGAGGCTGAGGCGGCTGGGCAGCTTCCCAGTCGGCAAATTACATACTGGATGGGGCGTTGGCGCTTTCAAAGAAATCTATCCATAGCTGCGGGCCTACTCTTGCTGGTAGTGGGTACATTTCAGCTCCAATCCCTTATGGCTCCAGTAATGAATTCATTGCCCTATAGAGTGGCGCAAGAGATCGCGCTAAACCATAACAAGCAGTTGGCAAATGAATTTGAGGCATCAACCTTTAGCAAGCTTGCCGCCTTAATGATAAAGCTTGATTTTGCCCCGCATGTTGCCAAACGAGTAGAGGCACTTGATTACCAAATGACAGGTGGGCGTTACTGCTCTATTCAAGGGCAATTAGCCGCTCAGGTGCGACTCATTGGTGAGCAAGAAAAAGAGATTACCCTCTACCAGACACAATTGAACAAAGAGCTCGCCACTCTTCAGGAGAGTGAATATATTGTGGATGGCGTCAACGTGCAGCTTTGGTTTGAAAATGGCCGGCTATTTGGACTGGCAAAATCGGCACTATAAATGAGTGCTAACACCTTCGATAACGGCGTGGCAAAAATGCTTTACCTGTAAAACATTCCCTATTCCTCTTTTTCTTTAAAGCCTGGTTGTAATAGAGTGTAACGACAAAGACTCAGATCGGTTTTTAGGATCATTCAGCGCAGGGGAATAGAATGTTAAAAGTGCTCCGCAGCATTGTGCAGGAGGTGAATCGAGCTAAGAACCTTGATCGGGCGTTGAATATTATTGTTCGACGAGTGAAGTCAACGCTACAGGTCGATGTCTGTTCAATCTACCTAACCGACCATGAATCCGGTGAATTGGAGCTGATGGCCAGTGAAGGGCTTGCGGCCGATGCTGTACATCAAGTGCGCCTGTCGATGAATGAGGGGCTGGTCGGTTATGTTGCCCAGCGTGCAGAGCTTCTCAATCTGGAGGAGGCTACACAACACAGACGTTATCGCTATTTCCCAGAGACAGGGGAAGAGCAGTATCACTCCTTTCTTGGTGTGCCGATTATCAATCACCGTGACACATTGGGCGTGTTGGTTGTACAGCAGAAAGCCGCCCAGTGTTTTCTTGAGGATACCGTCACTCTACTGGTTACGCTGGCTGCTCAATTGGCGGGTGCGATTGCATTGGCTGAAGCGGTGGGTAGTATCGATATCACACCGTCACAGCACGCCATAAGCCGCCCCCTCAATGGCATACCCAGTGCGCCTGGCGTGGGAATTGGCACGGTACGTGTTGTTCACTCCTATGCTGATATCAACTCGATACCAGATAAGTTGGTAGAGAATGTTGCCGCTGAAAAAGCGCGATTTATGCAAGCAGTGGTGGCAGTGAAGAGTGATATACAGCAGATGCTGAATATGATGTCTGATCGGTTGCCTGCTGAGGAGATTGCGCTATTTGATGCCTATCGAATGATGCTAGAGGGTGACAGTATCACGGGCGCGGTTTGTGATGGAATTGCAGCGGGTAACTGGGCACCGGGGGCACTGCGTGAGGTGATCAGCTCCCATATTCGTCTGTTTGATGAGATGGAGGATAGCTATCTACGCCAGCGCATTGAAGATGTGCGTGACCTAGGGCAGCGCATTCTAATTCAGCTGGAGCAAGGGCAAGAGGATAAGCGAGACTATCCACCCAATACCATTCTGGTGGGTGAAGAGATAACCGCCACCATGTTGGCTGAAGTTCCATCCCAGCAGATTACAGGCATTGTGGCGGTGCGTGGATCAAACGCCTCACATGCCGCTATTCTTGCCCGTGCGCTGGGTCTGCCAGCGGTGTTAGGTGTAAAAAAATTACCACTGCTCCAGATGGATGGGTTGCCGATTATTATTGATGGTTATACCGGCAACCTCTATATCAAACCGACCGAGCAGGTAAAACAGGAGTTTGAGCGCCTCCAGACTGAGGAGATGGCGCTTTCAGCAGAGTTGGCAGCACTGAGTGATCAGCCTGCTGTAACACCTGATGGGGTAAAAATTGATCTCTATGCCAATACGGGGCTGCAGTCTGATGTGAATCCCTCCCTTGAGTGTGGCGCAGAAGGGATTGGTCTCTACCGCACTGAGTTCCCTTTTTTAGTACGAGAGCGTTTTCCCAGTGAGGAGGAGCAGCGCAAAATCTATCATCATGTCTTGTCATCCTTTGCACCACGACCTGTGACGGTACGTACGCTCGATATTGGGGGTGATAAAATGTTGTCCTACTTCCCGATTGAAGAGGAGAACCCCGCCCTGGGTTGGCGAGGTATTCGTGTCACCTTAGATCACCCCGAGATATTTCTGGTTCAGATTCGTGCCATGTTACGCGCGAATCAGGGCCTCAATAATCTACGTCTTCTACTGCCAATGGTGAGCACCATGGCGGAGATAGAAGATGCTTTAAAGCTGATTAAAAGAGCACATCAATCGCTCATAGAAGAGGGTAAGGCACCTGTGATGCCCCCCGTTGGTGTGATGATTGAGGTGCCCTCCATGCTGTTTCAAATTGGGCGGCTTGCCGGTCGAGTTGATTTTATCTCAATCGGCAGCAACGATCTCACACAGTACCTGATGGCGGTTGATCGTAATAATAGTCGTGTTGCGGAACTCTACGATCCACTTAATCCAGCAGTAATATGTGCGCTGAAACAGCTTATTGAGCAAGCAGAAATTGAACAACTACCCTTGAGCATTTGCGGTGAGATGGCCGGTGATCCCGCAGCGGTTATTATTCTACTGGGTCTTGGCATGCCAACACTGAGCATGAGTGCCCCAAACTTGCCTCGCACCAAATGGGTGATTCGAAATATCAGCCAACAGCGCGCCCGTGAAGCACTGAAAAAAGTGTTAGAGATGGAAGATGCGCAAAGCATCCGTCGTTATCTCAATAAAATATTGGAACAAGAGGGGGTGGGTGGGTTACTACGTGTGGGAAAATAATATTGTAAATCACCAGCTAGTGGATTAAAGCAATACCTACAGGGTAAGTACACTTCTTTGATTAGTAACTCCTTATTTTTGGAATATGAGGATAAACAATGATTCAATGTCTACCTGTCAAGCACTCACAAGTTTTGCAGAAATCCGGTTACATCACGTTTCGCATTGAAGATATATAAAATCTCTACCAGCTTTTCTTCCTCTTTAACTCTGTAGTAGCTGATATAGTTTCTATACGGGAAATGTCTAATGTCACCTTCTATCTCGGTATATTGTCTCCCAGTTAACGGAAAGACAGAGAGGGTTTTTCTGAGTGAACTGGTCAGTTCATCAATGAAGTTTATTACCCCGGTAGGATTATCAAGGGCTATATATTCAGCTATCTCTAGCAGCCCCTCTTCGGCTGTAGAGGTCAGTATTACACGGTAACTCATACATTTTTCTTATTATTTAATCTTTCCTGAAGCTTCAGTTTTAGTATTTTTACATAATCATCATTGAGTTCATGTCCACGACCTGCCTCAGCATCTGCAAGACCATTTTCGATTCCACTATTGATTTTTGACCTCATTAAATCTGCAAACTCCATGATACCTGGCACATCATGCATAGAGAACATTACACCAACAGGGCGGTCTCTCTTTGTCACGACAACGGGTTCACGCTGAGCTGAGTCAAGGAAGGCACCAAAAGAGTTCTTTGCCTCTCTAGCCGACATAGTTTTCATTTTCATATCCAATTTAGTTAAGGCCAGAAGTAGCCATTATAGCTACTTCGCTGGAAAGTCAAAACTTTCATGTTGGTTTCCAGCTGACCCTCCACCCCTTCAGCTGATAACAGGCTTCGGCAAGTACGACAAAAATCATGGATAGTAAAGTGATCGGCAGCCAGTTTGTCTTCACGGTGCAATTGTTGGATGGCTATTATGCCGGTTTACTATACCAACTCCCACGCCCTCTCCCATGACGAACAAGCAAACCTTGTTCAACCAATTGAGAGAAACGGTTTTTTATCGTTGGCCTCGATATCGTTGTAATCATCTTCTCTGCATCACGAACAGTAATGCGATGGTGACTCTCCACATACTGCATAATCAACATACTTTCATGTGATAGCCCTGCATATTGGCTAAGTACCGCTGTTTTTTCGGTAAGATGATCTTTTTGTCGCTTCAGCGAATCCAGAAAAAAACGCAACCAGGGCAACCAGTCAACCGTCTCACTATGAAGGGTTCTCTGTGTTCTCTGTAAACCGAGATAGTAAGCATCCTTGTTTTTCTCAACAATGCTCTCCAGTGAAACATACGGGATATAGCTATATCCTGCCTTGAGCAGTAACAGGCTGACCAGTACACGGGATAAACGGCCATTACCATCCTGAAACGGATGAATAGCCAGAAACACAACATTGAAAATAGCCGTAACGACCAGAGGATGGTAGCTGTTATCTGCTAATACCTCCCTTATCCAAATCAACAAATCTCTCATCTGTACAGGCGTATCAAAAGGCGTTGTGGTCTCGAAAACAACACCTAAACTCTTTCCATCAGGTGCAAAGGCTTCAACACTGTTGGAGTGCTTTTTGTATTCGCCTCGATGCCGAGTATCTTTTTCTGAGTGCCTCAGAAGCATTGTATGGAACTGTTTGATGTAGTTCTCGGTGATGGGGATCTCTGCATAGTTTTCAAACACAGTCTCCATCACTTCTGCATACCCTGCCACTTCCTGCTCATCACGGGTCAGAAAGGATGCTTTACCTACGTTACTAAGTAGTTTTTCAATCTCTGTGTTGTTGAGTTTTGAACCCTCTATACGGGTAGATGAACCAATACTCTCTATAGTAGCAACGTGACGTAGCGCCTGAAGACGTTCAGGGTTTTGGGCGTTTTGAGCACGCCAGCCCCCCTTAAACTCATCAATTTCAGTGATGAGACGCAGTAGCTCAGGAGTAATCGAAAGGGATCTTAAGTCCATATTTAGCCAGTTAAAGGATATCTTCTATCCAATATTATCCATAAATATCCAATTAGCAAATTTTTTATCCAATTAACTATTTAGTTGGACACCTACCTACACCTCAATATTCAGCACTCAACTCCAATTCAAAAC
>JAMOMH010000017.1 GCA_027068675.1 Sedimenticola sp.
CCTCTTCTAGGCGCTCACGCAAATCAGTGATTATTTCTTCACCGTCATATAGGATTTCCAACCAAGCTTGGCTCTGAGTGATGGCAAGCTCCTGAACCCTGCCAGAGATCTCATCCCAAGTACCACGCACAGACTCAAGCGGCTGAAAGAGAGGTACCTTGATAAGTGACACGGTGGCTTCTCTGCAGACAAACTCCACTAGACAGAGACTCTTCTCCTGTCTGGCCTCACCAAACCCCATCGGTAGAGGCGAACCACAATATCGCATCACCTCCGAGCCACTCACCTTTTGAGGAACATGAAGATGGCCCAGTGCCAGATAATCGATGCACTCAGGAAAGATGGCAGCAGTAACATGGGCAATCGACCCAACATAGAGCGGTCGAGTACCATCACCCTCAGCCGTCTCTCCACCCGCAGTAAAAAGGTGCCCCATAGCAATGATGGGGATATCTGCACCCAGGGCACTACGTTTCTGTTCTGCCAACTCACAAACGGATGAGTAATGACCGCGTATCCCTTCAATCAGTTTGCGCTCCTTATCCTCAATGCTTTCACCCGCTTCAACGGTACGGATATCACGATCACGCAAATAAGGCACGGCACAAACAATCAGTTCCGGATTGCCCTCCTGATCATGCAGTAACAGGACTTCATCATCATAGGTGTCAGTTATTGAACCAATGACATGCACATTGAGCGCATGTAATAGATCTTTAGGCGCATTCAGAAAGGAGGGTGAGTCGTGATTACCAGCGGTTATGATGACATGGCGGCAAGATGAGGCAACCACACGGCATAGAAACTGATAATAGAGCCCTTGCGCTCGATTGCTGGGTGTATTCGTGTCAAAGATATCACCCGCCACAAGTAGAACATCAATCTTTTCTTGGTTGATCGTTTCCGTCATCCAATTTAGAAAAGCATCGAACTCTTCATAGCGCTTTCGCCCGTATAGCGCGCGGCCTATGTGCCAATCAGAGGTATGGAGGATATTCATAGTGACTTCATTTTCTCACAACATATTGTGATTAGGTAAAACGCACATAATACAGATTGTCATTATAAAAGCAGTGCCTCAGAGCAGCACTTACCTTAACGTCAGTGCAAATATAGACAATATGTTGCAAAATGCTACG
>JAMOMH010000018.1 GCA_027068675.1 Sedimenticola sp.
GGGCACAATAAAAACTTGCTGGTTAAAGAGGGGCAGCGTGTACAGCAAGGGCAGGTGATCTCAAGTATGGGCAGTAGTGGTCGTTCAACAGGCCCGCATGTCCATTTTGAAGTGCTGCTTAATGGTAAACAGATTAACCCTCTAAAATATATCAAGAAACAGCATAAACCAGCTCGTGGTTAGTTTTTATTGATGGGCTAACATGACACCCACCCGCTCAATTTAGCCTCTATTTTGTCAATTCACACTATAGAACCTCCGGTTACGACTTCATGTCAAACGCCGCATACGGTACTATTCACCTCATTTTAATAAACTAGATTTCACGCGCCAGCGATTGGTCGTGGATAGAAAATTAGTTCCCATGGGATTTCCATCAAATGGTCAGTAATATTCTGAAGAAGATCTTCGGTAGCAGGAATGATCGCCTCGTCAAACAGATGTTTAAGACGGTTGTGCAGATCAATGCGCTTGAAGAGGGCGTAAAAGCGTTATCAGATGATGAGTTAAAGGCAAAAACAGCTGAATTTCGTGACCGCCTGGCGTCAGGCGACTCGCTCGATAGCATGCAGAATGAAGCCTTTGCGGTTGTGCGTGAAGCGGGGCTGCGTGCCTTGCAGATGCGTCACTTCGATGTGCAGCTGATTGGTGGCATGGTACTGCACAGTGGCAAAATAGCAGAGATGCGGACCGGTGAAGGTAAGACGCTGGTGGCGACTTTGGCAGTCTACCTCAATGCGCTGCCGAGCAAAGGTGTGCATGTTGTTACGGTGAATGACTATCTGGCGCGCCGTGATGCGGTCTGGATGAGCAAACTCTACCACTTCCTGGGTTTAACCATTGGCGTCATCAACTCGTCGGGTGGCCAAGGGCCGGACTCATCCTCTTACCTCTATGATCCTGAATTTGATGGCTCAACGGATGGCTATTTGCATCTTCGTCCTGTTAGCCGCCAAGAGGCCTATGCGGCGGATGTCACCTACGGCACCAACAATGAATATGGCTTTGACTATCTGCGCGATAATATGGCATTTGAGGCGAATCAACGTGTTCAGCGCAAACCCTTTTATGCCATTGTTGATGAGGTCGATTCGATCCTGATTGATGAGGCACGTACACCACTTGTCATCTCTGGCCCGACGGATGATAACTCTGAACTCTACACACGCATCAATGTGATGATCCCTGGATTGGAACGTCAGCCTCCCACTACGGATGAAGATGGCAAGCCCGATTTTGGTCCAGGCGATTACTCCGTAGATGAGAAGGCAAAACAGGTCTATCTGAGTGAAGATGGCCATGAGAAAATTGAAAATATGCTGACTGAGTCTGGATTGCTGGGTGAGGGTGAGAGCCTCTATGACAGTGCCAATATCAGCATGATGCACCATGTAAATGCTGCATTGCGTGCGCATGTTCTATTCCAAAAAAATGTCGATTACATCGTCAAAGATAAGCAGATTGTTATTGTTGATGAGTTTACTGGGCGCACCATGCCAGGGCGTCGTTGGTCTGAGGGGCTGCATCAAGCGATTGAAGCAAAAGAGGGGGTTGAGATTCAAAATGAGAATCAGACCTTAGCCTCCATCACCTTTCAAAACTATTTTCGTCTCTACGAAAAGCTCTCAGGTATGACGGGTACCGCCGATACGGAAGCGTTTGAATTTCAGCAGATCTACGGCCTTGAAGTGGTGGTTATGCCCACAAATCGTCCAATGTTGCGTGATGATATGGGTGATCTGATCTACCTGACACAGGCGGATAAATACAGAGCGATCGTCAAAGATGTGCAAGATTGTGTTGAGCGTAAGCAGCCTGTATTGGTTGGCACCGCATCGATTGAGTGTTCTGAACTGGTGGCGAAATTGCTGGTTGAGGCCAAAGTGCCGCATCAAGTGCTTAATGCGAAACAGCATGAGCGTGAAGCGGGTATTGTTGCCGAAGCGGGCCAACCAGGAAGTGTCACCATTGCAACTAATATGGCAGGGCGTGGAACGGATATTGTATTGGGCGGCAATCTTGAGGTTGAGTTAGAGGTGTTGGGTATCAAGCCTGATCCCTCTAAAGTAGAAGCGATGAGAGCTGATTGGGAAGAGCGCCATCAAAAGGTCTTGGACTCAGGTGGCTTGCGGGTGATTGGTACGGAGCGGCATGAGTCGCGCCGTATTGATAATCAACTGCGTGGTCGTTCAGGTCGTCAAGGCGATCCAGGAGCCAGCCGTTTTTACCTTTCGTTAGACGATAGTCTGATGCGCATTTTTGCCTCGGAACGTGTCTCAAAAATCATGCAGAAACTGGGTATGGAAGAGGGTGAGGCGATTGAGCACCCTTGGGTCTCCAAGTCGATTGAGAATGCTCAGCGCAAAGTTGAGGGGCGCAACTTTGATATTCGTAAACAGCTGCTTGAGTTTGATGATGTTGCTAATGATCAGCGCCGAGTTGTCTATGAGCAGCGTAATGACCTGATGGAGATGGAGGATATCTCTGAATCGATCAATAGCCTGCGCCAAGATGTGTTGGATGATCTGATTGGTCGTTATATTCCAAAGCGGAGTTTAGAGGAGCAGTGGGATGTACCTGGTCTCAGTAAAGCCTTAGAGAGCTCTTTTGGCTCTGAGTGGCCCATTCAAGAGTGGCTTGATGCTGATGGTGATCTGCATGAGGAGTCACTACATGAGCGCATTCTCAACACGCTACAAGATGACTACGCTAAGAAAGAGGAGTTGGTCAGCAGTGAATCACTGCGGGGTGTTGAAAAAGCGATTATGTTGCAGACACTCGATAGCCATTGGAAAGAGCATCTAGCTGCGATGGATTATCTGCGTCAGAGCATCCACCTGCGCGGTTATGCGCAGAAAAACCCCAAGCAGGAGTATAAGCGCGAGGCGTTTGAGATGTTTGCCCGTATGCTGGATAGCGTCAAGGCGGAGGTGATCGGTACGCTCTCCAAAATCCAGGTGCAGTACCCCGAAGAGCTTGAACAGCGCCCTGAGCCTAATGCAACTGATTTTGTCTACAAACATGAAGAGTTTAAGGGCATCTCTGAAGAGGTGTCAGATGAAACACCTGAAGATCAAGATGAGCAACCTTTTGTACGCTCAGACCGAAAAGTGGGTCGCAATGAACCTTGCCCCTGTGGTTCAGGCAAAAAGTATAAGCAGTGCCACGGCAAGATCAATTAAGGCAGAGATAGCGTGACAAAGGCATTGGAGTTTATCCCCGTCAGCGGCATTCGTTTGGCGACGACGGCGGCAGGTATTCGTTACCAAGGGCGTGAAGATCTTGTCCTAATGGCGCTGCCTGAAAATAGTTCCTGTGCGGCTGTTTTTACCAAAAATGCCTTCTGTGCGGCACCTGTCTTGGTGGCGCGTGAGCATCTTGCAGTTACATCGCCACGCTATCTACTGATTAACTCTGGTAATGCCAATGCAGGGACGGGCGAGGCGGGTCTGCTGGCCTCACGTCAGAGTTGTGCCCTGTTGGCAGAAGCAACGGGGTGTGAAATAGAACAGGTCTTGCCTTTTTCTACGGGTGTGATTGGGGAGTTGCTGCCGGTCGAGCCGATTCAGGTCGCACTGCCATCACTGCTTGCGCAGTTGGAGGAGGCCAACTGGCCGCAGGCCGCCTCAGCCATCATGACGACAGATACCCAGCCAAAATTGGTCTCACGCCAAATTGAGATTGATGGTCAGATGGCGATTGTTACCGGCATGGCTAAAGGCTCAGGTATGATCTGCCCCAATATGGCCACCATGTTGGCTTATATAACGACCGATTTGGCCGTGACTCCTGAATTATTACAGCAGTGTTTAGAGTATGCTGTAGCGCCCTCATTTAATGCGATTACGGTTGATGGTGATACCTCGACCAACGATGCCTGTCTGCTGGTCGCTGCGGGTAGCTCCAGTCTGCCAAAGATCAGTGATGCCGATGATAGTGCTTTTCATCTGTTGTGTGAGGTGGTTACTGAAGTCTGCATGGTACTAGCACGGGCGATCATTAAAGATGGTGAAGGAGCGACTAAACTGGTCACTATCTTGGTTGATGGTGCGATTGATGAGGCTGAGGCGCGGCAAGTGGCCTATACCATCGCTCACTCACCACTGGTTAAAACAGCACTATTTGCCTCTGATCCCAATTGGGGGCGCATCCTGGCAGCGGTAGGCCGTGCGGGTGTACCTGAGCTGGATGTTGATCGTGTTGGTATCTGGTTAGATCAGGTCTGTA
>JAMOMH010000019.1 GCA_027068675.1 Sedimenticola sp.
CGCTGCTTTACGTCAGGGAAAATGGCTTGTAGTGATGTTTTGATCAGTGCTGCATAATTGGCAGTAGAGAGGCTCTCATGATCACGTTGTTCACCAATATCCAACAGCGCTGCACTGAACTCGATATCGAGCTTGATATGGGTCTGCCAAAAGGCACTCTGCCCCTTGCTGATAATGCTGGTGAAGAGTATCAGCACAAAGATCAGGCCGATGGTGATCGCCATCATGCCCATCTGCCGGAAGCGGCGCTCTTTGGCGTAACGTCGTGCTAGTGTGGCGTTGACTCTATCAAGAGTTGTTTTGGTTTTATTAGACATTTTACTCATACGCCTCACGGTATTTTCGTACCACATGCAGGGCGACCACATTCAGTAGCAGGGTTATTAAAAAGAGCAGTAGACCCAAAGCGAAAGCGGCCAATGTTTTTGGGCTATCAAACTCCTGATCACCCACCAAAAGGGTGACAATTTGCACGGTGACAGTGGTGACGCTATCGAGTGGATTGGCGGTTAAATTGGCGGATAGGCCCGCTGCCATCACCACAATCATCGTTTCACCAATGGCGCGTGATGCGGCCAAAAGTAGACTGCCGACAATGCCTGGCAGTGCTGCTGGAATTACCACTTGTAGGATGGTCTCGGAGCGGGTGGCACCTAAACCGTAAGAGGCGTCACGTAGTGCTTGAGGGACTGCATTGATCACATCGTCAGAGAGTGATGAGATAAAAGGGATCAACATGATACCCATCACCAAACCAGCTGCTAAAGCACTCTCTGATGAGGCATCAACCCCAAAACTGGTGGCGCTATTACGGATCATCGGTGCCACTGTTAGTGCCGCAAAAAAACCGTATACCACCGTTGGGATGCCTGCCAGTATCTCCAGTAGAGGTTTAGCGTAGGTACGCAAGCGCTGACTGGCGTATTCAGAGAGGTAGATTGCCGCCATTAGGCCGATAGGTGCCGCAACCAACATCGCAATGAGTGAGATGAGTAGGGTGCCAGTAAAGAGCGGGATTGCACCAAAAGCGCCGGATGAGCCGACTTGATCGGCCCGAATAGCGATCTGTGGGCTCCACTGTAGACCGAAGAGAAAATCGGTCAGTGGTACCATCTTAAAGAAGCGAACTGACTCAAATAGTACCGATAAGATGATGCCAACGGTGCAGAGAATGGCGATAGTTGAACTGATCAGCAGCAAGCCGAGCAGCAACCGCTCAACACGGTTACGAGTGCGTAACTCAGGTGATAGACGACGCCAGCCAAATAGTGATCCGGCCATCATCAATATGAATACCACTATTGTCTGTGCAATAAGGGCGATCTGTTGCAGATGGTTGTAGCGCTCTGCTGCTGCTATCAGCTCGTGGCTAATGTCACCTGAGGTGATACTACCTATTGCCAAATTATGGATGTCGTTCAATACCAACCCCAACTCCGCTTGTGATAACCCAGCCGTGAGTGTGGCAGGCAGATTGCTCATCAGCAGTTGATTGATAACGGTGGTCTGAAAACTGCTCCAGATTGCCAGAACAACCAGGGCAGGAACACCACACCAGATAGCGGTGTAGAAGCCGTGATAGATGGGCAGTGAGTGGAGATCACGTACAGAACTGAGGCCGGGAAGGGTAGTCGCTCGCTGGCGTCCCAACTGGTAGGCGATGGCCATCAAACCGAGCAGGATCAGAATAAGTGTTGTTGATTGCATGGTTGTTGAATAGCAAGGGAGGGGTAAAACCACCTCTCCCTTGCCAAGCCGTTACATTGAGAGAGGTTTCAAGTTTTTAACATCGCTCACAAATTGTGAACGCTCTTGCTTGGGCATTGGGATCAAACCTTTATCGGTCAAGTAACCCTCGTTGCCCCACGCTTTGTTGCTGGCGAACTCAGCCAGATAACCTTTAATGCCAGGAATTTTGCCGACGTGCGCCTTTTTCACATAGAAGAAGAGCGGGCGTGAAACAGGATAGCTACCATCAGCAATCGACTCGAAAGCAGGGGCCACGCCATCAATGATTGAACCCTGTACCTTGTCACCATTCTGCTCCAAGAAGGAGAAACCAAAGATGCCGAGTGCATCAGGATTGGCGACCAGTTTCTGCACAATCAGGTTGTCGTTTTCACCCGCTTCAATGTAGGCGCCATCTTCACGAACGGAGTAAGTGACGGCCTTGAAGACCTTTTTGCCTTTTTTATTGTAGATACTCAGCGGGATACCAAGCTTAGCCATCAGCGCTTTGACCGCTGTTTCACTTTTGGCTTTATGCAGCGCTTTTAGATCCGTAAAGGTTTTGGCGCCTGCACCTAAAACCAATTCAGAGAAGGCATCACGGGTGCCCGATGTGGGGGGTGGGCCGAGCACCTCAATCTTAGTGTTTGGCAGGGCTTGATTGATATTTTTCCACGTTTTATATGGGTTATCGATCAGCTTGCCGTTAGGGCCTGGAACCTGTTTAGCCAGTGCTAGATAGAGATCCTTTCGGCTCAGTTTAAACAGTGGGGCTGCTTTAGCATTGGCAATAGCGATGCCGTCATAACCGATCTTAACTTCGATGATCTCCTTCACGCCATTATTGGTACAACGATCAACCTCTGTTTTTTTGATTCGGCGTGATGCGTTGGTGATATCAGGGTGTTCAACACCAATACCCGCACAGAAGAGTTTAAGGCCACCGCCAGAACCGGTTGATTCGATTTTAGGTGTCTTATATTTAGTACTCTTACCAAAGCTCTCAGCAACCACGGTTGCAAAAGGGTAGACGGTAGATGAGCCAACAATAGAGATGTAATCACGTGAAATGGCGGTAACAGAGGTGGTGGCTAGTATGAGGGTTGCAGTAAGTAATGTACGTTTGTGTATCACAGTAAAACTCCAAGTGATGAATAAAACTTGGAGCCATTATCGGCAGGCTCTGTTACCTGTTTATTGCGGTACTGTTACAGCTTTGTAACAGTCTGTTGGTGTGTTGTTCAGAGGTTCCTTAATTTGATTTGCGCTGTAATTAAACTGTAACCGACTGATAATAATATTGAAATAATTTCTATTTAAACTCTGTGGCATGAATAGACTAACTGAAAGTAAACAGAGATCCCGTGCTCTTCTCAACCCGGGTCTCTACACCTTAATGGTGCGTATATTGGTCGGTGGCATTATGCTGGCGCTTGGGTTCTGGTTGATAGGTGGTGTTGTCAGCCTGCTCTACAAACTCTATCAAACAATAGGCCATAGCTGGAGCCACGCGGCAGAGAGTATGATTATTGAAGTGGTGATTATGCTGGCCATTTTGGAGCTGATCCGCACGCTGCAATCCTACCTGGAATTGGGCCGAGTCAAAGTAACGCTGATCTTAGATGCCACGCTAGTGGTGTTGGTTGGTGAGTTAATTAGCCTCTGGTACCGTCACTACACCCCAATGGAGGTGGTATTGAGCCTGGGTGTGATCAGCCTATTAACAGTGCTGCGGATTATCACGGCTAAATATTCACCTGAAATTGAGGTGGATGATTTGAGTGATGTAAAAAAATAAGCCACTTAGCAAATAGTGTAATCCACCAGCATTTCTAGCCCAATGGCAGTGTTAGCCAAAAAAGAGAGCCGGTAGGCTCAACGGGTTTAACACCCACCTCTCCACCCATTGATTCGACCCATGTTTTGACGATGGCTAGGCCAAGTCCTGTGCCGCCCACCTCTCTGCTGCGTCCGCTGTCAACGCGGTAGAAGCGTTGGAAGACCTTCTCACGGCATGATTCAGGAATGCCAGGCCCATTATCTTCTACTGTGATGAGTAATTGATCCTCTTGCTGTTGGCTCTTAATGATCACCTCTCCTGATGGAGGTGCATATTTGATCGCATTTTCAATTAGGTTGAGCAGGATCTGTTGTAGTGCCTGTGGGTCAGCTTTTAATGTGGTGGCTTTATCCAGATCAATGTGGATGCTGATGGAGCGCTTCTGTGCCAGCACCTCAAGTGTTTCAATGGCATCTGCAACGTAATCGGCTAGCTGTAGCTCGGTTAGATTGAGGTGAGTCTGTTTGCTATCTAAACGTGCTAGATCAAGAAGATCCGTGAGGATGAGGGCTAAACGCTCTGCATTTCGGTCAAGTGCTTGCAGTAGTTTTGGCCCCATCACTCTATCTTCAATGGCGCCATCAAGCAGTGTTTCGGCATTGGCTCGGATCACAGCAACGGGGGTGCGTAGCTCATGTGAGGCGTTGGCGATAAATTGTCGCTGGTCACGCTCCATGCGGCGCAGCTCGGTGATATGTGACTCCAGCTCTTTGGCTAGGTGGTTGAATGAACCTGCCAACACCTCAATATCGTCATGAGCATTGGGTGAGCCAGCGGGTAGTGATTTTGCGTGATGGATCAACTTGCGTAGTGTGCCGGTTAGTAGGTGTGAGGCGAGACTACTTAATATGATGGCGAGTAAAAGGGCGATAAGGCCCGTAAAAATGAGTGTTAGACGTAACTCGGTGATGGCCAAATCAACTTCAGATAGTGGTTTGGCTGCCCGCACGGTGCCAATGGTATCTGGTTCTCCAAAGGGGACGGCAACATAGAGCATCTCTGTTTCAAGGGTGGTGCTGTAGCGGCGATAGATTCCTTTGCCGGTTGAGAGCGCCTCTAGCACCTCTGGGCGTTGGCCATGATTTTCAAGGAGTTGGAGTTCATTCGGAGTAAGTTTGGAGTCGCCTAATACTCGGCCATCCAGTGCAATGATGGTGATTCGGCTGGTGGTTGCGCGGCCTAATCGGTCGGCTAATTGATCAAATTGTCGGGCAGTTATGGCTTTTGACTCGACCATCAATTCACGAGCGCTTGCCGCATAGTGTGATAGCTCTTGTTCGATCTGTTGCTCAATAGCGTTGCGCCGCTGATGCTCGAGAAATCCCCCCGCTATGGTGCCAACCACCAACATTAACAGCAGTGAGACAAAGGCGAGTTGACTACGAATCCCCAGCTTCAATGAGCCACCTCATCGGGGTTCTGGATAAAACGGTAGCCAAAGCCACGTACGGTGTGGATATAGTCACCTGCTAGGCCCAATTTATCTCGGAGGCGTTTCACATGCACATCAACAGTACGCGTCTTTAGGTCGGCTTGGATATCCCAGACGCTGCTGAGTAAGTCGGCACGAGAGTGGGCCTTCTCTCGGTGCTCTAATAGATAGGTGAGTAGGCGAAACTCAAGTGTTGAGAGGGCTAATGGTTGGTTGCTGACGCTCGCTTCGTGTCTTTCGTAGTCGATCTTTAACAGGCCAAATTCAGTGGTGGAGGCGGTTGTCTGCTGAGGTGCTGTTTGCCGGCGTAGAATCGCCTCAATTCTAAGTATCAATTCACGTATGCTGAAGGGCTTTACTACATAGTCATCGGCACCACACTCTAGACCGTTGATGCGGTCATCCTCATCACCTCGGGCGGTTAACATAATGACCGGCAGGTGCGCGGTTGCGGCATATTGGCGAATCATTTGGCAGACATCGGTGCCGTGGATATCGGGCAGCATGAAGTCGAGCAGTATGAGATTGGGTCGTGGCTCCTGCCGGCTCAATTTTACCGCTTCGCTGCCGGTTAATGCACAGCGGGTCTCAAAACCACTCTTTTGCAGGTTGTAGCTGAGAGTGTCGAGTAGATCTTGCTCATCATCGACAATGAGTATGAGGTCTGGCATGGAGAGCTATCCCACTTATTTTGAATGTTTAATTAAAGCATAGTTATGCGCCAGCAAAAATTGGTGGCTGAGCTTCTATTGGTAAGGCAATCATGGACTCACTTTATGTCTATTTTATTACCCAAATATTAAAAGTTTGTTACAACCTGTTTCTGTAATACTGCCGTAACTATTCAGTCTATTAGGTTACAAAGGTGTTACCTGGCGGTCTCAAAAGAGTCATGAGTGCTCTCTAAAATCACTGTTGAAATTAATCAACAACAGAGGAAATAGAGAACCATGAGTTTTTCAATCGCCGTCGGCAGTGACCAATCTGCATACCTAATCAACGCTACTGGAGAGGTGTTGTGGCTCTTCCCCAATTTGGACTGCGCCCGTAAAGCGTGCCAGGATTGGTACGCCACACCTGAGGTGGTTATGCTTCAGCCATCGCCCACTTACCCAAATACATCTGGCAATGCCAGTAAGCTAGAAAACTCACCAACTGCTTGAGCATCTTTTGCTCCACCTACAAGAATGCAGTCTATACCTGCTGCCTTAGCTCCTCCAAGATCTCTTCTAGAGGAATCACCAATAACTATGCACTCATTTTTTTGCATACCAAGTTTTCTAACAACATGCTCAAATGGCCTTGGAGATGGTTTGACCACTCTATGATCAGATGAGAATGAGAATGCAGAAAAAATCTCATATATACCGGCTTTCTTAAAAGTGTTGATCCATAATTTTTTAGGCGACCAAATATCAATAACAACTGCCAAAGTGAATTTTTTCTTTAATTTGAATAGGGCTTCAATATATTCACAAGGAATATAGCCAAGTTCGTGAAAAGCAAATGTATCAACTATTTTGGCAATTTCATTTGCCTCTAATTTTTTGTTAGAAACACAAATAATTGCTTCTTCTACTGTTGGAAAATTATGCCTGTATTTTTTGTCAGGATACCTTACTTCCAAATATTTATAAGCTGAAATAATTATTTTATTTAATTCATTTTCAGGCAAAGTTCCACCAATGCTATTATGGTGTTTGGAGAAGTTTTCTGATTCAGAGAATCTATCTTCTCCAAACATAAATGTACTATTCATGTCTAATAGAAGAGCCTTCTTATCAGTAAGCACGGCATTTTCCTTTTGCAGTTAACGAG
>JAMOMH010000020.1 GCA_027068675.1 Sedimenticola sp.
TTATGGTGTTTGGAGAAGTTTTCTGATTCAGAGAATCTATCTTCTCCAAACATAAATGTACTATTCATGTCTAATAGAAGAGCCTTCTTATCAGTAAGCACGGCATTTTCCTTTTGCAGTTAACGAGCGACACTATCGAAAAGATATTTTCATGGTGAATGTAGCTAGGTGCGAAATTGTCCGCTGGAGCTATTTGTTAACTTGTGATTATTCTACTGACCATGAATACATTCTATGTCACATAACTCATAAAATAATTCACTCTTACATTCAGCGCAATAATAGTATTTTGTACTTGCATTATTGTTATAATTAATTAACCCTCTCCGAGCACGATCAATTTTCCACGTTCCTTCAATGCCGTTTGACATTGTAAAGCTTCCACTTGCATAGCAATTAGATGCAATTAAGTCGTGTGCATACTCTCTTGATGTTGCTATTCGTGAATACTTGAAATATGTTATAATTTCGGCTTTATTTAGAATAAATTTTCTACAAGATTCCACTGGCTCATTAGAACTGATGTAACCAGAATAGGAACCATTGTTATCAATATGAATGGTTTTAAAATCTAGTGGTTGCTGAGTTTGTCCCGTATTATTGGTGGTTGAGCAACCTACTAGTGCTACAGTGATAAAAAATGGCAGTATAAGTTTTACCATGATGCTGTAGCCGCCTCTGTTTTATTTTTGTAAGAAACAGTAGGGTGTCGAAATATTTCCGTTAACGGCACTTTAAGAGAGAACCTTAATTCTTGGATAAGCCATTTGAGAGAATCACTTTGCTCTTTTGTTAATGTTTCGTATGTTCTTTTATCATGATCAGGCTCATTAACAGGGAGCGCTTGCCCAACAATTTCAATTCCTATGCTATCTTGATTGGAGGGATACCTGTTTGGAACATTTTTGGCCATTTCTCTTCGGTGTGTGCCAGATGGGGTAAATTTTTTGAGTTGAGTCAGCTCTGTTGGGGTGCACCTCATCTCTGCAAGGCAGCGTGGTTTGAGTTTACCGACATGCCATGTTTGCTTTATTAATGATGCTGTTTGGTAAATTGTTCCGTCTTTGTCTATTAGAAAATGTGCGCCCGATTTTCCAAAATTATAACTATTAAACGCTGATTTAGCTGTTGCTCCGCCAGTTTGGTGTACTATTATTCCACGAATCTTATTCATTGGCCTCTTTTCTATCGGTAGACTAATTTTTAATTTAATTTTCTTGTGAATTGCTTTTCCATGCATATCTATTAAAAACATTATATTCTCCTTTAAAAAGCTAACGAGCCTGAAGAAAAACCCAATCCCAGCCAGAGAGCTCCAGTCGTTCATTTCTTAACAGACCTCTAATTATTTACACAACTATTTCTATTATTCATCCAGTTCTGATCCAAATCAGCCTCATTTGGTTAATCAATGACTATATGGCCCTACTTTCCCTCGTTTTTACTCCCAACACCAGCCATATCGATGAATCTTTAAAAGAACCGCCATTGCTTGAATTGGTTGAGCCGCCAATGCGGAAAGTTATTCCTTTGCTTCAAGCTGCCGCACATACTCATACATCACCACTGAGGCGGTTACACTCACATTGAGGCTTTCGATCTGGCCAAACTGCGGCACCGCTAATGTTTGAATGTCGGGATAGTCGTGGCGGTCAAAACAGATTCCCATCTCCTCATGGCCAAAAATGAAGGCGCTCTTTTTGGGGAGCTGGGTCTGCCATAATGGTTGTCTGCTGCTCGCCTCTAATGTGTAGAGGGTGTAGCCCTGTGCTTTTAGTTGTTGATAACAGCTATCAAAATCATGGTGAAAATGGGTGGGCACATGTTTAAAACCGCCCTTTGCAGGGGCTGGGTCAAAAATACCAATATCGATTAGATGAACCTCATGCGCACCAAAAACCTCCGCGCTACGGAAGATCTTTGGCACATTGAAGCCTGCTTTCAGGTGATCCAATACAATGACAAACTGATGTTTTCCGGGTTTGGCCAATAGGTTGCAGCGTCGGTGTTTTTCATAGCGTTGTTCCACCTGTTTATGGTGATCATTCCTATTTTTGCGTTTGTGGCGATGGGTCATGGAAACTGTTATTTGAATGTGAGGGGTGTGAACGCTACAGTCTACTCGATTTTTATCAGAGGGTTTTTGACGTGGGCCAAAAGATACGTATTGCTGCAGCACAGTATGAGATGGGGGGCTTTGATGATTGGGCAGGTTATGAGGCCAAACTGAAGCGCTGGGTTACTGAGGCGGCTGAGCAGGGGGCTCAACTGCTGGTTTTTCCTGAGTGCGCGGCAATGGAGTTGTTGATGCTTACTCCGCAGGGGCGATCACTCCCTCTGTCTGAGCAGTCGCAAGCGATAGAGCCTCATTTGGATGCTTTTATCGACCTGCATCGAACACTTGCCCAACATTTTCAACTGCACTTGCTGGCGGCTACCCTGCCAGTAGCCGTGGCTCAAGGTGAATTTCACAACCGCGCCCACCTCTTCACGCCAGAGGGTTCGATGGTGTTTCAGGATAAGCTGGTGATGACCCGTTTTGAGCGTGAGCAGTGGGGTATTCAGCCAGGAGATCAACTCAAAGTTTTTGATACTGCGTTGGGTAAGATTGGTATCAATATCTGCTATGACTCAGAGTTTCCACTACTTGCTCGCCGCCAGCGAGAGGCGGGAGCTGATATTATCTTGGTGCCAAGCTGGACTGATACGATGGCCGGTTACCATCGTGTAAAAATAGGCAGCCAGGCACGCGCATTGGAGAACCAATGTTGTGTGGTTCAGGTACCGTTGGTTGGTGCAGGTTGGTTTGATCAGGCGCGGGATTGTGTTGGTAGAGCGGGCCTCTATCTACCTGCAGATATTGGTCTGCCTGATGATGGTATTCTGGCGATAGGTGAGATGAACCGGCCACAGTGGCTCGTTGCCGATCTATCACTACCGCGTCTTTACTCTGCGCGCCGCCATGGCCTAGTCAGTAATGTACTCGATTGGCCCGAGCAAATGCGCCAAGAACTGCAAACATGTACCACAACTGAAGTATGAAAATGAATCCAGAAGAGCTCCTACAGGCCGACCGTGACTACATTTGGCACCCCTATAGCGCCATTGAGAGTGATCAGCCTATTTTTCCCGTTGCCTCGGCTGAGGGGGTGCGCTTGAAGCTGGTCGATGGCCGAGAGTTGATTGATGGTATGGCCTCTTGGTGGTGTGTGCTGCATGGCTATAACCACCCAGAGATGAATCGAGCCATTGAGGTGCAGATCAAACAGATGTCACATGTGATGTTTGGTGGCCTGACCCATGCCCCCGCCGTGGAGCTGGCAAAAAAGTTGGTGGAGCTGACACCAGAACCACTAAAAAAAGTCTTCTTTTCCGACTCAGGCTCCATCTCCGTTGAGGTGGCGATGAAGATGGCGATACAGTATTGGCACGCCAAAGGGCAGCCTGAGAAACAGCGTTTTCTTGCCTTTCGTAGTGGATATCATGGTGATACTTTTCAGGCGATGTCGGTCTGTGATCCGGTCAACGGTATGCATACGCTCTTCACCGGTGTATTGGCTCGGCAGCACTTTGTTGACTCGCCCACCTGCCGGTTTGGTGAGCCTTGTAGTGACCAGGATATCCGCCAATTTGAGCAGAAATTGGAGGCAGAACAGGGCAATATCGCAGCGGTCATTCTAGAACCTATAGTGCAGAATGCTGGTGGCATGCACTTCTACTCTGCGGAGTATCTGTGCCGCGTACGGCAACTCTGTGATCAGTATGATGTGCTGTTGATATTGGATGAGATTGCTACCGGTTTTGGCCGCACCGGTCGTCTCTTTGGCTGTGAACATGCTGAGATATCACCCGATATCATGTGTGTTGGCAAAGCGCTAACGGGTGGCTATCTCACCCTGGCAGCTACCTTAACCACACAGCAGGTGAGTGAAACTATTAGCAGCGGTGATCCAGGGCTATTTATGCACGGCCCCACCTTTATGGCCAATCCACTTGCTTGTGCTGTCTCTTTGGCCAGTATTCGTCTACTAATGGAGTCTCCCTGGCAGCAGCGTGTGAGCCATATTGAGCAGCAGCTACAGCAGGGCCTGGAGCCGTGTCGGGCATTACCTCAAGTAGCCGATGTGCGTATTTTGGGGGCGATTGGTGTGGTGGAGTTAGTTGCGCCGGTCAATATGAAAACCATTCAACCTCAGTTTGTTGAGCGGGGCGTCTGGATACGCCCCTTTGGCAAGATGATCTACCTAATGCCCGCCTATGTGATGGAAGATACCGATCTTCAAGCTCTGACTGATGCGATCTATCAGGTGGTGCAGGGGTTGTAGGTTTACCAGTTCTCACCCAATAGTTCGAAATGGGCTTGTGGGTGCAGACAAGCTGGGCATAGCTCAATCGCTTCAGTGCCTTCATGTAGATAACCACAGTTACGGCAGCGCCATGTTACCTTGCCATCGCGTTTAAAAACTCGTCCCGCCTCCAGGTTGGCTGCCAGATCAGCATAACGCTTGCCATGCTGCTTCTCAGCAATGGCAATCGCATCAAATGCTGCTGCTACCGAATCAAACCCCTCATCTCGTGCCACTTGTGCAAAAGAGGGGTAGAGCTCCATCCACTCATGCTCCTCCCCCGTGGCGGCAGCTCGTAGATTCTCCAAGGTGGAGCTGAGTCCGCCGGCAGGAAAAGACTCGGTTATTTCAAGGTCGCCCCCCTCTAGAAATTTGAAGAAGCGTTTAGCATGCTCCTTCTCCTGATCAGCCGTCTCCTCAAAGATATGGGCGATTTGAACCAGCCCCTCCTTCCTGGCAATGCCGGCAAAATAGGTGTAGCGGTTACGGGCTTGAGACTCGCCTGAAAAAGCGATCAGCAGGTTTTTTTCAGTTTGTGATGCTCGAATACTTTTGCCCATAACCCCATCTCCTAAGCGACTTTAAACCGACCAATCATATCCTGTAGATGAGTGGCCATTTCAGCCAAACTGTTACCGGCAGTAGCGCTCTCTTCAGCAGCATGACTGTTCTCTATGGCCATAGTATTAATCTTAATTAAGTTGTGGTCAATCTCTTCCGAGGCGGCACTCTGCTCTTCGGCAGCACTTGCAATTTTAGTACTCATATCATTGATGCGGGTAACGGCATCTGAGATGGAGGAGAGAGATTTATTTGCCTGATTGGATTGTTCAACCACCGCCTGAGCATGTTTATTGCTAGACTGCATCGCATTCACTGCATTGCGAGAACCTTTCTGCAGTAGTTCGATAATGCGGTTGATCTCCTCAGTCGATTGCTGAGTTCGTCCGGCGAGTGTCCTCACCTCATCTGCAACGACTGCAAAACCACGCCCCTGTTCGCCAGCACGAGCGGCCTCAATAGCGGCGTTAAGTGCTAGAAGATTGGTCTGTTCAGCAATGCCGATAATGACATCAAGCACCGTATTGATATTTTCACTCGCCTCTTCAACACTCTGCACAATGCTTGATGCATCATTAATTTGATTGGATAAATCTTGGATGGAGTGTGTTGTCTGCTCTACAAGCTGCTGACCATTGCTGGTCTCAGCATTGGCTTCATGGGAGGCGGTTGCGGTGTCATCAATGTTTTTTGCCACCTCATTAGCCGCTGCGCTCATCTGAGTCATTGCCGTGGCCACTTGGCTAATCTCCAGCTGCTGGGCCTGAATGTTGTCATAAGTCTGATTTGAGATGACAGAGACCTCTTCTGAAGCGGCTGCCAACTCCTGAGATGTGCTACTGATATCACTGATCATATCAATAAGTCGTTTGTGCATAATTGAGGCAGATTTTGCCAGTGTAGATATCTCATCTTTACCACTGGTATCAATTGATTGTGTCAAATCTCCTGCGGCAATAGTTGCCAAACTCTCCCCTGCTTTCAGTAAGCGACTATTAATTTCGTGATAGGTGATCCAGCTGACAGCAGAGCCACCAACTACAGCAAATAGAGCAATCATTGTAAGAATACTGGCTGCCTGCTGCTCATGTTCAAGAGCGGTATGTACTGCCTTCTCGGCAAAAGCTTCAACCTCTAGCAACAACTTGCCAATCTCATTATCTACCTTATCAGCGGCATATTCTGCCTTTTTTGTTAGCTCTTTTGCTGTATCTGTTTGGCCGGCGGCCAGCATTTTAAGTGTTTTTTGAGCCTGATTGGTATAGTCAGTATGTAGGCGAACGATAGAGTTCATCGCTCTAGACATATACTTAAATTCAGCTCTCTGTTCATCATTACCTGCATTTACCCCCCCTTTTTCAAAGAGAGCTATAGCGGTAGTTGTCTGCTGCTGGATCTCTTGGTTGAGCTTATTAAACTGCATGACCTCCTCATCAAAATAGGCTCTAGCACTTGTTTCTCGATTAATGAGTTCACCAAAGCGTAAGGCTCTTTCAAAATGGAGCACCTGCTGTGTGGCATGCTTATTGATCTCAGCCAATGAGTGAAGTGCCGCCATGTCATGATTAACAACGACCTCCAGCTCATTGCTGATATTGTTCATTGCATTCAGAGCAAAGAGCGAACTGCCAAGCAGTAGCAGCAAGCCAATAATGGCGTTGCCAAAGATTTTTACCCGGATTGATAGGTTGCTAAGAATAGACTTCATGACCCTCTCCAAAAGATGTGATTAGGTAGCAGAGTTAAAACGCAATAGAGATAGTCCGTTATTAGAAAGATGCTTGTTTCTGCCGTAGTTCTTCTATGTATCGGCTAGGATTTAAGTTTGTTTAGAGAAATATTAAGAGAATTTGATATTTTTGTTATATTTTTGAGGGAGCTAGATCTGATCAATAAATGGAGGTGTGGGGTGATTTTAGCGCATATATATAGGAGGTGTTTGCATTGAGAAAAATCGCTATTTCTGCTACATTTCCCTCCCGTCCAGATCACTAAACTTCCAGATGTAAATATTTATATGACCAGATTTGTTTTTATAACGGGTGGGGTGGTTTCATCCCTTGGTAAAGGTATCGCTTCGGCCTCTTTAGGTACGCTGCTTGAGGCTCGTGGTCTCAAAGTGACCATGATCAAGCTTGATCCTTACATCAATGTTGATCCTGGCACCATGAGTCCGTTTCAACACGGTGAGGTCTATGTCACCGAAGATGGTGCCGAGACGGATCTCGATCTGGGGCATTATGAACGCTACATCCGCACCACAATGGGCAAGAACAACAACTTCACTACCGGCCAAATCTACGATAGCGTCATTCGAAAAGAGCGTCGTGGCGAGTATCTTGGCGGTACGGTGCAGGTCATTCCACACATCACCAATGAGATTAAAGAGTCGATCCTGCTGGGCTCCCAAGGGGCCGATATTGCGCTGATTGAGATTGGTGGTACGGTGGGTGATATTGAGTCTCTACCCTTCTTAGAGGCGATTCGTCAAATGGGCATTGAGGTGGGACATGACCATGCCCTCTTTATGCACCTGACTCTGGTGCCGTACATCAAAACCTCGGGTGAGATCAAAACCAAGCCGACCCAGCACTCGGTAAAAGAGCTGCGTTCAATTGGTATCCAGCCTGATATTCTGCTCTGTCGCTCTGAGCAGCCACTGCCTGATAATGAGCGCCGTAAAATTGCCCTCTTCACCAATGTTGCTGAAGAGGCAGTTATCTCAGCAGTAGATGCCGATAGTATCTACCGCGTACCATCGTTGTTGCATAAGCAGAATATCGACAGCATCGTGGTTAATCGCTTTGGCTTGGATCTGCCCGAAGCGGATCTGCATGAGTGGGACAGTTTCTTAGAGTTGCTCGATAACCCAATGGGTTCGGTTAAAGTGGCAATGGTAGGCAAATATGTCGATATGACGGAAGCCTACAAATCACTCTCCGAGGCACTCGGCCATGCCGGTGTACACTGTAGCACCAAGGTCGAGATTGTCTATGTCGACTCTGAGAAGACCTCAAACTGCACCGCTAAATTAGAGGGGATGGATGCGATCCTCGTCCCTGGCGGTTTTGGTGAACGCGGGATAGAGGGCAAAATCAATACGGCCCGTTATGCCCGTGAAAACAAGATCCCTTACCTTGGTATCTGTCTTGGTATGCAGGTGGCTGTGATCGATTTTGCACGTAATGTGGCGGGCCTTGAAGGGGCGCACAGCACAGAATTTGATAAAAATACCCAATACCCCGTTATCTCACTGATCACAGAATGGCTCAATGCTGATGGACGCGTTGAGACGCGTGATTCTGACTCTGATCTTGGTGGAACCATGCGTCTTGGTGGTCAAGAGTGCCGCCTGCAAGAGGGGAGTATCAGCCGTGAACTCTATCAAAATGAGGTGATTACCGAGCGCCACCGCCACCGCTATGAGTTCAATAATGGTTTCATGGAGAAGCTGGAGCAGGCAGGGTTAAAATTTGTGGGCCGTTCAATGGATGGCAAACTGGTTGAGATTGTTGAAAATCCTGATCACCCTTGGTTTGTCGCTTGCCAGTTCCACCCTGAGTTCACCTCAACACCGCGTGATGGACATCCGCTCTTCACCGGTTTTATCCAAGCAGCGATAGAGCACAAGGCAAAAGTATCAGCATGAAGCTCTGTCACTTTGAAGTCGGATTAGAGCAGCCTCTTTTTCTGATCGCTGGTCCCTGTGTGATCGAGAGTGAACAGCTGGCACTGGATACCGCTGGTCAGCTAAAAGAGCTGACGGATGAACTGGGTATCCCCTTTATCTACAAATCCTCCTTCGATAAAGCCAATCGTTCCTCAGCCAGTAGCTATCGTGGCCCTGGTTTAGAAGAGGGGCTGCGGGTATTACAAGCGGTTAAAGATCAGCTTGGTTTGCCAGTTTTGACCGACATCCACGAAGATACGCCACTCGATGAGGTGTGTGAGGTGGCCGATGTGCTGCAAACGCCTGCCTTACTCTGCCGACAGACCAATTTTATTCAGGCGGTTGCGCGTACCGGTAAACCCGTCAATATCAAGAAAGGGCAGTTCTTAGCGCCCTGGGATATGAAGCTGGTCGTCGAAAAGGCGCGTGCGGCTGGCAATGATCAGATTATGGTCTGTGAACGTGGTTTTGCTTTTGGTTACAACAATCTTGTCTCTGATATGCGTAGCCTCGTGGCGATGCGTGAATCAGCAGCACCCGTGGTTTACGATGCCACCCACTCTGTACAGCTACCTGGAGGGCAGGGCACAAGCTCAGGTGGGGAGCGTCAATTTGTTCCCGCATTAGCCCGTGCTGCGGTGGCAGTCGGTATTTCTGGTCTCTTTATTGAAACCCACCCAAACCCCGATCAAGCGTTATGCGATGGCCCCAACTCCTGGCCAACTGGCCGCATGCGTGAGTTGCTTGAGAGCCTGCTGACGATTGATCAAGCGGTCAAACCATCACTGCTGTTGTAGATAAAGGGTTGGTTTGTTTTTAACCAAACAACCGTATTTAAAATTTAAAATTAAAAAAGAGGATAGCTGGAATGTCTGAGATAGTTGATATTCGTGGTCGTGAGATCATGGACTCCCGTGGTAATCCAACGGTAGAAGTTGATGTGATAACTGCTGAAGGAGCCATCGGCCGCGCAATGGTGCCATCGGGTGCCTCCACGGGTTCGCGTGAAGCGCTGGAAATGCGTGATGGTGATAAATCTCGTTTCTGTGGTAAAGGCGTTTTAAAGGCTGTGGCCAACGTCAACGGCGAACTGCGTGATTCTCTGATGGGTGCTGAAGTGACCGAGCAGACCGCTATCGATCGCACCATGCTGGCGCTGGATGGCACCGAGAATAAAGGCCGCTTGGGTGCCAACTCACTGTTGGGTGTCTCCTTGGCAGCGGCTCACGCGGCGGCACAAGAGAGAGGTTTGCCGCTCTACCGCTCGCTGAGTGATGGCCCCTATCGTCTGCCTGTGCCGATGATGAACATTATCAACGGCGGCTCGCATGCCGATAACAGCGTTGATCTGCAAGAGTTTATGATTCTTCCTGTTGGTGCCAGCTCAATCCGCGAAGCGGTGCGTTACGGTGCAGAGGTGTTCCATGCGCTGAAGGGTGTATTGGGTGCGCGTGGTCTGGGTACTGCTGTGGGTGATGAGGGTGGTTTTGCCCCAAATCTAAGCTCCAATGAAGCAGCTATTGAAGTGATCTTAGAGGCGATCAATCTGGCTGGTTTCAAAGTGGGTGAAGAGATCTACCTCGGCCTGGATGTTGCCAGCTCTGAGTTCTATAAGGATGGAAAATATCTACTCGCTTCTGAAGGGCGTAGTTTTGATGCAGCTGGTTTCACTGACTATCTGGCCAACTGGGTAGACCAGTACCCCATTATCTCTATCGAAGATGGTATGGATGAAAGCGACTGGGCAGGCTGGAAACTGCTGAGCGACAAGCTGAGTGATCGCATCCAGTTGGTGGGTGATGACCTATTTGTCACCAACACCAAAATTCTACAGCGCGGTATTGATGAGAAGATCGGCAACTCTATTCTGATCAAAGTGAACCAGATTGGTACGCTGACTGAGACGATGGAGGCGATCAATATGGCACATGATGCTGGCTTTAGTGCCGTGGTTTCGCATCGCTCTGGTGAGACAGAAGATACCACTATCGCTGATCTCTGTGTGGCGGCCAATACGGGCCAGATCAAGACAGGTTCACTCTCACGCTCTGATCGTGTAGCCAAATACAACCAGCTGATGCGTATCGAAGATCAGCTGGGTAGTGATGCGGTCTACGCCGGCAAGGGCGCTTTCCCCATCTCAATCTAAGCGGATGCGACTGCTGATCTTTATATTGTTGGCTCTGTTGCTCTTCCTCCAGTACCGCGTTTGGGTGGGGGAGGGCAGTTTAGCCGAGGTCGCCAATCTCAAACATGAGATTGCTCTTCAGCAAGAGGAGAGCACGCGTCTAAAGCAACGCAATCAGGCGCTACAGGCAGAAGTTGATGACCTCCGTAGTGGTCTAGGTGCCATTGAAGAGCGAGCCAGAAGTGAGTTGGGCATGGTCAAAGAGGGTGAGATCTTCTATCAGGTAATCGAACCAAAGCCTGAGTCATCGGAATGACCGCTCCGCGCTACTGGGCTGTTGTACCGGCTGCTGGCGTTGGCAAACGTATGGCCAGTGCCATTCCAAAACAGTACCTCCCATTGGCTGGTCGGACGGTGATTGATCAGACCCTTGATCGTTTGCTGAACCACCCACAAATCCAAGCGCTATATGTTGCTCTATCTGAGCAGGATGGCTGGTGGTCTGATAGCGCATTTGCTGCTGATCCTCGGGTAACACGTGTTACTGGTGGTTCGGAGCGTTGCCACTCTGTATTAAATGTACTTGATGCACTGAGTGCTGTTGCCGCAGAGGATGATTGGGTTTTGGTACATGATGCCGCTCGACCTTGTCTTAGAGTGAGTGATATTGATCAGCTGATCAATCGGGTCTCATCCCACTCTGTTGGTGGGCTGCTGGGTGTGCCAGTACGAGATACGATGAAGCGTACCGATAGTATGGCTGAGGTGACAAAAACCGTATCGCGTGAAGAGCTGTGGCACGCCTTCACCCCACAGATGTTTCGTCTTGGCCCATTACG
>JAMOMH010000021.1 GCA_027068675.1 Sedimenticola sp.
TCCATGAGGGGTTTGGTGATGCTGAATATCGGAAAGTCGCTGAGGCGAGTAATGCAACAGGCCACCCGCTGTCGCTCTATTTCCACATCCCGTTTTGTGACACGGTCTGCTACTACTGCGCCTGTAACAAGGTAGTAACAAAAAACCGTGAGATGGCATCACCCTACCTGCAGCGCCTCCATCGAGAGCTTGAGATTCAAGGTGAGCTATTTGATAAGAGCCGCATAGTAACTCAGCTTCACTGGGGCGGTGGTACCCCTACTTTTATCAGTCACCAAGAGATGCGTGATTTGATGGATGTAACGCGTGAAAACTTCACCTTGATGGATGGTGACAAAGGTGAATACTCAATTGAGATTGACCCGCGTGAAGCGAGTATTGAGACGATAGCTCTGCTGCGTGAATTGGGTTTTAATCGCATGAGTCTAGGCGTCCAGGATTTCGATCCTGAGGTGCAGCGTGCTGTGAATCGCATCCAGTCTGAAAAGCAGACTATGGATGTGCTTGAAGCTGCACGAAAGGAGAATTTTAGTTCAATTAGTATTGATTTGATCTACGGTTTGCCACACCAGACCTCTGAGCGCTTCCTGACAACCCTCAATAAAATCATTGATGTCAACCCAGATCGCCTGTCAGTTTTCAACTATGCCCATCTACCAAGAATGTTTGGGCCGCAGCGCCGCATCAATGACGATGATCTGCCCTCTCCACAAGAGAAATTAGATATCCTTCAGATGACGATTGAGCGCCTGATTGAAGCGGGTTATGTCTACATTGGTATGGATCATTTTGCTAAGCCCGATGATGAGCTAGCGGTCGCACAGCAGGATGGAACCCTGTACCGAAATTTTCAGGGTTACTCAACGCATGCTGAGTGTGACTTGATCGGTCTTGGCTCCACCTCAATTGGTATGGTTGGCCCGACCTATGCACAAAATATGCGCACTCTTGAGGAGTATTATGAGCGTATTGATGCTGGCCAAACCTCTGTCTTTCGTGGTGTCGACTTGAATCGTGATGATGAGATTCGTCGTGATGTAATCACTCGCCTAATCTGCCATTTCAGACTCGATTTCGCTAGTGTAAACAAACAATGGAATATCGATTTTAGAGAGTACTTCAAAAATGAACTGCCAAATCTACAGGGAATGGAGGAGGATGGCCTGCTGGAAATTGATCAACAGAGCATGCGTGTCATGCCAAAAGGGCGACTGCTGATCCGCAATATATGCATGACATTTGATGCCTATTTAAAAGGTGCAACCAATAGTTTTTCAAAAGTAATTTAATTAGCTTTTCACCTCAGGCTAGAGACAAAAAATGGTAAGAATACTAGGCTATTACATCGCAAGAGGGTTTTTGATCCTCGGTGTTTTTGAAGCGTTAATATTTGCAAGTTCAGTTCATTTTAGCCTCTATTTGCATGACTATATCGGGTTGCCAGAAGAGGTTTTAACTAACTCCAATCTCTCCAATACGACCGTGGCATTTGCCGTTATTATGTTCGTTTCGGTGATTTCACTGGGTCTCTACCAGCGTGGTGCAATAGGTAGTGCTTCGGGTTTTATCGTTAGGCTTGGCATTAGTTTTGTGATTGGTGGAACAGCGATGGCTGTTCTGCTCTTCATTTTTCCAAACTACTTTCTCTCTGGTCGGGGGATATTAGCGCTCAACTTATTGATATCATTCCCATGCATATTGGTCGCCAGGGCGCTATTTGTCCGCTTCACCGCAGATGATACTCGCAAGCGCCGAGTGTTGGTTTTAGGGGCAGGCATCAATGCAGACCGTATCGAAGAGATATTTGTTAAAGATCCCTCATTAGGTTTTGTCGTTATTGGTTACGTACCGCTACAAGACAAAGCAACCCTAATTGATGAACACCGCCTGATTGTCAAAGATCAAACATTATTGGAGATTGCAGAGAGAACAGATGTCGATGAGATAGTCATCGCTGTTGATGATCGACGAAAACGTCTACCTGTTGATGACCTGTTACAGTGCAAAATGAGCAACTTTGAAGTTTTGGATCTACTGACCTTTTTTGAGAAAGAGCTATCAGTTATCAAAATTGACTTGCTCTACCCCAGTTGGATCCTTACCGCTAGAGGCTACAATCGAGGTGCAATGAGCCGCTACGTGAAACGGGTGTTTGATATATTTGTGAGTTTGATACTCCTAATAATTAGCTCCCCTCTAATGGTAATGGTATCAATTGCAAGCTTAATAGAGTCCCGCTTTAAAGACCCAATTCTATACAGCCAAATACGCACTGGGCTAAATGGTAAACCATTTCACGTATTGAAATTCCGCAGTATGCGTACTGATGCTGAGGCGGATGGTGTTGCTCGTTGGGCCACTAAAAATGATAGCCGTATCACCCCTCTGGGTGCTTTTATTCGAAAAACACGTCTTGATGAGCTACCTCAATTTTTCAATGTGCTGCGAGGTGATATGAGTCTAGTTGGGCCGCGTCCAGAGCGCCCTTCATTTGTAGAAGAGCTTGAAAAGGATATCCCTTACTATGCCGAGCGCCACTGGGCAAAACCGGGTCTCACTGGCTGGGCGCAGCTTCTCTACCCTTATGCCGCGACTAAAGAGGATACAAAACGAAAGTTGGAGTATGACCTTTACTATGTAAAAAATAGTGGCACAGTGCTTGATCTAATGGTCGTTCTTCAAACCATTGAAGTGGTGCTGCTTGGTAAGGGTGCACACTAAAATCCAAAGCGTCCCTAGATGATTTTGAAGGCCCATCGCTCTCTGTAGTTCTGTTTGCCATAAAAAATAGGTGGCTATTTATCCTCAATAGATACCCCGCTCCCAATGACTCACTTCTGGCACGAAGCCTATTCTTATTAGTCTTTCTGAGTGGCTGTTGAGTTTAAAATTAAATTTTTCTCTGTAGAGTTTGTGATCTACAGAGAAAAACAGTCCATCTTCTGTTGTAAATAATCTCTAATATTTTGGTAAAAGACTAATTGTAAGCTATAGTTAGCACGTTATTGTTAGGTGTTTTCTATATTTTGGGTTGTCCTAATATTTAGGCATTACTGGCACACAGGCAAAAGAGTCAGATGGCGGGTTTATAGCTTCATTGGCTTTGTGTCGTTAAGGAGTAATCATGTTTCGTAAGCTGTCTTTGGCAGTGGCTATCTCTGGGTTGCTTTCACCTGTTGGTGTACACGCGCTTGGTTTAGGAGATATCCATCTGGGTTCTGCACTCAATCAACGACTCAATGCTGAAATCTCAGTTCATTTGGCTAGGACTGAAGAGCTTGATGATATTAAGATTGAGTTAGCCTCACCCGAAGCATTTGCTAGGGCTGGCATTGGCCGCCCATTCCTCCTTTCAAATTTACGATTCTCACCGGTTCATAATAGTGATGGCGAAGCGATCATTGCGGTAACCAGTCGAGAGCCCATTAGAGAGCCTTTCCTCAATTTTTTGGTTGAGGTTAATTGGCCAAAAGGACGTTTGGTACGTGAGTACACAGTACTTCTAGATCCACCCGTCACAGTACAGCGAAGCGCTGCTCCGGTAGAGAGTCCTGTTGTAGCACCTCAGTTGAGAATGCGGACATCTACCCAAGCTGTGGGAGTTGTAGGGAAGGGTGAAGCGAGAGAGTATGGCCCTGTTGTCGCAGAAGAGACCCTCTGGAGTATCGCCAGTCGTATGCGTGCTGAGGGCGAGTCAGTTGAACAGGTGATGATGGCTCTTCTGGATAACAACTCCAATGCCTTTATCCACAACAATATAAATCGCTTAAAGCGCGGCTCTATTCTTCGCCTGCCTGCTTCAAGTGATGTACAGTCGTTAGACCGAAAACAGGCGCGTAGTGAATTTTTGGCACAGACGAGTCAGTGGCGAGACCAGAATAGTGTGACGGCATCTTCTATGGATATGCCTTCAGCAGCCCCCGCTTCAAATCAGGCTACTAAGGTACAAGATCACCTAAAATTGGTATCGGCCAGTCAAGTTACAGAAGCAGGTGCAATTGAAGCTAGTGCAGATAAATCAGCCGATTTTGATGGGTTGGAGCAGGAGCTGATACTGGTTCGGGAGGCGAGTGAAGTTGTTCGTCAAGAGGGGGCGCAGTTGCGCACACGTGTTGGTGAGCTTGAGGCGCAGCTACAAGATATCCAGCGTCTGCTGACCCTTCGGAATGACCAGCTTGCACAGATACAGAGTGGCCAGCAACAAGACCCCCAGCTAGTAGAGAATCAATCAGAATCAGAAGTAGTAGCCGATGAGATCCCTTCTGAAGTTTCAGTTTCAATACCGGCTGCTGAAGAGGTTGTTCAGGAGAACCAAGAGATTCAGCCTGTTGCTCTCATTGAGCAAGAACCTACAACTCCAATTGCAGCAGAACCAGAAGAGATGGTTGAAGTTGCTCCAGTAGAAGAGACGGCTCCACCTCCA
>JAMOMH010000022.1 GCA_027068675.1 Sedimenticola sp.
GGTTGTTCAGGAGAACCAAGAGATTCAGCCTGTTGCTCTCATTGAGCAAGAACCTACAACTCCAATTGCAGCAGAACCAGAAGAGATGGTTGAAGTTGCTCCAGTAGAAGAGACGGCTCCACCTCCATTTGAAGAAAAGCCAGTTGCTGTTGCACCTGTTAAACAACCCGCACCCCTTGCAGATACTATTTTTGATAACCCTTCATTAATGGCTGCGGCTGGTGGTGTTGTTGCACTACTATTAGCGATTGCTGTATTCATCATTCGTCGCCGGAAATCGACAGAAGCTGAATTTGCAGAGAGCATTTTAGTTGCCCCAAAAGGGGCGGCTGTTGAGAGTTCATCAGATGCTGATCTTGCACCTGCATCGACTGATGAGACTTCATTACTGAGTGACTTCTCACCCAGTGATATCGATGCACTTCAGGATGAAACCGGTGAGGTTGATCCGCTTTCAGAAGCTGATGTCTATGTTGCATATGGACGCTATCAGCAGGCTGAGGAGCTAATTCAGCAAGCTATTGAGAAAGATGATGAGCGGGTTGAGCTAAAATTTAAACTGCTTGAGATCTACTACTCTACTCAGAACAAAATTGCTTTTGCTGAACTTGCTCAGCGCTTGGCAAATAATGGTGCTAAAAACCAAAGCCCGCAAGCCTGGGCACAGGTTGTATCAATGGGGCAAGAGCTGCTGCCAAATGAGGTGCTATTTGGTGCGGTAGAGGGAGAACAAAGTGGTGATGTCAGTGAAACAGCGGTTGAAAATGCTGTAGATGAGCTGGATGAGCTTGATTTGGGAGACCTTGAAGCTGAGCTTGGTTTAGATGGTGATGACTCTCTGATGAATGTTGATCTAGAGCAAGGGTTGGCTGAACTGGATGAGGCTGTAGAGTCGGCTGAAGAGGCCAATTTTTCTGCCGATGAGCTTGGTGATCTCTCTATCGCTGATGAGTCACTTAATCTGGATGATATCGATCTCAGCGCTGAACTGGATGGTGAGATCAATGACCTTGATCTGGATGACCTCTCACTCTCACTTGATAGTGAATTGGTGCTAGATGAGTCAGAGAGTGTTGATGGACTTGGTAGCGAAGAGATTGATCTCGGAAGCTTAAGCGATGATTTAGAATCGCTTTCTGATGACCTTGATTCGGGCGATTTTGAAATCAATCATGATGAGATGGACTCAAAGGTTGATGATGAAATTCAGATTGAAGAGCTAGTTGAAGGCACTTCTGAAGATGATGACTTGTCAGTTGAAACAGAAGAACTCACTGAAGATCTGTTGGATGATGAAATTGAAACGAAACTCGATTTAGCACGTGCCTATGCCGATATGGGGGATAAAGAGGGGGCGGAAAATATCCTGCAAGAGGTGATAAATGAAGGTACTGCGGGACAGATAGAGGAGGCTGAGGCACTGATTAAAAGCCTCTCCTAATCCTGTAAACTATGTACGATAAAGGGGGCGCACTTAGGTGCGCCCTCTGCTTTTGAGAGATAAAAATGCGTATTGCTTTAGGGGTTGAGTATGACGGCACAGGTTTTCATGGCTGGCAAATCCAGGAATCAGTACGTTCAGTGCAGGAGGTTTTAGAGCAGGCGCTAAGTAAAGTTGCCAATCACCCCGTGCGAGTTCACTGTGCAGGGCGTACAGATGCAGGTGTGCATGCAACGGGCCAGGTGGTGCATTTTGAGACGGATGCAGTGCGGAGTATGCGCTCATGGCTCTTTGGTACTAACGTCAATATGCCCAGTGACCTCAATGTTGTCTGGGCAAAAGAGATGTCTGATCTGTTTCATGCGCGCTTCTCTGCGATGGGACGGCACTACCGCTATGTGATTCTCAACCGCATGTCACGCTCCGGGCTGCAACGTGATCGTATGGTTTGGTGCCACTATCCACTCAATGAGCAGTTGATGCATCAAGCGGGGCAGCATCTTGTTGGCACCCATGATTTCTCCTCCTACCGTGCATTGGGCTGCCAAGCCAAAAGTCCCATTAAAACAATCCACTCTCTTCAGGTCACTCGTCAAGATGATGTGATAACCATTGAGATTCATGCCAATGCCTTTCTGCATCATATGGTCAGAAATATTGCAGGGGTTTTGATGACCATTGGCCGGGCAGAGCAACCCCCCATTTGGGCACAACAGATTCTCTCCTACAAAGATCGTGCGCGGGGGGGTGTAACGGCAAGACCACAAGGCCTTTATCTGAGCAAAGTTGACTATCCAGATGAGTTTGAAATGCCGCTTGATGAGCCGTTTCCAAGTGCCCTGATTGAGTCCCAATAATTCCCAATATCAGTGTAGAATAGCGCTATAAAAATGTAGTGGATCAGCAGTGTAAAATGAGAACTCGGATTAAAGTGTGTGGTATCACTCGGCCTGAAGATGGTCTGGCAGCGGTGAACGCGGGTGCCGATGCAATAGGGCTAGTCTTCTACCCCCCGAGTCCTCGCGCTGTAACGATTGAACAGGCGCAAGCCATCGTTGAACAGCTGCCGCCCTTTGTTACTGTGGTAGGTCTGTTTGTAAATGAGACACGGGATAAGATTGAACAGATCTTACAGCAGGTATCAATTGATCTACTGCAGTTTCACGGTGATGAGTCGCCTGAGATGTGTGAGGGTTATGGACGGCCATGGATTAAAGCCATACGTATGAAAGAGGAGGTTGATCTCATTGCTGAAACTGCTGCATATGCCTCTTCTCGAGGAGTGCTGTTAGATGCCTACCAGGCTGGTAAACCAGGCGGCACGGGTAATGTATTTGATTGGCAGCGAATCCCCACCGAGCTGGCTGGCCGTATTATACTGGCCGGTGGACTCAATCCTGACAATGTTGATGAGGCTGTACGCAGAGTACGCCCCTGGGCTGTCGATGTCAGTGGTGGTGTTGAAGCGACCAAAGGTATTAAAGATGTGCAAAAAATTGCAGCCTTTATTAGAGGAGTAAAACGTGGCGACGAAAGTTGACCCGATAATGGGTAGCCTACCTGATGAACAGGGGCATTTTGGCCCATACGGTGGCCTGTTTGTGCCTGAGACCTTGATGGGACCACTCGCTGAGCTACGCGAAGCGTATGAGAAGTACATGGTCGACGAGACCTTCATTGCTGAGCTAGAAGCTGATCTTGCCAACTATGTTGGACGGCCATCGGCGCTTTATCATGCTGAACGCTGGAGTCGTGAATTGGGTGGTGCCCAGATCTACCTCAAACGTGAAGACCTAAACCACACTGGCGCGCACAAAGTAAATAACACCATTGGCCAAGCACTGCTGGCCAAACGTATGGGCAAGACTCGGATCATTGCAGAGACAGGTGCCGGTCAGCATGGTGTCGCTACGGCCACGGTTGCTGCTCGACTTGGTCTAGAGTGTGTGGTCTTTATGGGTGAGGTCGATATTGCCCGCCAAGAGGCCAATGTCTACCGTATGCGCCTACTAGGTGCTGAAGTTCGCGCTGTCTCCTCTGGCTCCAAAACCCTAAAAGATGCCCTAAATGAGGCGATGCGTGATTGGGTTACCCATATCGATAACACCTTTTACATTATTGGCACCGTTGCTGGGCCACACCCTTATCCTGCCATGGTGCGTGATTTCCAGGCAATAATTGGCCATGAAGCACGAGAACAGATTCAACAGCAGTCCGGTAAAATGCCCGATGCATTGGTCGCCTGTGTGGGGGGGGGGTCAAATGCGATTGGACTCTTCTATCCCTTTCTAGATGATAAGGGTGTGGCTATCTACGGTGTAGAAGCGGCGGGTGATGGTTTGGAAAGCGGTCGCCATGCTGCACCTCTCTGTGCTGGGCGGCCAGGCGTACTGCACGGTAATCGTACCTATCTAATGGAAGATGATAACGGTCAAATTATTGAGACTCACTCCATTTCTGCAGGTCTCGATTATCCGGGTGTCGGCCCTGAACATGCTTGGTTGAAAGATGCTGGCCGTGCTAACTACGTGGCTGTTGATGATCAAGAGGCGTTGGCTGCGTTCCATGCACTGACAAAAATTGAAGGTATCATTCCCGCGCTTGAATCTAGTCATGCACTTGCTTATGCCGCTAAATTAGCCCCCACAATGGAAAAGGAACAAGTGATTTTGGTTAATCTCTCCGGTCGAGGAGACAAAGATATACACACTGTTGCAGCTATTGAGGGGATCGAGTTATGAATCGTCTCAATGTGCGTTTCGATAAATTAAGAGAAATCGGTCGTAAAGCGTTGATCCCTTACGTCACAGCGGGTGATCCAAACCCTCAAATTACCGTGCCGATGATGCATGCGATGGTCGGTGCTGGTGCTAACATCATCGAACTGGGCGTACCCTTTTCTGATCCAATGGCCGATGGCCCTGTGATCCAGCGTGCCAGTGAGCGGGCATTGAAGTACAACATTAGTCTGCGTGATGTGCTTGATATGGTCACTACCTTCCGAAAAATGGATGACATCACCCCTGTGGTTTTGATGGGTTATCTCAATCCAATTGAGGTCATGGGTTATGAGCGATTTGCAGAAGAGGCAAAAGAGGCGGGTGTTGATGGTGTATTGATCGTTGATATCCCGCCAGAAGAGGCGACTGAGCTACTGGCAACACTGGAGAAGGTTGAGGTCTACCCCATCTTTCTTTTGGCACCAACGAGTACGCCGGAGCGTATTAAGCTTATTTGCAGTGCCGCTAATGGTTTTGTCTACTATGTAGCGATCAAAGGGGTAACAGGTGCTAGCCACCTGGATCTCAGTGAGGTTAAAGCAAAAGTCTCTGAGATTAGAGAGGTAACGGATCTGCCCATTGGGGTCGGTTTTGGCATCAAGGATGCAGAAACTGCCGAGCAAATTTCCAAAGTGGCTGATGCTGTAGTCGTGGGTAGCGCACTGGTTAGCCGAATTGAAGCGCTGGCTGATGAGCCACAAAAAGCTAAAAACTCTGTCGTTGAATTGCTGCTATCCATGCGCAAGGCGATGGGGTGAATACCATCAAATAGATTGAGAGAGAGTGTGATATGAGCTGGTTTGAGAAATTAATGCCAAGCCGCATCCGTACTGAGGGTGGTGGCAAACGTGCGGTTCCTGAGGGCTTATGGGCCAAATGTTCTGGTTGTAGTGCTGTTCTTTATCGTGCTGAGTTGGAGCGCAGCTTGGATGTCTGTCCAAAGTGTGGGTTCCATAGTCGCATTGGTGCCCGTCGCCGTCTTGAGGCATTCCTCGATGAGGAGGGCAGGGAGGAGATTGGTGCTGATCTGGTATCTGATGACCCACTCAATTTTAAAGACTCAAAAAAATATCGCGATCGTGTGACCCAAGCTCAAAAAGCGAGTGATGAGAAAGATGCATTGATCGTTATTCGTGGTCAGCTAAAAGGGATGGATATTGTCGCCTCTGCCTTTGAGTTTAAGTTTATGGCCGGATCAATGGGGTCTGTTGTCGGTGAGAAATTTGTCCGCGCAGTGAATGCCGCTATTGAACACAATGCACCGCTGATCTGTTACTCAGCTAGTGGAGGTGCTCGGATGCAAGAATCGCTCTTCTCTTTGATGCAGATGGCCAAAACCAGTGCAGCACTTGATAAGCTGTCAAAGAGAGGATTGCCTTTCATCTCAGTGATGACGGATCCTACTATGGGCGGTGTCTCGGCCAGCTTTGCTATGCTCGGTGATATCAATATTGGCGAACCACAAGCACTCATTGGCTTTGCGGGGCCACGAGTGATTGAGCAGACCGTGCGTGAAAAATTACCAGAGGGCTTTCAACGCAGTGAGTTTCTGCTGGAACATGGTGCGCTTGATTTGATTATTGATCGACGTGAGATGCGTGATCGCGTGGCTTCTTTGTTGAGCATTTTGACTCATAAAACAGTTAGTTGATCAGCCGAAAAGTACTCTTTGTAGTTGTAGCGGTGAATAGATGTAATGAAGATGAGGATCGGTTATCTGTTGTTAAGAGAACCTACTCTTGTTCGTTTGTGTTCGCTTGTGGCTAACTAATATGCGTTTCAAAACGCTGACTGAATGGCTCTCTTGGCAGGAGCAATTAAACCCAAAAGAGATAGAGCTGGGGCTGGGTCGCATCTCAACAGTCTGGTCGCAGATGCATCCTGCTGGCCTCCAATGCCCTGTGATTACGGTTGCAGGTACCAATGGTAAAGGCTCCAGCGTTGCTCTCCTTGATGCCCTATTGCGTACTGCAGGTTATCGAACGGGCTGTTACACATCCCCCCATTTTTTTCGCTATAACGAGCGTATCAAGATCAATGGTGATGAGACCTGTGACCAACGGTTATGTGAATCATTTGATCGCATTGACCATTCACGAAATAATCTACCACTCACCTATTTTGAGTACTCAACCCTTGCGGCGCTTGATCTTTTTATTGCTGCAGAGCTAGATGTGGTGATACTTGAAGTTGGCTTGGGTGGCCGTTTAGATGCTGTAAACATGATCGATGCTGATGCGGCATTGATCACCACCATTTCAATGGATCATATGGATTGGCTAGGTGATGATCTAGAGCAAATTGGTCGTGAAAAGGCCGGTATCATGCGGTGTGGCAAACCTGTCGTTTTCAGTGGTGGCACGCCCCAGAGTGTGATTGATATGGCCGATGAGGTGGGTGCTGAACTCTATTTGGTAGATCGAGACTACCAATACACAACAGAGAACAGTGGCTGTTGGCATTGGTGGAGTGATTCTAAAAGCTACCATAAGCTGCCGCAGCCTGCTCTATTAGGGCGGTTTCAAAAACAGAATGCTGCGGCTGTTATCATGTTGCTGAACACGCTTAAAGATCAGCTGTCCATATCAGAAGAGGCGATTCAAACGGGTCTGCAAAAGGTCAGTTTAATGGGGCGGTTTCAACAAATAGAGGGGCGTGTGCCCACCTACCTTGATGTTGCGCATAACCCAGAGGCAGCGCTGGCACTGCGTGATAATTTGTTAAGCCAACCGGCAGATGGCCCACTCTATGCTGTTTTTTCCATGTTGAAAGATAAAGAGATTGAAACTGTTGTAACGATTATGTCTACTATTATTGACACTTGGTTCATAGCACCGCTCGGTTTAGATAGAGGTGCTACAGTTGAAAAGATGAATGAGGCTATCAGCGTGCATACCGATAAAATAAGCTGCTCTGTTTCGATTACAAATGCATTCGCAATGGCACAACAGCGGATTCCCCTTGATGGTCGGGTGATTGTTTTCGGCTCTTTTTTTACCGTTGCTGAAGCTCTTACCTGAATCTCTGCACAGCACTGTTTGGGTTGCTATAGTATGGTAAAGGTTTCACTGTTATGGCCACTTAATGAGAGGCTCTAAACACTATTTTGGAGATACTGAGTTGGATGAGAAGCTAAAACAGAGGCTAGTAGGCGCTGCCGTGATGGTTGTTCTGATAGTTATCTTTGTGCCTATCTTAGTTGAAGATAAAGGCATGTTAGCGACGGATCCAGAATCGATGAAAGCGCCGCCATGGCCTGAACAGAGAGTGCCTACATTTACGCCGAATGCTGATGGCTCTGCCAATAAATTGCCAATTCCTGATCTGGTAAAAGAGCCTGCTGAGAGAGTTGTCCCTCCAGTGGTTATTAAACAAGAGGTGAAGCCCAGCCAACCAGTGGCTGCATCGACAAAACAGAAACGGCTCTCTTCATGGATGGTACAAGTGGGTAGTTTTTCCAGTAAGAAAAATACAGATGCATTAGTAAAAAAATTGCGTAAAAATGGACTGCCTGCCCATTATGAGACTGTTTTAGTGAAGGGTGAAAAACTCTATCGGGTGAGAATTGGCCCTGATCTTGAGCGCACAACAGCAGAAAAATTTATTAAACAGATAAAACGCGAATTTAAATTAACCGGTAAACTTCAAGCCTACCCATGAATTTTAGTGGATCAGCTCAACAGACTATTGGCTCCCTTATTAGTCGAGATAATCGACCTAGCTGGGTTGAACGGGCGGTTGTTGAGACGCTACCTAATGGTGTGACACTGCTATTATTGCTGTTAGTTGGATATCAATTTGCAGTGATGACCTGGCAGTTTATTGGTGAACCAGAAGGCAGCCAACAACAGCAGCAAACCGCTCAGGTGATGCATAGAGCAGAGCCACAGAATAAAATTCAATATGGTGTGCAGATTGCCAACATGCACCTGTTTGGTGTGGAGGGGCAGCAGAAACAGGCAAAAAAGGCGGCGGAGGCTGCCCCTGAGACACGTCTTAAATTGACGCTGCATGGTGTCTTCGTTGGTGAAGAGCCTGATATGGGGGCAGCCATTATTGGCCAAGCCAATGGCAAACAGCTCTTCTATAAAACAGATGAGTCGATCTCCAGTGGTACAACCCTGACGGAGGTCTATGCTACCCATATTGTGCTGACACGAAATGGCCGACGTGAAGTTCTACACTTTCCAAAATCTAGCAGTAAAGGCCTCTCCGTTGTGAATAGAGCGTCGGCAAGTAGCTCAAAAGGTGAGTCATTAAAAAACTTTCGTGATACTTTTGCTCAGCAGCCTCTAAAAATATTTCAGCATCTACGTTTTATACCTGTTAGAGGAGCAGAGGGCATTAAGGGGTTTCGGGTGTTGCCACAAGGCAATCGAGCGCTCTTCGATAAATTGGGTGTTAAGAGTAGTGATTTAGTGACGGCTATCAACGGTACACCCTTGACGGATGAGCGTAAGGCGTTACAGCTGTTGAGCAATCTAAAAAATGCCAATGAACTTATGTTGGATGTTGAGCGGAAAGGGGTTGCGACTACCATTTCACTCAACCTAAATTAATCTGCCGATAAAAATTTAGTTATTTTCTTTCTGAAAGCTCATATTTACTAAGAAGGTCGCAATATCAAAGACCTTCTTAGTGAATATGAGTTCTTCCTTACTATTTTTCATGATAAAGGCTTACCGATGATTAAACTCGCAATTGATGGGATGAGCTGTGGCCACTGCACCGGCGCTGTTGAGAAGGCACTATTAGCAACGGAAGGTGTTACAAGTGTCAAAGTTTCACTCGAGCCTGGCCAGGCTTTGATTGAAGGTGATGTTGATGCAGAACGCTTAATCTCTGTGGTGGCAGAAGAGGGTTATGAGGTTCGTTTGGTTTAGCCAATGTCTGTAGATATACGCTTCTCTGTTGAGGGGATGAGTTGTGCTGCCTGCTCCTCTCGGGTGGAGCGTATACTTAATAAGCAGATAGCTGTGCAAGAGGTGAGTGTTAACCTTGCCACTGAGAAGGCGAGTGTGACTTATGATGTTCAGCAGATAACAGCTACAGCACTATTTGATTTGATTCGAGATGCTGGTTTTATACCGATCTCTGAGCAGTGTGAACTACAGATTGAAGGTATGAGCTGTGCAGCTTGTGTTGGTCGGATTGAGCGCACACTGTTAAAACAGCCCGGTGTACTCTCGGCGAGTCTCAATCTTGCTACAGAGCGAGCACAGATTGAGTTTTTACCACAAACAATCAACTTGCCCCGTCTCTGTGCCACAATTGAAAAACTTGGTTTCCAGGCTAAAAATGCGAATGCTGTTGCTCCATCAGAGGTGCAGGCTGGCCGAGAGAAGACGCTCTTACAGCTGCAAAGGCATCTCCGTTTAGCACTCTCTCTAAGCCTGCCATTGATGTTGATTTCGATGGGGCCGATGATGAGTAGTTCATTGGCTGAACTGCTACTAACTATTGCTCCAAAAAGCTTATGGAATTGGCTGGAGTGCCTGCTGGCAAGTGCTGTACTGCTATTTGCTGGCCGGCGTTTCTACCAGCTTGGGTGGGCGGAGCTGCGCCACTTCAGTCCTGGTATGAATAGTCTGATCATGCTGGGCAGCTTTGCCGCTTGGTCTTACTCTTTTCTTGTTTTGTTGCTACCAGGGCTCTTTCCTGCGGGTACTGCCCACCTCTATTTTGAGGCTGCTGCGGTAATTGTTACGCTGATTTTATTGGGTAAATATTTTGAGGAGAAAGCCAAAGGGCGCACCTCAGAAGCGATCAAGAAATTAGTCCGTCTACAGCCAAAAACAGCCCGTATTGAGCAGAATGGTAAGAGTGAAGAGATTGCGCTTGATGCAGTGATTCCTGGTGATACGGTTTTAGTTAGGCCGGGTGAGCGTATTCCTGTTGATGGTGAGCTATTAGCAGGTGAGAGCTGGGTCGATGAGTCGATGATCACTGGTGAACCGCTGCCAGTAGCGAAAAAAATGGGTGATGAGGTGACGGCTGGCACTTTAAACGACAAAGGAGCTTTCAGCTTTCGTGCGATGCGTGTTGGTAGTGACACCGTGCTGGCGCATATCATCCAATTGGTTGAAGAGGCGCAGGGCAGCAAACCACCGATTCAGAAGATGGCTGATCAAATTGCTGGTATCTTTGTTCCTGTTGTGATGGCACTGGCTACACTCACCTTTATTCTCTGGTTACTACTGGGGCCTGAACCCAGTCTCAACTACGCCTTTGTGGCAGGTGTGAGTGTGCTTTTGATCGCTTGTCCTTGTGCGATGGGATTGGCAACGCCTACAGCAATCATGGTGGCTAGTGGCAAAGGGGCTGAGATGGGTGTGCTCTTTCGTAAGGGTGTAGCGCTGGAGAGCTTGGCTAAAATTGATCGCATTCTGTTTGATAAAACGGGTACCTTGACTGAAGGAAAACCACAACTGACAGATCTGCACTGCTTTGATATTAGCGAGGAGCGGTTGCTACAGCTGGCTGCTTCACTGGAGCATCAGAGTGAACACCCACTGGCCAATGCGGTTGTTGAAGCGGCGCAGGCACGTGATGTTGAGTTGTTGAAAGTCGAGCGTTTTCAGGCTGAAACTGGGTATGGTGTGTATGGTCAGATTGATGGGGTTGACGTTCATATTGGTGCTCATCGTTACATGCGGCGCCTTGATGTTGAGTTGACGTCAGCGGAATCACTTGCTGAAAAGTTGGCAGATAGTGCCCGAAGCCCCTTCTATATGGCGGTTGATGGTCGTCTTGTTGCACTATTTGCAGTGGCCGACCCTCTGAAAAAAGAGAGTCGAAAGGTTATTGAGCAGCTGCAAGAGATGGGCATCAAAATCACGATGCTAACGGGGGACAATGAGCGTACTGCGAAAGCTGTGGCGCTTGAAGCTGGTATTGAGAGTGTGCGTGCCGGTCTGCTACCTGACCAAAAGGTAGAAGAGGTTAAGCGGCTGCAAGAGGAGGGGGAGTCAGTCGCTTTTGTTGGTGATGGCATCAATGATGCACCAGCGTTGGCTAGGGCTGATGTGGGGATTGCTATTGGAAGTGGCACTGATATTGCCATCGAGTCGGGTGATCTGATTTTGATGTCGGGTGAGTTAACCGGGATTTTGAATGCAATTGCTCTCTCTCGTAAAACGCTCTCAATTATCCGCATCAACTTCTTCTGGGCCTACGCTTACAATGTGGCACTGATCCCCATTGCTGCTGGGCTGCTCCACCCATTTTTTGGTGTGATGCTCAGTCCAATGCTTGCGGCGGCGGCGATGAGTCTATCAAGCCTGTTTGTAGTGAGTAATAGCCTACGCTTGCGCCACTTCCAGCCCGCTCGAATCTAAATGTCTCCTATCTTTATTGTTGGCTGCGGGGATGTAGGTCTGCGCGTTGCTGAGCGATGGAAAAAACAGGGTGTGACTCTCTCTGCTTTGGCTCGTTCCAGTGAGTCAGCAGCTCATCTATCTCAGCAGGGTATCACGCCAATAACAGGGGATCTTGATGCAGCAGAGACGCTGCAAAACCTGCCGTTGAGTGGTGCCTGGGTCTACTACTTTGCGCCACCTCCACTATCGGGTGTGGTCGATTCACGAATGCAGGTTTTTATCAGCAGACTCCAGTCAGCAAAAACAGCACCATTGGGTGTGGTCTACATTAGCACCAGTGGTGTTTATGGTGATTGCCAAGGGGCGTGGGTTGATGAGGATGCAGTATTGGCACCGATGACAGACCGATCCAAACGGCGATTGGATGCTGAGCAACAGCTTCGCTCGTGGGGGCGAGTGAGTGGGGTGGCGGTTATTGTACTGCGTGTTGGTGGGATTTATGGGCCAGATCGACTCCCCATCAAACGTCTCCAGCGGCAGGAACCCGTGCTTGAGCCTCAACAGTCACCCTATAGTAACCGGATCCATATCGATGACCTTGTTACCATCTTGCTGGCAGCTATTGAGAAGGGGCAGGCTGATAGGGTCTATAACACCTGTGATGATTCACCCAGTACCATGAGCGACTATTTTTTTGCTGTAGCTGATTCGGTAGGTTTGGCTCGCCCCCCTACTGTTGATATGCAGCAAGCGGCATTAGTTATGAGCCCTGCTATGCTCTCCTATCTCACGGAGTCTCGCCGTATGGTAAACCGGCGATTATATGATGAGCTGGGAGTGACGTTAGCCTATCCTGATTTAGCGAGTGGCTTAAAGAGTAGCTGAATGCTATTAAAATGTAGCCTTAAAGTAGAGCTGTTTCCCTTATGCGAGAATTTAAGATATTTTTATCTGTGGATTAGAGGTAACCTTTTGTTAATATCGGCTATCTTTCATGGTGGTTGATGGTTCCAACTTACTCACTAGCAGAAGAGAGTCATTATGATATTTAAAAGAGAGGCTAAGGCCATTTTTGTGGCACTACTGCTATCGGTAGGTTTTATCGCTCCGGTGGCTGCTGAGAGCCAAGTGGCACTACCCACTATTACAGTTTATAAGTCAGCGACGTGTGGCTGTTGCACAGAGTGGGTTGATCATCTGCGTCATGAGGGTTTCACCGTGGTGGCGGAAGATCGTGAAGATTTAGACTTATTTAAAGCATCTGTAGGTGTGCCGAGGGATTTACAGTCATGTCACACGGCACTGATTGATGGCTATGTAATTGAGGGACATGTGCCAGCAAATGATATCAAACGGTTGCTGATTGAGATGCCGGCTGTTACCGGTTTAACTGCACCTGGCATGCCAATGCGGTCACCTGGTATGCAGGAGTCTGGGTTGCCACCAAAAGGGTATGATGTGCTGAGTTTCAATAAAAATAGTGGCAAATGGATGATCTTTAGTCGGTACTGATTGAGTAGCTGGAAACTCTTCATTAACCAACAATATAGGGAGATTTGACACCCGTTGACCACCAAGGAGAGTGAAACGAAGGCGGTTGGTCCCAGGTAGCCGTGAGGCCGCACCGCATACCTGTCGTGCGCGAGCGCCAGTGACCAGGATGTCCTGGGCATAATAGGTTGTCGAAGATCGATTGCAAAAGGGTGACTGGGATGCCCTGTTTTGTATCAGTGAGAGGTAAGATTAACCAGTTACACCGTTATTTGGATACTCCCCAAACTCATCGGCTTTAGCCGGTGGTTGTTTAGTTGCCTCTTAGCTTTCTTGTTAAGTTATGGTAGTCTAGCCGATAGTTCCCAGTAGGCGATGCCGTCTGCCCTTTCGTAGTTGTGAGCGTGAGCGAACGACGAAGAAACGCAGGGGCGGCTATTATCGCCATAGAGTCATTGAGGTAGCTATGTTGGGTGCAACGAAGGACGTTAGTGGCTGACGATGTGCGAAGACGTAGCGGAACAGGGCGGCTGGGGCAAAAGGAAACAGCTGTCGCTATCTCGTGGTACTGTTGATGTTTTTGCTTTACTCACACTCTATTTTTAAAGAGGGAGTCTCTAAAAATGCGAAGGTTAAAAAAAGCCACCATTAGAAATGGTGCTGCTCTTCTGCTCATGGCACTGCTTTTATCTCCCCAAATTGCCTCTTCGGATGAGCGGCCGAGCGTCATGTTTATGATTGCGGAGCA
>JAMOMH010000023.1 GCA_027068675.1 Sedimenticola sp.
TGAGAGCTATTAGCCCTGTGGTCGATGTGACTAACTATGTTCTGCTTGAGCTGGGTCAACCGATGCACGGTTTTGATCTGAATAAGCTGGATGGCGAGATCGTTGTACGTTTTGCGGCTGAATCTGAAAAGCTAACGCTGCTTGATGGTCAAGAGGTGAAGCTGAATGGAGAGACGCTGCTCATTGCAGATAAGAGTGCCCCTTTGGCAATGGCAGGAGTCATGGGTGGTGAAGCCTCTGCTGTAACCGATACAACATGCGATATCTTATTCGAAAGTGCCTTCTTTGCCCCGCTGGCGATTGCAGGCAAGGCGCGTAGCTATGGCCTGCACACCGATTCATCGCACCGTTTTGAGCGCGGTGTCGATCCCGAGCTACAACGCAAAGCAATGGAGCGAGCGACGGCTCTTTTGATAGAGATAACAGGCGGTGAGCCTGGGCCAATTGTTGAAGCACTCTCAGATGAACATTTGGTGAAACCTGTTGCCATTCAGTTACGCCGTAGTCGTGTTGCCAAGCTGCTAGGTGTTGATGTCTCTGATGAGCAGATTGTTGATATCCTACAGCGGCTGGATATGCAGCTTGTTGCCAATGATCAGGGGTGGATGGTCACTGCGCCAAGCTGTCGATTTGATATCAGTATTGAGGCTGATCTGATTGAAGAGATTGGCCGTATTTATGGTTATGCCAATATACCAACCAACCGAACTCTCTCCACAATGGTGATGAGCTCACCGTTGGAGGCTACTTTTGATCTTGCGAAAGCTAAACAGCTACTGGTGGGTAGAGATTTTCAAGAGGTTATTACCTACAGCTTCATAGCGCCAGAGCTGCAGAAACAGATCGATCAAAATCATACGGCTATTGTCTTAGCCAATCCAATCTCTGCAGATATGTCGGTGATGCGAACCAGTCTATGGCCGGGATTGCTACAAACCGCAAATTACAACCAGGCGCGTCAATGGGAGCGTGTGAGAATCTTTGAGAGTGGTCTTCGTTTTATCGACGTAGATGGGGATATTTGCCAAGAACCGATGTTGGCGGGGCTGATCTGTGGCAGCCGCCTACAAGAGCAGTGGGGAGAAACAAAGCTTGCGAGTGTTGATTTCTTTGATCTAAAAGCAGATCTTGAGAGTGTGCTGGCAAGAACCGGTGAGGCAGAGGCGTTTAGTTTTGCCACAGAAGCGCACCCAACGCTACACCCTGGTCAGAGTGCACGTGTACTATATAAAGGTGAAGCGATTGGTTGGCTGGGTATGTTACACCCTGAGCTTGAGAAAAAACTGGGCTTACTGGGTAATACTTTCCTTTTTGAAATTAAACTTAAAGCGATTGAGATGGGCGGCTTGCCTGCTTATGAGGCGCTCTCAAAATATCCATCCATCAGACGGGATCTTGCTATTCTGCTGGATAAGGATATTAGCTACCAGCAAGTGCGCGATTGCATACAAGCTGTTGCCCCCTCATTTCTTAAAGACATCCGGCTATTTGATGTCTATACTGGTGATAACATAGATTCTGGAGTAAGAAGTCTGGCATTGAGTCTGATTCTACAGGAAACTTCAAAAACACTATCGGATCAAGAGGTTGAATCGGTCGTCACAATAGTGTTGAATAGCCTATCAACAGAACTCAAAGCCCGTTTACGAGATTAAAAATGGCATTAACTAAGGTAGACATGGCCGAAAGGCTTTTTGATGATCTTGGCTTGAACAAGCGCGAAGCTAAAGAGATGGTCGAGATGTTTTTTGAGGTGATACCTGAGGCTCTAGAACGTGGGCAGCAGGTAAAACTATCCGGTTTCGGTAATTTTGATCTGCGTGAAAAAAATCAGCGTCCTGGGCGTAACCCAAAAACGGGTGAAGAGATCCCTATTTCAGCGCGTCGAGTGGTCACATTCCGCCCTGGGCAAAAATTAAAAGCACGAGTAGAGGCCTATGCTGGAAGCCAGCAGTAGCTTAGCAGATCTGCCCGCGATTCCGGGAAAACGCTACTTCACTATTGGTGAGGTGAGCGAGTTGTGTGGTGTAAAACCACATGTTTTGCGTTACTGGGAGCAAGAGTTCCACCAGCTGAAGCCAGTAAAACGCCGCGGCAACCGCCGCTACTATCAGCGTCATGATGTTATCCTGATTAGACAAATTCGTAGCCTGCTCTATGAGCAGGGTTTTACCATTGGCGGTGCCTGCCAACAGCTTTCAGGTGATAGCGCCAAAGATGACCTTAATCAGAGCCAGCAGATCGTCAAACAACTGCGGACAGAGCTAGAAGAACTGCTGCATATTTTGAAGCGTTAGGATGCCTCAAACGTTGTTTAGTATGGTCACTCTCATACAAGACTTCCTCACCAATTCAGAGATAGAGTTGAGCCAGAAAAAACGGGCTGTAGATGATTTCATGCCAATTGCAAAAGCGGCATTGACAATGGTCGGCAGTCCGCCTAGTATCCACCGCTCTCGGGGCGTAGCGCAGGCTGGTAGCGCACCACAATGGGGTTGTGGGGGTCGGAGGTTCGAATCCTCTCGCCCCGACCAATTTGGTCGGTTTTCTCGATTATTCTCTTACCAGGTAGATCAGCATCAATAGCTGACCCCGCTACCTGATCATGTCTAGGCACTCCAAGAATAAAGAGTCGATGAAGTACGAGGTCGATATTCTGGAGAGTCACACCGGCTACCAAGGTTTCTTTAAACTCAAACGATATCGGTTACGCCACAGCCTATTTCAAGGTGGTTGGAGTAATGAAATTGTGCGTGAACGCCTTGAAGGTAAACGTGCTGTTGGTGTCTTGCTCTACGACCCTCTCCTAGACTGTGTAGTTTTAATTGAGCAGTTTCGTATTGGTGCCATGGAGGGCAGTAAGGATGCATGGCTTCTGGAGGTTGTTGCTGGCCTGCTAGACCGAAAGGAGCCAGAAGAGGCCTTGGCGCGGCGAGAGTCTTTAGAGGAGGCTAATTGCGAATGTCTCGACCTTATCCCTATGTGTGACTACTATGTTAGTCCTGGTGCAACGAGTGAGCGGTTGCGACTGTTTTGTGGTCGTGTCGATGCTTCAGATGCGGGTGGTTGCTTTGGATTGGAAAATGAAGGAGAGGATATTCGGGTGGTTGTTATGAGCTTTGATCAGGCTATTTCTGAGCTTGATAATGGCCGGGCGAATTCAGCAAGTATCATTATTGCACTGCAGTGGCTAATTCTGCACAAGGATGAAATTAAACAAAAATGGTTGAGTGATTAAGGTGGTAGTTTTTTATCTAAATAGGCTTTAGAATCTTAAACTGCTGACTCCAATCATGAAGTCTGTTGTTTTAAACGCTGGCTTTTGGCCGGCAAACAAAAAAGTAAGAGAAAGATATGTCAAATCAAATCGCAGGCACTGTTAAATGGTTCAATGATGAAAAAGGTTTTGGTTTCATTGAACAAGAGAATGGTAAAGATGTTTTCGTTCACTACAGTGCTATCGCCGGTGACGGGCGTAAAACGCTTGCCGAGGGGCAAAAAGTGACAATGGATGTGACACAAGGCCAGAAAGGACCGCAGGCAGAGAATGTAAACCCGCTCTAAAAATTAGATAGCGCGCCGCTTTAACGGCGTTGTTGTTTATTGAGTGTTGCTAAAAACCTCTTTACCGCAGTGAATGTGTAAACCGCGCTACTCTTCTGTGGTGAAAAAAAAGCAGCCTCTATTGTGCAGTGTGGTGAGAAGCTCTTGATAACAGGTTTTATCTAACCATATCTTTAGATCATCAAACTGTAGCTCACGCTGTTGGGTGATTTTTTGCAAAAAAATGCTCCCTTCTGCTGGAAGCTCAAAAGCCTCTCCGTTAGCAAAGAGTAGATCAACCTTCTCACCATGGGCGTATGCCATTCGTGAATAGCTGTCGCGAGTGAGCTTTTTTTGTGCCAGGAATTTTTTGTAGAATGCTTCTGTTTCTAGGGCATCCTCAAAGGGTTCTGTGCTAAGGCTCTCTTTTTGCTCAGTGATGTATCGACCAAACCACCGTTGTAGTGAGTGCTTATCCTGATGTAAAAACTGCTGCATTAACTGGCTGATTTGGCTGGTGGTTTCGCTAGTGATCTCTGCAAAATTTGCTTGCTGTTGCAGCTCTGGGTCACGATATCGCTGTTTTGGCACATTCTGCTCGATAATCTCATCGCACCAAGCGGTTGTTAGATCTCGTAGTGCTGGGGCGCGAAAGCCGACAGATAGACTTAAACACTCGCCCTCTGCAACGCCCCAATGAGCAATGTTTGGAGGTAGATATAGCACATCGCCTGGTTCTAAGACCCATGTCTCTTCTGCATTAAATTCAGGTAGGATTCGCAGGTCAAGACCGTCGATATAGTCATCTTCTGAGACCTCCTGGCTGTGAATCTGCCAGCGCCGTTTGCCCTCGCCCTGGATTAAAAATACATCATAATCATCAATGTGAGGGCCAACGGAGCCTTGGTCGGCAGCATAGCTGACCATGATGTCATCCAATCGCCACTCCGGAATAAAACGGAACGCCTCTAGAATTTGATGCACCTCTGGTAGATGTTTATCCACATCTTGCACCAGAAGTGTCCAATGTTTATCAGGTAGCTCTGTAAATGTCTCTTCATCAAATGGCCCCAGCTTGGCTTGCCAGTTGTTGAGTTCTCGACAACCTGATACTAAGCGTGATTCCACCTCATCTTCACAAGCAAGGCCGGCGAGTATTTCAGCGGTGATAGGGGTTTTGAAATTGGGTAGTGCCCCCCTCATAAGTAGTGGCTTCTTTTGCCAATATTGCTCTAAAAATTGCTGGCTGGTAAGTGCTGAGGGGAGCTGTAGTTTCATATTGATTAGATCTTTTTAGCTTGATCAATCGCGTTGCCGATGTAGTTCATTGGGGTCATCTCTTTGAGTGTTGCTTTGGCTCCTGCAGGGATATCCAGGTTGTCAATGAAGATTTTCAGATCGGCAGCCGTGATACGTTGACCGCGAGTTAGCTCTTTTAACTTTTCATAGGGCTTTTCAATTCCATAACGGCGCATGACGGTTTGGATCGGCTCGGCTAATACTTCCCAGTTGTCATCTAGGTCGGCCAGCATTTTTTTGCCATTGATTTCAAGTTTTGAGATCCCTTTTTGCACGGACTGTAGTGCGATGGTGGTGTGTGCGATACCGACACCCAGAGAGCGTAATACAGTTGAGTCAGTTAGGTCACGCTGCCAGCGGGAGATGGGCAGTTTCGCAGCTAGGTGGCCTAAGATAGCGTTGGCAATGCCAAAGTTGCCCTCGCCATTCTCAAAATCAATGGGGTTTACTTTGTGTGGCATGGTTGAGGAGCCAATTTCACCGGCGATGGTTTTCTGTTTGAAGAAACCAATTGATATGTAGCTCCAAATGTCACGACAAAAATCGATCATAATGGTGTTGAAACGAGCTGTGGCATCAAATAGTTCTGCCATGTAGTCGTGCGGTTCAATCTGGATAGTGTAGGGGTTCCAGTCAAGCCCCAGTGACTCGATAAATTGCTTTGAGAAACTCTGCCAATCTAGCTCTGGGTAGGCAGAAAGATGGGCATTGTAGTTACCTACCGCGCCGTTAAATTTACCGAGCATGGGGATATTGGCAATTTGGTCACGTTGACGTTTTAGCCGGTAGACGACATTGGCCATCTCTTTGCCGAGAGTGGTGGGAGATGCTGGTTGACCGTGAGTGCGCGACAACATGGGCTGTTCGGCATGCTCATGGGCGAGTTGTTTGATCGCATCGATGATGCCATCCATCTGTGGCAGCAGCACTTGGCTGCGCCCTTCGCGTAGCATTAGGGCATGAGAGAGATTGTTGATATCTTCAGAGGTGCAGGCGAAGTGGATAAACTCACTGATTGCTTCTAGCTCCCGGTTTTTGCTGATCTTCTCTTTTAGTAGATATTCGACCGCCTTTACGTCGTGATTGGTGGTGCGCTCAATCTCTTTAACTCGTTGTGCATCCTGCTCTGAGAAGTTGTCGACAATCTCATTTAAATGTTTATTGGCCGCTTCGCTAAGTGTTGCTACTTCGGTAATAGCAGGATTATTGGCTAACGCCTGTAACCAGCGCACCTCAACTATTACTCGGTGGCGGATGAGGCCATATTCACTAAATATTGGCCGCAGATCGGCGCTTTTACTGCCATAACGCCCATCGACTGGGGAGATTGCTGTGAGTGAAGTCAGTTCCATGAGAGTCCTGCTAACGAATGAGTCGGTGAAAACCCCGCATTATAGCGGTGGAATGCTCATAGATCAGCAGTTTATCGCCAGTTACTTGCTTGGTAGAGTGTTACTAGCTGGCTCAGTGGTTTGATAACCTTGCAATACGCCACGCCTCTATTTTGTCTTGGATGGTTCTGATTGGCTGGATAGATGGCTCCATTTTTTGCAGGTTTGGCTTCATGCTGGCAATGGTCTCTTTGGCATCCTCTATGGATTCGTAGGTGCCGTAAATGATACCAAACTCCATCTCTTGTTGAGTTGAGCGATAGATCATTGCTCGCCCCTCAAGTCCATCGTGTTGAATGATCTCAATGGCACTGTTGAGTAATATGGTTGAGGTGAGCTGGATGGTGTAAAGATTTGCCTGAAGTGTGGTAATACGAGCCTCACTACGAGCGGGTTCTCGTGATTGATTGAAGATGATCAGGGTGTAGTTGATCGGTTCGTTGATCGCGGCTAACTGTTTGTCGGCCCACTCTACGCCCTGTTTTGCAGCGGCCCGTGTCCATGCAATACCTTGCTCTTTAGCCTCATCAGACCCGTCACTGTTAAAGAGTAACATGCCAAGATTGAACTGAGCCTGACTGTAGCCATTGCGTGCAGCTATATCCCACCACATCTCCGCTTTTGGGATATTTATTTCGACACCAAAGCCCTTAAAATAGGCGTTACCTACACTATATTGAGCGGGTGGGTAGTCTTGCAGAGCAGCTTTTTGAAACCAGCTAAAAGCTATTGCGGCATCTTTATCTACCCCCCAACCTTCACTGTATAACACGCCCATTCCATACTCTGCCTCCGCATCACCTTTTTTAGCGGCGGCAGAGTATAGCTTGTATGCTGTCTCATAACGCTCTTCGGCTATCGCTGTTTGCCCTTGGCTGAGTAGATCGGCCAATAGGGGGTAGGGGAAAAAACTGACTATTAAGAGTGCTTGGAGAGTGAGGTGTTTGTGGGTTAATGGCATTTCGTATCTAATATGAGTGATTGGTTATCATTTATCCGAGTTGATGTGATGCAGTTACCGTTTGTCTACATATTGCTTCGTTCTATCTGATTTGTCGCTAAATATTAGGATGTAAAGTGGTATAAATGCATTCTATGAAAAAACAACACGCATTTACACTTGTTGAACTGATTGTGACGTTGGCGGTGTTAGCCATTCTCCTAACGGTTGGTGCACCGATGATGAGCAATATGCTGGAATCTAATCGTGCTTCAGTGCGCTCGGTTGAACTAAGAAAGGCATTGGTGGCTACCCAGCAGTCGGCAACTGATATGAATGTCGCTGTTTCACTCTGTCCTATAAATAGCGAAAATGATGGCTGTGATGCGAGTGACCCGAGAGATTGGAGTAGCGGTTGGTTGATGTTTACTGATCCTGATGGCGCTGGAACCTTCGATGATGGGGAGGCAATCCTGCACGTATTCCAATCGACAGAAGGGCCTCACACTATAGCGGGTGCACCTGACTTTATTCGTTATCGCCCGAGTGGTGAAATTAATGCCCCCGTCACCTTTAGCATTGAATACCCACACTGTGTCAATGAGCAGGCTCGAGAGGTGAGTCTCTCTGTCACTGGGCGAATTTCAGTTGAGGCAACGGCCTGTTTTTTGTAGGAGCTGTAGATATGAAATATGGAATAAAAGTGATGCGGCAGAGAGGCTTTAGTCTGATTGAAGTGCTGGTTGCATTGGTGATCTTCTCCATTGGGATGCTGGGCTTGGCAGGTTTGCAATTTACTGCTTTGCGGGGAAACCATGATGCTTATATTAGCAGTATAGCGACTTTACAATTAATGGATGCTGCAGATCGAATACGGGCAAATCCTGAAGGGGTGAGCAACGGAAATTATGACTCACTTGATGAAGATACCTCTGATCCTGGCTGCATAGCGAGTGGCTGTAGCCCTGCAGCTATAGCAAATTATGATTACTGGGTATGGAATACGGGTGATGAGATTCAGCCAGGTACAGGAAACGCACAACAACTTCCGAGCGGTGAGGGGGTGATCTGCCTTGATGCCACACCAGATGATGGTGTTTCGCGTGATGCGAGTGGCTGTGATGGTGCCTTGGTGGCTGGGCAACGTGTTTTTGCTGTTAAAATTTGGTGGGATGATGATGGTGATCCCGCTACCGATATGCGCCGTAAAGTGATGAGAGTCTCCCCATGATCAAACAAGCTAAATGGGGTCGAATGGTCGGCTTAACACTGGTTGAATTGTTGGTCTCTATAGCGTTGAGCATCCTACTTATGACAGGTGCTATCTCTATTTTTATAGCCAGCAAAGAGAGCTTTAATGTAGGGGAGGATCTTTCGCGGGTACAGGAGAATATCCGGTTTATCACATCGCGTATTTTCAAGGATGTCACTTTGGCAGGTTATGTAGGATGCGCTCCTTTCCCTGAAGGTGAGCTGCTGGCAGATATTAGTACGGTGCCAGGCTTTATGAACGCAGCTGCTGAGGGGCAATTGGGGGATTTTTCTAAGGCGATTATTGGCAGTGAAAGTGACGGGCCTAATAGCTCAGATAGCCTGACTATACATTTTGCCTTGGTCAGTTCGGCGATGCGTGTTGACCCAAAAAGCTATTTTGGTGGTGGTAGAGATGAGGATGATGAAAAACCTAATAATTTCTATGATAATGAAGGAGAAGATCCATATGAAGGTGATGAAATTATCGTTATAAGCGACTGCAAGGCTGCTATTTTCGCCAAACTTAACCAGGCTCCTTCAAAAGATGACCCTCTTGATTTTACTGGTATTGCTGCAGAGAGTTACAGTGTTCGGCTTGGAATTAGCTCCCCTCTTTACTATTACAAAATGGATGGCGTGACTTACCAGTTGGCCACTGTAGGGCCAGATTCTGATGGTAAATATGTTAGCCAGCTGATGGCTACTCGTTTAAGTGCACCCAACAATCCTCAGCCACTTTTAGATGGTGTAGAGGATTTTCAAATTGAGTATGGTATTGATCTTAATAAAGATTTATCTGCAGAACGATATCTCAATTGGAATCAAATTGTTGGTGGAAATCACCAGACACGTATTGTCAGTGTGCGGATCTCCCTTGTAATGAATGCGGGGGAGCCGCAAACAGACGCCTTGGGTCAGGTGACTGATGTTGAGAAAAACATGGTCAAAAACTCCGTCTTTACTGTAGCGCTCCGCAATCGAGGAAATTTCTAATGTTACACCTCAAACAGAAAAAACAGCAGGGTGCCGTGTTGATTATGGTGCTGTTGCTGTTGATGGTGATGACTGTTTTGGGTGTCTCAGGTGTGGGGAACTCCATACTTGAGGAGAAAATGTCAGCCAATCATATGCAGAACTACAGTGCTGAACAGTCGGCTGAATTTGGTGCCCGAGTAGCGGCTTGGTGGCTGAAAAGCAATGTTAATAGTTTAGATGAATTGAATACCTGGTTTAGAGTGGGAGGGAGAACAGGTCTCTACTCAATACAATCAGCAGTTGCTCAAGATACTATTTGCAAAGAGAGCGATGGATGCTCATTTGACCCTAGAGTGTCAGACCATTGGTGTAGCGGTGTTGATGATGATGGAAATGAGGATGATGGTTGTCCACTGCACAAAGGTTTCGTCACGCTTGGCACGAATGATTTAGGGACTGGGAATCTGCCTATTGCTGTGACCAGTCCAGCTGATCTTCAACCGCAGTTTGTTGTTGAGTATATCGGCTTGACTGATAGATCAGGCCGTGCAACGGGCACGGGCGGGACAGAGAGTTACTCATCTAATGCATCTGGCTCTGGTGAATCACATATCTTCAAAGTTACGGCTGTTGGTTGGGGAAATGTCCCCACCGTCCGTAATGTCATACAGCGCAGCTACTTTATTTCGCTCTAAGCGGAAGAGGTTATAGTTAATATGCCAATTAAATTTTCAATGTTAACCGTGGACTACAAGCGACCTGAACGGCAGGTTGCTCTAGTGTCACTCTGTTTGCTTCTTCTGCCTCTGCAGCTCAATGCAGCCCCAGGTACCATTTCAAATAACCCGCTTTTCCTGCAATCGGGGATTCAGCCCAATATCTTTTTTATTTTAGATGATTCTGGCAGTATGGATTGGGAGATTCTTAAAAGTGAAGGGGCCTTAATCGTTTATCCTGGTAGCAGTGAAAGTGGTGGAATGGATGCCAGACTTAATTTTGTGCCTGTAAATGATATCCAGCGGTTAGAGTTTTGTGCTGGTTATAATGTTTTAGCTTATGACCCAAAAGTTGAATATACACCTTGGAGTGGCCTTAATCATGTGGGTAACCCATTCCTAGATCAAGACCCTTTAAAAGCTCAAATGAACCCATATACAGGAGGGGATGGTACGAGTGTGTGTGGCAATATTGTTAGCAATATCAATGGTGGTGTGTGTGATCTTTTGAATACATGGGATGTTGATGGTGACGGTGTTGGTGATGGTGCATTCTACTATGTTTGGGATGATGAGAATGAAAATGGCCTATTTGATGAAGGTGAATGTCCTGCCGCTACAGCAACAGATGGTGTGCCTGAGTATGTAAAAGATTTGCCGTTAACCTCTTCAGCAGATAGTAGTAACTCACAAACTAACTATGCCAACTGGTTTAGCTACTACCGTAAACGTGAATATGTAATGAAAAGGGCGGTGTCGCAGGTTATAGAGGGATCCAAAGAACGAATGGGCTTGGCAACAATCAACCGTAATAGCCGTGTCTTAGCGAGTGATTTGACGTCGAACCATCAATATAAAGTGGGCACCCCTATCATGGATATTGATGACTTTACTGGGCCAGTAAATTTAGTGGCCAAAAATAACAAAAAAATATTACTGGATAACCTATTAGCTCTTGATTCAGCGCATAGCACACCACTACGTAGTACGTTAGATAATACGGGGCGTTATTTTCAAGGAGCTATGGGAAATGGTGCTCTGTTTGGTTTTACTCCCCCTACTGCATTGAATAGTGCGAATGGTAGTTCGCCTATTTTAAATTTAGAACATGGTGGGCAGTGTCAGCAAAATTTTGCAATTTTATTCTCTGATGGTTATTGGAATGGTGATGCTCCTGAGGGTATCAGCAATACAGATCAAGATAGCGGTCTCTCATATGCAGATGAGCATAGTGGGACGTTAGCTGATGTTGCTATGCACTATTATGAAACAGACTTAATGCCCAGCTTGGTTGATGAGGTAAAAACAGTTTCACTTAAAGTGGGTAAGGATGAAAACTCTAGCCAACATCTTGTCACTTTTACCATCGCTTTTGGGGTTAATGGCGTGATTAGTTGTAATCCTACTAATAGAGAAGACCCGGTTAGTACACAAGGTTATCCTGGATATTGTGAGGGTTATACCGGCCCAAATGAGTGGCCAGATCCTTTGGAAAATATAGCGTATAAAATTGATGATATGCGCCATGCAGCCTGGAATGGGCGTGGCCTATTTATGAATGCCTCCAATCCAGAACAGTTAATAAAACAGCTTCAGTCTGTTATTGAAGAGATTTCGCGCCTCACCACCTCATCAGCTGCTGCAGTAACAGTTAATGCGGGGCATTTCCAGCAAGGCAATTTGATTTTTCAAGCTGAATTTAGCTCATTAAATTGGTCGGGCTATTTGTCAGCGGTTAAATTAACAGTAGATGGCATTGGGGAGGCTGAATGGAAAGCGCATGAACTGCTGGATGCACGGGATCTTAGCTCAGATGCAAGAACTATTATCACCTATAACGGTGAGAATGGGGTCGATTTCAAGTTCCCTGAAGGGGGTGATTTAGATGATGATGAACTCTCTAATCAGCAGGTAGAAGATTTGCTACATGATGCGCCTTATCATGGCTCTGATCTATCTGATAGTGAGATCTCAGAAAATTTTGATTACGGCAAGAAGATTGTTGCCTACCTGAAAGGTGATCGAAGTAATGAGGGTACCCTTTTTCGAGAGCGGGGAGGTAGGCTGGGTGATATTATCTATTCATCACCACGTTATGTTGGTGCGCCAGACTTGACTGGATACCCTAATTATATTGAAGAGAGTAACTCATATAAAGAGTGGGCAACTGGCCCAGTAAAAGAGCGAACTGCGATGCTTTATGTGGGTAGCAACGATGGCATGTTGCATGCCTTTGAGGCGAGAACAGGCAGAGAGAGCTTCGCCTATATGCCAAATGCAGTTTTCTCCTCAGCTGATGAAGCTGGCCTGCATTGGCTGGCTGATAAACTCTACCATCACCGAGCCTATGTAGATCAAACACCAACCGTCATGGATGCTTTTATCCATACGCCAAATGATGCTGATAAAGAGTGGCGTACAGTGCTGGTAGGTGGATTGCGTTCTGGAGGGCGGTCACTTTTTGCACTAGATGTGACAGAGCCTGATGAGTTTGAGTCGAGTGATGTTCTCTGGGAGTTTAGCCACGATGACTTGGGCTACACCTTTAGCCGTCCTGCCATTGTAAAGCTCAATAGTGGAGATTGGGCTGCTATATTTGGCAATGGGTACAATAGCGACCCGACAGGAGACGGCAGTGCAAAGCTTTTCATTGTCAACCTTGCAACAGGCGAAATGGTGCGAGAACCATTGGAGACAAAAGCAGGTTCAATAGAGAACAATGATTGTGCTGATGTGGAGAGTGACTGTAATGGTTTAGCAACACCAGCCACTATTGATACAGATGGTGATGGAATTGTTGATAGAGTCTATATTGGCGACCTAAAAGGCAATATGTGGGTGTTTGATCTCTCAGATTCAAACCCATCCAATTGGAGGAGTGCTTACGGTTCAACCGCCCCTGCACCACTTTTTACCGCTGTTGATAGCATGGGGGCTTACCAACCGATTACAACACAGCCTAGGCTTACTCTGCATGCAATAAAAAAAGGGCGGGCTACTCGCCCTAATATCATGGTCTATTTTGGCACAGGGCAGTATTTGGCTGATGAAGATATAGAGAATAGTGAACAGCAGAGCTTTTATGCCATTTGGGATTCAGGCACCTCCACTACCCGTAGTCAGCTGCTTGAGCAGACCATTACCCATCACTCTGCACGCGATGTTCGGACACTAAGTGATGAGAGTATTGTATATGGGACTGCGGATGATGAGCACCGAGGCTGGTATACCGACCTTAGCACTAGTGGTGAGCGGGTTGTTGTCACACCACTTATTTTTGGTAAATTGGTCGTCTACTCCAGTATTATTCCTGCAGCTGATCTTTGTGGTTCCGCAGGCGATAGCTGGTTGATGGTGCATGATCTTGTTGATGGCGGTCGTCCTGATTTTATTGCACTTGATGTCAATAATGATGGGGAGTTTCTTCCCAATGATAAAGAGAGTGGTATCAATGTAAGTGGTGTTAAGTCAGGCAATATACAGTCACCGCCAACAATAGTGGGTGGTAGGAATGGAATAGGTAGGATTATAGGGCAACGAGATGGTGGAGTATTAGATGAACAACTTATTAACTCAGACCTTCCCAATAGTATTGATGCATCGTGGGCTCGCTTTAATTTTTAGGGGGTGGGTATGAATATAAAAGTCTCTATTTTTGTGGTTGTTACGCTGCTTTTAAGTAGCTTTTCTATAAGCCAAGCAGTATTGGCGGCAGATGCATCAATAAAAGGTTTGATAGATAAATCAAATCAGCGAACTGCCGATGTTCAGCAGAACGAACACCTCCAAAGGAGAAATAATAAGCAAGGGGTTCCAGTTGGTCAATTTAAAGCAATTTTAGATGGGGTTAATTTAAAAAATAGGGCTATTTGGCTCAATGATTATCGCTATAAGCTTTATCCTGGCTACAAGGCTGTCGACAAACGATCACGGCCTATTAACCTCTCTTCAGTCCCTTTGGGAGGGCAAGTTTATGTGGTTATTAAAGAGAATATTCAAGAGCCAATGACTCCCTACCTAGTTAAACTCATATATCAAAAATAGAGGTGAGAGGAATGGGGAAAAGAGCTCAGCAGCATGGGTTTACTCTAGTTGAGTTGATGGTTGCCGTGGCTATTATTGCCATATTGTCTGGCATTGGATACCCGATGTATCTGCAGCAAGTGCAGAAGGCGCGTCGAGCAGAAATACCCAGAATGGCGATGGCTGTCGCTCTGGCGCAAGAAAAAATGAGGGGTTTAGCAACAACCAATGCCTCTTTTACAACAGACCTAACGTTGGCTGCTTTGAGGTTGAATTCTCAAGCTATTCAGTCTGACTACTACAATATAGCGATAGCTGCTGGAGCAGGTGGAATTGCCACCTCATTCGTTATTACATTAACCGCCACAGGGGCGCAGCTTTCAGATACTGATTGCCGGACAATGACCATCAACCACCTAGGGGTGAAAACTGCGGTGAATAGTAGTGGTGCTGATACAACAACGGCCTGCTGGTAACCTCTCTTTGAGACTACTCTATTAATTCAGGGGGGAGTGAAAAGACAATCGTCTCCTTCTCTCCTGAGTTTTCACACACCTTCTTCGCTCCTAATGACTTAAGGTGCTCAATAACGCGCTCGACTAGGACATCGGGTGCAGATGCGCCAGCGGTTACCCCTATATTTTTACTCTCTTTCAGCCACTCTTTTTGAATATCTTCACAGCCATCGATTAGATAGGATGGTGTCCCCAATTTGGCAGCAATCTCTTTTAGGCGGTTTGAGTTTGAGCTATTAGGTGAGCCAACAACCAGAACTAAATCACACTGCTCAGCCAGCATACGAACGGCATCTTGACGGTTGGTAGTGGCATAACAAATGTCATTTTTTCGTGGCCCTGTGATCAGTGAGAAACGGGCCTGAAGTGCTTTAATGACCAATGCTGAATCATTAATCGAGAGTGTGGTTTGAGTAACAAATGCGACCTTTTCTGGGTTACTAATCTTGAGTTGGCTAACATCTTCTGGTGTTTCAACTAAATGGATTTTTGATTGCCCAGAGTTGGTGTATTGCCCCATTGTTCCTTCAACTTCAGGATGGCCACGATGGCCAATTAAAACCACATCGTTACCCTCTTGGCTATGATGAGCAACTTCGAGGTGCACCTTTGTTACCAAGGGGCAGGTTGCATCAAAGACTCTAAGGTTGCGTTGCCTGGCTGCTTTTCGAACCGCTTGTGAAACGCCATGAGCACTAAATATAACCGTGTTTCCTTCTGGCACATCATCAAGCTCATCGACAAAAATAGCACCGCGTTTACGTAGCCCGTCGACAACAAACCGGTTATGTACAACCTCATGGCGAACGTAGATGGGGGAACCAAACATCTCTAATGTTCGTTCAACAATTTCGATCGCACGGTCGACACCAGCACAAAAGCCGCGGGGGTTGGCAAGTAGTATATCCATGGCCGCAAAGATACCTTAGCTTTGCTGTTTGCTCAACAATTACTAGAGAGACCTATGGTGGAATATGAATTTGTTTCTGGTGAGGGGAAGGTGATTCCTAGGAATAGGATTAATTATAAAGAGTTCCACCAATAAGACGCTAAACAAGATAGAGAAGAGAGATTTGCTTGGTGATATCTCGCTCCTTAATGGCCACATTGTAGTGAGGTTTGTTGGTTGATAAATACGATTTTTGAAGTAGTTGATTGTGGTTTGATTGTGCTGGATCAAGGAGGATCTGTTGTTCTATGGAATGAGTGGATAACACAACACTCAGGCGTCTCGAAAGAGTGTGCACTGGGAAAGCCATTGGTGGAACTTTTTCCTGAAGTTAAGGAGGGTATATTCGGTGAGGTTATTGAGAAAATATGCTCAAATCAGCTGGCATGTGGTGTTGAACATCTAAAGGGGCAATTTTTACCTCTCTACCAACAATCACCCAACACTGCATTTAAATCATCAGAACTGATTTGGCAGCAAATAAGCCTCAAGTTGCTTACTCAGCCTGAACAAAAGACCCACTGCCTTATTCAGATTTTTCAATACATCCCTGAAGTAGAGTCTTGTTTGCTGCGCAGTGCCAGAGAGTCAGGAAAGTTTAGAGAGTTGCAATCACTACAACTCCTGAAGTGTTCACTCTATAAAGAGGAGAAGCGCTCCAATATTGCCCTTTCATCAATCTCTGATGGTGTCATTATTGTTGATGCCAAAGGCCGTATTGAACGGCTCAATTTAGTGGCTGAGCAGCTAACAGGTTGGAAACATATCGATGCAAAAAATCAGCCTCTAGAGGATATTTTTCGCCTGAGCCATGATCAGCCGTTAGATGGTGATCGCCACCATAAAAAAAATGCCAAAATTGAGAGTATGAATGATGTCGAGTTAACGCTAATTGGTGTGGGTGATGCGCGTTTTCCTATTGAGCTTTCTGTTGCCAACATAGAGGGGGCTGATCATTGCAGTGAGGGATCTGTGATTGTTTTTCGTGATATCAGTCAATCTCGTAAAATGGCTGCTCAGCTCTTATGGAACGCGACCCATGACCTATTAACGGGATTGGAAAATCGCTTCCAATTTGAGCGTCGATTAGAACATATGCTAGAGAATGCAACGCGTCATGGAAAGCAGCATGCTCTTCTCTATATCGATCTTGATCAATTTAAAATTGTTAATGATACCTGTGGTCATATAGCCGGTGATGAGCTGTTACGGCGTTTAACCAATATGCTGAAATTCAAAGTGCGTAAATCAGATACGCTGGCACGTTTAGGTGGTGATGAGTTTGGTATTTTGCTAGAGGGTTGCCCGCTTGATTCAGCCATTGTGATGGCCAATGATCTGCGTAGCTTAGTGAATGAGTTTCGCTTTAGCTGGGAAGGGAAAATATTATCCATGAGTTTAAGTATCGGCTTAGTGGTTATTGATAAAGATAGTGTAGATGCCAGTAGCCTGCTCTCAGCTGCTGATGCTGCTTGCTACTCAGCAAAGGATGCGGGGAGAAATCGTCTCCATGTCTACCATACCAGAGACAGTGAAGCGGCAAAACGACGTGGTGAGATGCAGTGGTTACCACGGATTCATCGTGCCCTTGAGGGGGATATGTTTGAACTCTTTGGGCAGAGAATTGATGCGATAAACCCTGATAAAGAGAGCATTCCCCATATCGAACTTTTACTGCGTATGCATGAAAAAGGTGGTGTAGTGATTGGTCCTGGTGCCTTTATTCCAGCGGCTGAACGCTATAACCTCATGTCCACAATTGATCGCTGGGTGGTTGAGCGTGGTTTGCAATATTTAGCCACAAATCCCACTCTAGATGGCTGTAGCCACTTTATGCTCAATATTAATCTATCGGGAGCATCATTGGCTGAGCCCGGTTTTCTTGAATTTATGCTAGACCTCATCAAACAGCTTGATATCTCAGCCGAGAGACTCTGCTTTGAGGTGACGGAGACGGCAGCCATTGCCAATCTTGATGATGCGGTTAGCTTCATCACTGCACTGAAAGCGATTGGTTGTAGTTTTGCGTTGGATGATTTTGGCAGTGGCCTCTCCTCATTTGCCTACCTAAAGCACCTACCGGTTGACTATCTGAAGATTGATGGTGGCTTTGTAAAAGATATGTTGGATGACCCGATTGACCGTGCGATGGTTGAAGCGATCAACCGTATTGGTCACATAATGGGGATCAAAACAGTCGCTGAATTTGTTGAAAATGGTGAGATCTTAGAGGCACTGCGAGAGGCCGGTGTCGATTATGCTCAGGGTTACTATATCGACAAACCACATTCGCTGATGGGATGGTCGGAGCCTGAACAACAGACTTTGCCATCAGTTGTTGCATAAAAAACCTACGCTAAAATGGAACCATTTGGGTGAAAATATTTCTAATTTAGGCTAAGTTGGCCTAATGAATATAGAAGCACCATCCGTTGGATTTGTTAGCCTGGGTTGCCCAAAAAATCTTGTCGATTCAGAGCGAATTCTCACTCAATTAAGAGCAGAAGGGTACAGTGTCTCCACCTCCTATGAGGGGGCAGACCTTGTACTGGTCAACAC
>JAMOMH010000024.1 GCA_027068675.1 Sedimenticola sp.
AAAGTACGTCGAGTATGGTTTTGTTGGCGTTTGAGAAAAATGCCAATTTTAGAACCATCTGCTTGCTGTAGCTCAATACGGCTGACGCCACTCCAGCCACCGCGTCGATGATTGGGTGCCTCAAACCACCCGGCCTGTAGATCCCATAGGGCGTTAAAACTCTCTAAACCATTCTGCTCAAATAGGTTTTTCCACTGGGTGCTGGTAAATTTAATCATAGAACATGGCGCGTGAAACCGGCTTAGAGAGAGGCTTTAGCTAACCTCAGGGCCTAGTATGTAGGTGACACTCTCAAACCCCTTCTCTTCCAGTGCCTCCTCAATCTCCTCCCAACTGCAGTTGGGGGACTCCTCTTCGACTGCTGCAATGGTGCCGGTTGCAAAACGAAAGGCCTCATGTGCCTCAAGGTCATCTGGAATGGTTACTAATCTTGGTTTATGAGGATCACTGCTGGGTAATAACATCAATTTTTCACTCATAAATTGCCCCTAAATTGTTTGCTAAAAGCCATGAAAATGGTTGCCATACAACCATGACTATAGGCGATTTTATCTATTCCTGTCGCCCCCTTTTTATTGTGCTCTAAAAGGTCATGTTACTTTGAAGGAGGTGCAATGCCGGTTGGTTTGTTATCAAGGCTTAGGCTGTTTTTTTCTAGCTGATAATCCAAAATACCCTGTTCACCTTTCTTTTCAGCCCAGTTGAGTAACTGATCACGCTCGCCTGCATAGTCAAAAAAAGGGACTCCCATACCGCATGAGCTATGTACCAGATCAACCTGCATATCAATAATTTGTCTTGTACCAGGTAGCGGTGGAAATTGGCTAACTAGTGGCTCCCATTCTGCCTCCCATGGATGAATGGTTTTGGCTTGCCCATAGAGGCGAAGAATTAGGGGGGAGCCCTCAAATGAGCAGAACATCAGCGTCATGCGCTCATCTTCCAACAGATGAGCGGCTGTCTCATTTGCGCTGCCTGTTAGATTGAGCCAAAGCACACGGTTTTCATTTATGATGCGTAGAGTATCAATGCCCTTCGGTGATAGGTTGATGCGGCTATCTGCTGTGGCGGTTGCAGCAAAAAATAGCTTCTGTTGTTTGATAAATGACTGGTGTGATGCTGTCATCTGTTGGAATTTTTTGCCCATATTGTCTGATCGCTTAAGCTTAAGAGGAGAGGGTAGACCATACACCTTAGATGAGTGGATGTGTTTTTCCAATGGTGATGGGTAATAAAAATTGTGAGCTGATTTGAGATAGTAGTTTATTGGAACTGGATGATGTTGAGGTAAGCCTCTCTCTGGGGTGGCAGTGGGATTATCACTGACATACAATCCCCCTATGTCGAAGAGATCAAAAAAATCAAAATCTGCGGGTAGTGCGACCATCGCCCTAAATAAGAAGGCTGGGCATGAATATTTCATCCAAGAGCGTTTTGAGTGTGGTTTAGTGCTGGAGGGGTGGGAGGTTAAAAGCCTGCGTGAAGGGCGTGTGCAGCTGAAAGAGAGCTACGTCAATATCAAAGCGGGCGAAGCGTTCCTGCAAGGCGCCCATATATCACCTCTGCAAACAGCATCAACCCATATCCACCCTGAACCACTACGTATGCGTAAATTGCTGCTACATCGCCAAGAGCTTTATAAGCTGATCGGTTTGGTAGAGCGCAAAGGTTTTACTCTTGTGCCTACCGCTATGTACTGGAAAAATAGCCGAGCAAAGCTTGAGATTGGCTTGGCCAAAGGTAAAAAGCTGCATGATAAGCGTGCGACAGAGAAAGATCGCGACTGGCAGCGTGATAAACAGCGCATTATGAAAGGCTCTGATTAAGTGTACTTGCCAGCTGTTTAGTGCAGTCGTCTAAACATCCAAGTGGCAAAGATTAGGCAAACAATCGTTGGCAGTGAAACGATCAGTGGTGGGTTCAGCTCATATACAACGGCCAGAAAGGCAAATGAGCGGTTGATCAGAAAGAAGCTCATTCCAAAGAGTGTGCCTATAAAAATACGCTGCCCAATGGAGACGTTTCGCATCGGCCCGACCACAAATGGTACCGAGACCACTAGCATGGTCAATAGTACAAAAGGGGCGATAATTTTGCTCCAAAAGGCCACCTCATAGTTGATCGGATTTTGGCCATTACTACGCAGATAGTCGATATAGCGACTCAAACCCCAGATTGGCAGCATGTGTGGTTGAACCGCGAGCACTTCAAGCAGAGAGTTATCTAGCAGCTGCGGCCAAGCCAGCTTATCTTGCTGAGAGGTGGTCACTCCATCATCGCTAATATTGCTCTGTTTCACGCCCCTCAATAGCCACTGTTCGTCTTTGAACTCAGCTGTTTTGGCCCAAGTGGTGCGTTGTAGCTCTCTTGAATCATCAAATTCGTAGATGGTGATACCACCTAGGCGATTGTCTGACATTGCCATTTCAACATTGATGTAGCTGCTGCCACTCTTAGCCCAGAAACCAAAACTGGAACGAAAGGCGGCATGGCTGGCCATCGCTTCTGAGCGGATTTTTTGTGCCTTTAGCTCTGAGGCGGGTGCTAAAAATTCACCCATCATTAGAACAACCAGCAGCATTAAGAGGCCAACTTTCATCACTGAGAGGAGAATTCGCCCGCGTGAGATGCCAGCAGCTCGCATAGCGATTAGCTCTGAGCGGTTGGCCATGCCACCCAAACCTATTAAGCAGCCGAGTAGTGCCGCGGGGGCGATTAGCTCATATGCGAGTCGAGGCAGTATCAGTGAGGTGTAGGCGATGGCATTGGTGGCGGTGTAGCTTCCCTTGCCAACATTGAAATCGAGTTGGTACATCAGCTCACCAAAGCCGACTAAAAATACCAGTACAGCAAGTGCTAGTATCGTATTAAATGCTATCGCCCGCCCGATGTAGCGATCTAACCGAGTGGTCATCATGCCGGTCGCCTCAGCTGTCGTTTCCAGCGTCTAAATAGTGGACGATCTAGAATAAGGTAGAGCAGTACCAATAAGGCGACTAACAGATGCAGCCACCACATCCCCATCCAGGGCAGGGTGAGGCCATCAACCATCCAACCCTTGGAGAGTGCTTCCAAATTGAAGTAGAAAAAGTAGACAAAGAAACCAAGAATGATACGGCCATGTGGCCCCTGACGTGGCAGTGAGCGGCTGAGTGGAATGCTCAACAGCACCATAACCAATACAAGTAGGGCAATTGAAATACGCTCTTGTAGTTCAGCTTGGAGTTTAATCTGATCTGAAGCGATCAGTAGGCTAGTCGGCAAACTACTACGTGATGTTGAGACATGCCCTTCATCACCACTGCTAATACGCAGAGCGTACTTATCAAAGCTAGCAACAGAGTAGTTGGCCTCCCCTGGCTTTCCCTCGTAGCGATGCCCTTGAGTCAGCACCAGATAGCGACCGTCTGTTGTGCCATCGCGATAGTGGTACCCCTCTTCAGCGGCAATGATGCCGCTTTTCCCCTGCTGGTTGTAGTAGACAAAGAGGCCTTTCATCAGATGGCTATCACTATCCATCTCTTTGACGTAGAAAACGGTATCGCCTAAGTTTGATGCATTAAACTGCCCCTCTGAGATCCCCAGCAGCTCCACTGCGGCAGTTTTTTGATCCATACGGATGGTTGATATTTCACCACTCGCCCAGGGTGCAATGCTCATCGTCAACCAAGCTGTTAGCCCTGCTAGTGGTAAGGCTAAGGCCACCACTGAGCGATAGACGCGAGCTGAGCTGACCGCGCATGAGTGCAGTGCTACCATCTCACTATCACGGTACATACCGCCGATCACATAGAGAATAGCGAGAAAAAAAGAGGGTGGAATCAATCTGGGTGTTGAACGTAGTGCCTCATAACCCAGTAGGCTAAGTACCACATCAGCATTAATTTTGCCGTTGATCACTCGCTCTAAGTATTGAATAAAGCTCAAACCATCAATAATCAGTGACAGCACTAAAAATACGGCTAAGAGTGCTTTCAGCAGATTGAAGAAGATATGGCGATCAAGGATAGAGATCATCTAGGCGGTTTCTAAACTTAAGAGGCTCTTATAACTCAAGAAAAGCGATTTAATTTTGGGCCATTTGAAGCCCAAAATAGAGGAGGTGCCTGGTTCAAAGTTGGCAAAATAGTATGGCCATCAAAACCAATAAAATCATCTGTAAAGGGTTTAAGAGACCGATGAATCATGCACTGAATAAATTATCCCATACGTGGGATCACATACAAAGCTTCTATTCTGAGCTTCTTTAATGGGCTGGTGAGAGGAGAGAGCAATGATCAACCAAGTTAAAGCTGTGGGTCAAAGGCAATATCTCCCTCATCAACCTCTGTATCTTGGGTCAAACCTTGAAAATCAAAGAGTGAGCTGTCGAGCAGATGTGATGGTACTACTTGCTGCATGGCGGTAAAGATTGATTCGGTACGGCCAGGATATTGTTGCTCCCAATCCGTTAACATCTGTTTGACCCGTTGTCGTTGAAGATTATCTTGTGAGCCACAGAGATTGCAGGGGATGATAGGGAACTCGAGTGCCCGTGCGTAGCGGCTAATATCCCTCTCTTTACAATAGGCGAGTGGCCGAATGACGATATTCTCTTTGTCATCGGTAACCAACTTTGGCGGCATAGTCTTCAGTTTTCCGCCAAAGAAGAGGTTGAGAAAAAGTGTTTCGACGATGTCATCACGATGATGCCCAAGGGCAATTTTAGTGGCTCCTAGCTCTTTGGCAGTGCGGTAGATGATGCCGCGACGCAGGCGTGAACAGAGTGAACAGGTGGTCTTACCAACAGGGATCTTCTCCTGCACGATGGAGTAGGTATCTTCTGCCACGATGTGATGCTCAATGCCGAGCGCTTGTAGATACTCTGGCAGGATGTGACCAGGAAACCCAGGCTGTTTCTGATCAAGATTCATAGCGATGATCTTGAAGTCGATCGGTGCGCGTCTCTGTAGTGCAGTGAGTACTTTGAGTAGTGTGTAAGAGTCTTTGCCGCCACTGAGGCAGACCATCACCACATCACCCGCTTCGATCATATTAAAATCGGCGATCGCCTTACCGGTATTGCGCTCTAGCAGACGCTCTAGCTTTTTACTGTTTCCACTCAATTTCATGGCGCTTTAAGACTCTCTTTTAGGGCAGGCAAAACACGTGTGACAATTAGGCGCTGCAACCCTTGCAGCTCTTCATAGCCAGGTGTCACCTCAACGATGTAGCTAAGAGTGAGGGGGATATCTTTCATATAAGCGGGTTTGCCGTCACGCTGATTGAGGCGAGCGAAGATGCCGCTCGCTTTGAGGTGGCGCTGTACGCCCATCATATCGAACCAACGTAGGAAACGGGCTTGTGGCTTGTCGATTTTGTTGGCTGGCCGCATCAGGGCGTTAAGACGCCAATCGGCAGGGTGATCAAACATCTCATCTAGCAGACCCGCCTGAGAGGCTTGTTGGTAGTAGGTGAGTGCCCACGCTTTGACCTGTTCGGCAGGCCACTTGATGTAGCAGTCGCGGAAGAGTGAAACTAAATCGTAGGTGATGGGGCCAACCACGGCATCCTGGAAATCAATAATGCCAGGGTTGGGGGGTGGGGTGACCATCAGGTTACGAGAGTGAAAGTCGCGGTGTACATAGGTTTGAGGCTGCTCTAGGGCGTTATCGGCCAGCATTTTAAACAGGGTGTTGAGCATCTTCTGCTCATCATCAGTCAATGCTAAATTGAGCTGTTTGCCTATCAACCAGTCACGGAAAAGTGCCATTTCACTCATCAGTAATTCACGGTTGTAGTGTGGCAGATCCTCTTGTGGGCCACTGTTTTGCAGTGTGATTAAGGCGTTGATCGCTTCGCTATAGAGGCGTTCGGCATTCTCCTCATTGAGGATGTCCAGGTAGAGGGTGGTACCAAGATCGGTGAGCAGTAAAAAACCCTGCTCTAGGTCTTGAGCCAAAATCTGCGGTACGTTAAGGCCTGTTTTAGCAAGGGCGGTGGCTATCGTAACAAAGGGCTGACAATCCTCTTGCTCGGGTGGCGCATCCATGGCGATAAATGAGTCGTTATCGGTGCAGATGCGAAAGTAGCGCCGGAAGCTGGCATCACTTGATGCGGGGTCGAATGAGAAGCTCTCTAGACCGGGTTGTTGGTGGAGCCACTGTTTTAACTGTTCGATTCGTTCCGGCATGGCGGATGCTCACTCTAGGTAAAAGGCGCAGGAAGAGTAATCGAAAAATGGTGTTAATAACAGCAGTGGTTAGCGTTTGAAGCCCAATGCTTGAACAGTGCTTTACACTCACTCTCTAGAGGGCCGTGGATTAGTTCGATGGTGCTGCCGCCTTGTTGTAGCAAGGATTTAGCTGAGAGCGTTAGCTCATTGAAGCCGGCAGCATCAGCATCAGCAATGGTTGCACCGTAGTAGACCTGTCTTACGCGTGCCCAGTGTAGTGCGGCCATGCACATGGGGCATGGCTCACAGGTGGTGGCGACTATAGCTCCTGTGAAGTGGATATTGCCGGTCTGTTGGCAGGCAGCTCTGATTGCATTGATTTCAGCATGGGCAGTCGTATCGGTATCTGCAATGACCCTGTTATGGGCGGCAGCAATTACCTTGCCGTTGAGGCTAATGGCACAGCCAAAGGGAGATTGTCCCTCAGCGATACCCTTTTCTGCCTCACAGATAGCGAGGCGCATCAACTTATCTATATGATCCATAGTAGAAGTCTAGATGCTAACTACTCACCCTTCTAGGGGTTAGAAGCTTACGGCCAGCTGTAGTGTGCTGGTATTGGTATTATTGCCAGTGCCGCCCTGAGGTTTAGAGTAATCCTCATCATGCTTTAACTCAGCTGTGATGGATGTGTTTTCCAGTATATCGACAGATAGAGCAATCGCGGTACGTTGTTGAGGAAGACCTAATACGAGTGCTTCGTCAGTACTTTGAATCGCTAAGGCGATAGTGGCATTGCGGCCTCTTATATCGAAGTCATAGACAATTTCAAAGTTTGAACTGGATGGTTGAGCGCCCTCGTTTTTAAAGGAGAGATCAGCCGCTTCAAAATGCTCATTAGCACCTAAATACTCACCACTTAGAGTGATTGCACCCATGGAGAAGGTGATCTGTGCAGTGGTGCCTGCAATGGTACTATTCATTGCATCACTATCTGTGATGCCATCTTGTAGGGTATTGCTATCAGCAATGTTGCTTATGAAGGCGAGATTGATATCCAATGCGTAGCGGTGCCCCTCATGACTGAAACCAGCTGATGCTCCATAACTATCGATTTTCTCTTCAGTACTGCCATTGAAGAGAAAAACTGCCCCATGAAAATGGGCCTGTTCATAGTTGAGCTGTAGGGCACTCTCGCGGGTTTCTCCTAGTTCAAGTGTGAGTGGGTCTGAAAGAAGGGCGGACTCAAATATGCCAAATGGCAGATAAAATTGGCCGGTTGTGACAGAGAAAGGTGTCTCACCTAACTGGACATTGATAAATCCCTCATCCAGCTCTGGAGAATCAGTTGCATTCTCCTCAAATAGGAAGAGTAGGTTGGCGGTAATGCCTTCTGTTACGGCCGCTTCGATAGCAAACTCTGCTGTTGCTAGGGTGATGTCACTGCTGCTGTCATCTGGCCCATCGACATAGTTAGTCTCAACCTCAATAGCGCCACTGATGGTTATGCTCTTATACCAGTTGTTACTCTCCAGCTGTTGCTCGATCTGGTTTAAGCGCTGTTCAACAGTTTTATTGTCGCTTTGTGCAAAAGCAGGGGAGCCTGATAGTACAATAAAAAGTGCGGTGAGAAGTACAGGTGCGCCTTTTTTGCGATCAGTAAAGTTCATCTGGAAATCCTGAGAGAGAAAATGCTTTGTTTGGTAAGTAATCGTAGTAGGGATTAAATAACTTGTTAAGGAACTATTAAATATAACTAAATTTATTAGGTTTTTTTGCCAGACAAAAAAAGGCTGGTGGCCACTAAGTAGCCACCAGCCTCTAAGTATCAGTAACAGCCAAATAGATTTCTGGTGTTACAGACTAAACCTTATACCGCATCAATTGCAGCATTGAAGGTTGCGCTTGGGCGCATGATTGCAGTGGCTTTTGCGTCATCAGGCTGAAAGTAACCACCCAAATCTACAGGCTCACCCTGAACAGCATTCAGCTCACCGATAATGGCCTGCTCATTGTCTGCCAATGTTTTTGCAAGCGCACTAAACTGAGAAGCGAGTTCGGCATCCTCAGTCTGGTTTGCTAGGGCCTCTGCCCAATACATAGCCAGGTAGAAATGGCTGCCACGGTTATCCAATTCACCACACTTACGTGAAGGTGATTTGTTGTTGTCCAGCAGCTTGCCAGTCGCCTGATCCAGTGCAGTCGCCAGAATTTTGGCTTTTGCATTGCCTGTCAGTGTGCTGACCTGCTCAAGAGAGGGAACAAGAGCCAAGAACTCACCCAGTGAATCCCAACGTAGGTGATTCTCTTTAACGAGTTGCTGAACATGCTTAGGTGCAGAACCACCTGCGCCAGTCTCAAACAGACCGCCACCGTTCATTAGAGGAACGATAGAGAGCATCTTCGCGCTGGTGCCCAGCTCGAGGATTGGGTAGAGATCGGTATTGTAGTCACGCAGCACGTTACCGGTAACAGAGATGGTGTTCTCACCCGCACGCTGGCGCTCTACAGAAAGCTTGGCCGCCTCGTAGACTGAGAGGAAGCGGATATCCAGGCCAGAGGTGTCGTGATCTTTCAGGTAGAGATCAACTTTTTTACGAATTTCCTGGTGATGAGCACGATCTGGGTCTAGCCAGAAGATCGCAGGCCAACCCGTAGCACGTGCACGGGTTACAGCCAGTTTCACCCAATCCTGGATGGGTGCATCTTTCACCATAACCATACGGTAGATGTCACCCTCTTCCACGGTATGCTCATGGATGGTGTTACCGTTGCTATCTGTAATACGGATGGTGCCGTTGGCTGGAGCTTCAAAAGTAGTCGGGTGTGAACCATACTCTTCAGCTTTCTTTGCCATCAAGCCAACATTAGGCACGGTACCCATGGTGGTGACATCAAGTGCACCATTTTCGATGCAGTTCTCGATTGTTGCCTGGAAGAGCAGTGAGTAACTGTGGTCAGGGATGGTGAATTTGGTATCTTTCTGCTCACCATCTGGACCCCACATCTGACCCGATGCGCGGATAGCTGCAGGCATGGAAGCATCGATGATGACGTCACTGGGTACATGCAGGTTGGTGATGCCTTTATCGGAATCAACCATGCCCATTGGTGGACGATCTGCATAGACGGCTTCAATGTCTGCTTTAATTTGAGCTTGCTGTTCAGCAGGCAGGCTCTCGATTTTGGCATAGAGGTCGCCAATACCGTTATTGAAGTTAACACCCAGCTTAGCAATGACATCAGCATTTTTAGCAATAGCGTCTTTGTAGTAGACCTTTACGCAGTGGCCGAAAATGATGGGATCAGAGACTTTCATCATGGTCGCTTTCATGTGCAGTGAGAAAAGTACACCTTGAGCTTTGGCATCTTCAATCTGCTCTTCGAGAAACTTAACCAGCGCTTTTTTACTCATGAAGGTTGCGTCAACAATCTCGCCAGCTTCAAGAGGAACGCTTGCTTTTAGTACGGAAGTGCTGCCATCTTGAGCAACAAACTCAATTTTGGCATCAGTTGCTTCTGCAATCGTGGTAGATTTTTCGTTAGAAGCAAAGTCACCGCTGCTCATCGTGGCAACGTGTGATTTTGAATCTTTAGACCAAGCGCCCATTGAGTGTGGGTTTTTCTGGGCATAGCTTTTCACCGCGCCAGGAGCACGACGATCAGAGTTACCTTCACGTAGCACTGGGTTTACTGCAGAACCAAGCACTTTTGAATAACGCTCTTTGATCTCAGCTTCAGCCGCATTCTGTGGATCTTCTGGATAATCAGGTAGGTCGTACCCTTTTGATCTCAGCTCTTCTAGAGCCGCTTGTAGCTGCGGCAAAGAAGCAGAGATGTTAGGCAACTTAACGATGTTAGCTTCTGGGGTTTTGGCCAGTATGCCAAGACGAGCGAGCTCATCAGGGATCTTCTGCTCATCAGTCAGGTTATCAGGAAAGTTGGCGATGATACGGCCAGCCAGCGAGATATCTCTTGATTCAACGTCTACGCCAGCCGCTTGGGTAAAGGCGTTAACGATTGGTAAAAAAGAGTAGGTTGCCAAAGCAGGTGCTTCGTCAATTTTTGTCCAGATAATCTTGGATGTAGTCATGGTATTTCCTCAGTTTTTAAAAATAAATAATCTATTTAATAGGCCAAAGTCTGGCCCTACCGGAGAACTACTGATAGTGGGGTGTTGCATGAGCGTCAGCGCGTTCATTGCATGGCTGCCGTTTGGCAAACCGTTACCACCATCATTGCCATTAAAAGTTACTCAGGTAGTAAAAAACTTAAAAACCGGGCCAGCCAATGCTGGCCCGGTTAATCACTTTAGCCAGCGTATTTACATTTGCTAGCTGCGGTACGTGTATCCATATTCTTACCGCGGTTGGTGTGATCATCGATCTCCGCAGCGGAGCCGATCATACGACCAAACAAGAATGTGGTAAACGCAGCTGATTCCATGGTGCTATCGCTGATTTTGCCTTCGGCATAGGGCTGCCACAGCATCTTCAGCAGGAGAACAGCAATCACTGCATCAACATTTACACAGAAAACATTCTTTGTCACGCCTGTATCGAAGAGTGACTGCACAAGTGCCTTATAGAATTCATGGAAAACATTGTAGTCACCACGCTCTTCAAATAGCTTACCAACGAAGGCTTCGCGAGGGTCATAGTTAATAGCCTCTCCCTTGAAGACCGGATGGCCTGTACAAGGTATTTTGGCGTAACCGATGTTGCCGGCCGCTTTTGCTTTAATCTTGTATGCAAGGTACTCCTTCGCGTAGGTGGTTGCCATCGCTTTCAGATCTAAACCGTGATCTTTACTACCCGGGTTGACCAGGCCAGAATCTTTAAAACGATCAACTAGGAAGGCAATCGCTTCATAACCGTTACCACCGTGTGCATAACCGGTGTGAGTCAGGAAGCCAATGTAGCCTTTATTGATCTGAATGCGCTCTGGAACCTCAGGGCCATCTGCAGAGACAGCGCCTTTAGCACCCTGTGCAGAGATGGTGCCCGGGCCGTTGGTGATGATCAGACCGAGCAGTACGGAGAAGGAGTAGAGCTCCTCTTCGTTTGGACGTTTGCCCAGTAGTGCCAAGTGAGCTGTCTCACTGAAGCTCCAGCTGTTGAGCAGATCGCTGTTGGCTACACCACAGAAGCTATCTTCAGTCTGCTGATCACCCGCGGCGGCAGAACCGACCAAGGTACTGAAAATTTTGAAGTGCCAAGGGATGTTACCAACGGTGATGGCAGAGATACGCTTGCGCATCAGAGCCTTCCATGCCACATGAGTGGTGGTAGCAGCCATCAGTGCAGCAGCACTCAGTTGAGCATCTGCTTTCTCGGCAACCGCTTTAACAAAGTCAACAAAAATGGAGTGAGTGCCACGTGCTTCGAATGCAGCAGCGATGTTATCGCTCAATGCACAAGGCTCACCCATGGTAAAGAGTGACGCATCAGCTTCTGCAACCTGAGCACTGAAATCAAAATGGGTGTCAGACGCATCTTCGATGCCGCTTTTCTTGAACAGCTCAATCAGAGCCACCGCAGCAGCGCGTGCATTGGCAACCTGATTAGGGCCAACCAGTGCAACAGCACTTGATAGTGAGGTGTTAGGGCTGTTGCCCGCTTCACGTGCTGCATCAGCAGCGGCTAGGCCAACCTTGCCAGCCTGATTAACAAAGGCGTTGAGCATGACGTTGGTCATGGCTGTACCGTTTGCATCAGGGTATTCGCGGGTCAGGCTCTGTACCAGATTCTCTTCAAAGGTGTGTGTAGAGGCCTCTAATACGGTGGTACCGTGGATGCGAGTGATCTGGGTCTTCGGATCCATCATTGATGCACCCGAGGTATCTTTCATCGATTGACGAGGGAAGATGGCACCGACCTGTTCAGAAAGTGCAGAGATCTGGTCATTGTATGGCTCAAGTGCTTCAACCAATGGTGGGTTCAGCGCGGCTGGAACATCAAGCCCCTGGGTGTTGCTGAACCAACATTTGAGTGACAGATCACCACGAGGGGCGAAATCTGGCTCCGCTTGGTTGAGTGCCATCACAGCGGTCATAGCGGCTGGGATGTGGGAGATGTTGGTAACAACAGCGCCTTTGGCACTACAGACCGGGTTCTCTGGAGAGAAGATCTCATTGACTTCAAACTTCTCTTTGAACCACTCCTCTTTGGCTTCAGCGTTATCACCAGAACCGGCAATAGCACCCGCATGGCCACACGCTTTAGTCAGTTTGGCTTTCCAGCGACCCACGATACAGGCGACAACAGGTTTGTTGAACTCAAGCTTGTGCTCATAGTAACCGCCTGGCTCAATGTACATTACGGCACATTTTGAACGCTCATCATTATGGAAGGCATGGGTCCACTCTGGTGCGCCAAAGTGGATGTAGACATCCTTACCTGAAGAGTAGGAGACGGTGGTTCCCCAGCCACCAGTCAGCAGATAAACCGCGATGGTGGTGGTGAAGTTGCCGGAGTTTGAGTAGATCGCAACAGAACCAGGAACCAGAGACTCAGCAGGGTGGCTACCACCCAGTGCGCCACCGATGCGGATCTGTTTGTGTGCGTCAGCCAGACCGAGGCAGTTAGCACCGAAGATATCGATGCCGTGCATCTGGCCTACAGCGCGGATGATACGTGCATCATGAACCGGCACTTTCTCGGTCAGGATGACGATTTTTTCCAGGTTCGAGACGACGCGGATCGCTTCGATAACGCCGTCACGGACGCCGCCGGGCGGCAGGTAGACAACAACGGTGTTGAACTCTTTGCCGTCAGCCAGTGCTTCTGGCAGGTTGTCGTAGACTGGAATGTTGCCAATTTCGGTCTTCATTGAAGAACCAGAACGGCCCGGAGCGGTACCACAAACAATGTTGCCGCCTGAGAAGACATGGCTTACAGGAGTAACGGTGCGGCTTTCGCCCCCGGTGATGTTAAGGACGCAAATACGGTCCTCTTTGCTGACTAAATCGTCTAGCGAGTTAACGCCCACATAGTAGTGGGGGAATGCTTCAACGCCTTGCGGATGCATAATTTATCCCTCTTTAAATCTATATTCTATGAGTGTCGTTACCGATTAATCGGTAATGCCCAGTTTCTTGGCAATCTGCTCACGACCACCCTTCTTCATCCAGTCATCAGCTGCTTGGGCGAAGTTAACTACTTCACTCATGGCTGAGTCATAACCAAACATCTGGTATGGGATGCCGAGAGAATCTAGGGTGTCGCGCAGGTAACCGAGGCCGCGAACCAAATTCGGGCCACCACGACCAACTACAACGTAGAGTGGGGTAGGGCCATACTTATTAAAGTGGTCACGCAGGGCGTCAGCCATGGCGCGGAAAGTCTCATAAATATCGGTGTTGTTAGCTTTACCACCGATGATGAAGAGCACGTTGGACTGCTCCAACCAGTATTTGTAAACAATACGGCTGATGTCGTGCATCTTCTCGTAGGGAGGATTACCGCCAAAATCTGAAGAGAGGTTGGCTGAATCGCCCAGAAGTTCGGTGACCAGTGCGTTAGCACCACCACCGAAAGTCATCGCTGCTACTGTGCCTTGATCATTGATGACGTAGACATCAGATTGACCCTGGTAGGTGCGCAGTTGGTTAACTTCTTGCTCGAAGTCAGAGTAGCTTGAGGTATCCAGATCATCAGGGAGGCCCAAGCGATCAACCGATGGGTCATCGCCATCAAAGGCGCACTTGAAATCACAAGCGACAGGGATCAGGCGTCCTTTTTTACCCGGCATCATGCGGATAGGGTTTATCTCAAGGGTCGCCATGCCGTAGTTGTGGTAGAGATCCCACAGTTTTGGCAGGTTCTGTACCAGTGGGCTGATCAGCTCTTTTGGCGCACCCAGTTTGTGTAGCGCATTGGAGATGACGAAACCCTTTAGGCCCGTTAGAGGATCGAAAGGGATAACTGCAATCTTCTCAGGTGGCAGTTCTTCGATATCAACACCACCGTGATGAGTCAGGGTGATGACAGGTGCACGAAATTCAGTACTGTCACTGATAGAGAAGTAGATTTCGTACTCAGCCGGCACACCACCTTCAAAGGTGACGCCTTCAGCTTTAGAGACGTTGTTGTTTTGGATATGTTCGGCAAAGTAGAGACGCTCTTTCTCTTTCATCGCATCAGCCAGATTAGTACAATTGCCCATGAGGCCAAGTTTACCTTTCTTGCCAACACCGCCTTTAAAGATCGGTTTGATAAAAACCCGACCACAACGGTCTATCAGCTCTTTGACCTGCTCACCGGTGGCCTCTGGCCCCAGCACCTCTGACGTGGGAAAACCCACATATTTAAGGAGTTTAGACCCCCATAACATGCCTGTAACTTGCATATGTTTAGCTCCTAGATTCCTGTTTCAGCAACAGTCGTCTTCACTGCGTTTAAGGTAGTTTCAAGTAAATTCTGTTCTTCAGGGGATAGCTCGAACTCAAGGATTCTTTCGATGCCGCCTGCGCCAATGACGCAAGGTACGCCCATGAAGTAACCGTCAATCCCATACTCACCCTCACACAGAGCGGCGGATGGAATGACGCGTTTTTTATCTTTTAGATAGGCTTCAGCCATCTCAACCACAGCGGCTGCTGGGCTGTAGAAGGCGCTGCCATTACCGAGTAGCTGAACGACTTCGGTGCCCGCTTCGCGAGTGCGCTCGGCAATCGCTTCAATTTTCTCGGCAGAGAGTAGATCGGTGATCGGTACGCCGCCGATAGTAGCGGTGCGGATCAGCGGGATCATAGTGGGCCCGTGGCCACCCATCACCAGTGCAGAGACATCCTGCACGGAGAGGCCGGTCTCCAATGCCAGAAAGGTCTTGAAGCGAGCGGTATCAAGACTGCCTGCCATGCCGACAATCTGGTTCTTTGGGAAGCCGGTATATTTTTGGAATGCGTAGACCATCGCATCAAGTGGATTAGTGGTCAGAATGACAAATGCATTGGGTGCATGAGTTTTGATCGATTCAGCGACAGACTTCATCACCTTAAGATTGATGCTGGTTAGGTCGTCACGGGTCATGCCAGGCTTACGTGGTACGCCGGCGGTGATCAGTACGATATCGGCACCTTTGAGTGCTGCAAAGTCACCGCTGCCGGTTAGTTCAACGTCATAACCATCGTGAGGACGTGAAGCCATCAGATCGAGCATCTTGCCTTTGACGGTTCCTTCCATCTGCGGAAGATCGATCATCACTATATCGCCTAGCTCTTTTTCTGCGCATATCATTGCGAGGATACCACCAATTTGGCCCCCTCCTATCAATGCTATTTTTTTCCTACCCATGTTATTTCCTCTTTCTAATCAATGGCTTATCGTCGCTATAAGTGAGGCGGCAACGGGCCTTTTGACAAGCTCGAATCTTTTGTCATGAACCGCTTTGAGGCCTATTAGGCTGGGCGATTCGGACTAATTGGGACGCCATATCATACGGATATGTTCTTCGGTGTCTATTTTTTATTCAATATTGACGATGAAGATGCCGATAAAGTGCAAGTATGAGAGAGCCTGCTACTATCTCTGTATACAGGAAAATAAGAATGTAGATCCCAGCAGTGCTGGGGTAATTCAATAGAATTGATGATCGATTACTGGCTTTTAAGGAGTCTTAAACCATGGCAGAAAAAACCTTCACGCTTATCGATAACAGCAGTAAAAAATCGATGGAGCTGCCTGTTCGAGAAGGCACCCAAGGGCCACCGACCATTGAGATTGGCAAACTCTATAAGGAGATGGGTGTCTTCACCTATGACCCAGGTTTCCTCGGTACCGGTAGTTGTCATAGTGCGATCACCTACATTGATGGCGAGAAGGGAATACTTGAGTATCGTGGTTACCCCATTGAGCAGCTGGCTGAGAAGAGTAGCTTCCTTGAGGTGGCGCATCTGCTGCTTTACGGTGAATTGCCTGTGGCAGATGAGATGACTAAGTTTGAAGATATGATCATCCACCACACCATGATCAATGAGAACTTGAAGAATCTCTACAATGGTTTTCACTATGATGCGCATCCAATGGCCATCATGACGGGTGTTGTGGGTTCATTATCGGCCTTTTATCACGATTCACTCGATATCCATAACCCACGCCACCGTGAGATCTCGGCGCATCGTCTGATCGCCAAGATGCCCACCATTGCAGCAGCCAGCTACAAACACAGCAAGTGTGAGCCATTCATCTACCCTAGAAATGATCTTGGTTTCTGTGCCAACTTCCTGCATATGATGTTTGCTACACCCTGTGAAGAGTATGTGCCAGACCCTGTGGCGGTAAGAGCGATAGAGGTGCTCTTCATGCTGCATGCTGATCATGAGCAAAATGCCAGCACCTCGACAGTACGGTTGGCAGGTAGCTCACAAGCCAACCCTTTTGCCTGTATTGCAGCGGGTATTGCCTCACTTTGGGGGCCGGCGCATGGTGGGGCGAATGAGGCTGTCCTTAATATGTTAGGGGAGATCGGTGATGTCTCACAGGTTGAGAAGTATGTCGCTAAGGCGAAAGATAAGGATGACCCTTTCCGGCTGATGGGTTTTGGTCATCGGGTCTATAAAAATTATGATCCTCGTGCGCGAATTATTCGTAAAGTGTGCCATGACGTACTGGAGAGTACCGGCAATGCTGATAGCCCGTTGATGGAGCTGGCAGTCAAGCTGGAAGAGATCGCCCTTAAAGATGAGTATTTTATCGAGCGCAAACTCTACCCCAATGTCGATTTCTACTCCGGCATTATCTACCGGGCACTGGGTATACCTAATAATATGTTTACCGTTATGTTCGCTATTGCCCGTTCAGTGGGCTGGACAGCTCACTGGATGGAGATGATTGCCGATCCAAGCCAGCGTATTGGTCGACCACGTCAAGTCTATGATGGTGCGCCAAAGCGGGACTATATACCTATTAATAAGCGGTGACTTTACAGTTGATTGGTAAAATTCATTAATGCAATTTAAATAATCAATTTTTCAAATGCCTCTGTTTCTGTTTTTATAGCTATCGACCATTCTAAAATATTGAGGAAAAGAGATGAAAAAGAAACTGACAACGAGTGCAGGTTGCCCAGTATCAGACAACCAAAATGTTATGACTGCTGGCCCGCGAGGCCCTCAATTATTACAAGATGTCTGGTTCCTGGAAAAAATGGCGCATTTTGATCGAGAGGTCATACCAGAGCGGCGCATGCATGCAAAAGGTTCAGGTGCCTATGGAACATTTACGGTAACCCACGACATCACAAAATATACTAAAGCGAAAATATTCTCTGAAGTGGGTAAGCAAACGGAGCTGTTCAGTAGATTTACAACCGTTGCGGGTGAACGGGGTGCCGCTGATGCTGAACGAGATATTCGAGGCTTTGCTATTAAATTTTATACAGAAGAGGGTAACTGGGATATGGTGGGCAACAACACCCCCGTTTTCTTTTTACGTGACCCCTTAAAATTCCCTGATCTCAACCATGCCGTAAAACGTGATCCACGCACCAATATGCGTAGTGCACAAAATAATTGGGATTTCTGGACATCACTTCCTGAGGCGCTGCATCAGGTGACAATCGTCATGAGTGATAGAGGGCTGCCTTCCACCTATCGGCACATGCACGGTTTTGGTAGCCACACGTTCAGTATGATCAATGCTGACAATGAACGTGTTTGGGTCAAGTTCCACTTTAAATCCAATCAGGGTATTGAGAACTTAACCGATCAAGAGGCAGAAGTTGTTATTGGTAAAGATCGGGAGAGTCATCAAGCTGATCTATATAATGCCATTGAAGAGGGCAATAACCCTTCATGGGTTTTAAAAATTCAGGTTATGACGGAAGAGCAGGCAGAAAGCTCACCTTACAACCCTTTTGA
>JAMOMH010000025.1 GCA_027068675.1 Sedimenticola sp.
ACCGTGATGAAGTTACACAAGGTGCAGGCGCTAATACCCAATACCGGCATCGCTACTACGAACATAGTGAAGTAACCGTAGCGAATCTGTACCTGCGGCAGCGCACGATACTCGATCTTCCAGCGATCATTCAGCATGCGACTGACCAGTTCAGGAAAACCACCAACGGGACAGAGATAGGAGCACCACATGCGGCCAAAGAAGAAGGTGCTAACCACAATCGCTGCAAAGACGGTGACACCGATATAGGCCACCGAGACCTGAGTCCAGACATCTTCACCATCCATACCCGGGAAGAAGAGGAAGAAGCGGCGCATGCAGAGCTTGCCACAGAGATCCTCATTGCCAACTAATCCAGGCAGAAAGGTAAAGGGTGCAAAGAAGACCAGGCAGGAGAGCGTTATCAGTAGATAGCGGTACTTCTGTCCGTTGGGGATGTTGGCTATGTTGTTATAGATACGGCGCATTATTCTAGAATCATCAATCTTTAAATGTGTGACAGGCGAGGCAGAGCGCACCATCTTTTGCGGAAAGCCGCAGTAGGACTTCGGTTTTAATGCGTTGGTAGGCCAAGCTAAAGGGGCGGCCACTTACTTCAGCCAGCTCTTTTAAGCGATCTTTTTTATCTTCGGCAAAGACCGTACTCCAAGGGTGTGGCTGGTAGCTCACCCCCTTCTTGAGTGCTGCATCTTCTACCTGTTTACCGGCGGGTTGGGCCTTATCAATCAGCCCCGCCTGATGGGGGGCATGACAAGTAACACAGGTGATGCGGCCCTCTTTATCTAAAGGCAGAATCACCGCCAACGCCTCCTCAGAGTTTTTGATCTGCTTAACCATCGTTTCATCCGGTTTCATTTGATGGTTCAGTGCGTTGAGATGTGGGGTTCTTAGGTGGCAGCCGTAGCAGAGTATTCCAACGGGCAGGCGTAGCTTGATTGTCTGTTGATCGGCTCTTTTCTCTGGATCGGGTGCCTCTAGGTGGCAATATTCACACGCTTTTTTGTCATGCTTGCCCTTCTTATCCAGCAGTTGGTGGATGTTGGGGCGTGCGTAGGTTTTTTTATCGTGACAGCGGTGACAAAAATCGATTAGGCGAGGGTATGGCCCACCATTGAAAAAGTTGTCCGCTTGGCGGTCCACCTTCTCTAGAGCCGTTTTCTCAATATCTTTCAGGCCATGACAGGTTTTGCAGTTGATCTGCCCTTTTTCATCCAACTTAAACTCATCAGGGATCGACACCTGATCAGAGGGTTTCACCTCGACCAGATGGTGCATGGGTGGCATCTCAATCTCATCAGCATTGATCACACCACAAAGAGGCAACAGCAAAACAGCTATGAGGATTCGGCTCATCACATCCCCGCCTGAACGGGTTCGCCATGGCTGTGGCAGACATAACAGTCACCCCCCACTTGATGTACGCCACTCAAACCATTTCCGGCATCGGTGGCCCCATCATCGAGAAGGGTCTCCATCAAATGGCAGACTACACAGAGCTGGGTGTAGTTTGGGCCATTGGTTATAACATCGTAGGTTTGGCTCTCATTGAGCAGAGAGAAGCCGGTTGCAGTGGTATCAAGAATCAGCCCACCATTCTCTGTGCCGTGCATGGCATGGCAATCGGTGCAGGGCACTTCGCTCGCATAGCTATAACCACCGCGCAGACCAGCATAGGTGCGGGTGCCTAAGCCATCAATCGCACCATGTTTATCAACATAGGTGAAGGCCTCTTCGATGGCGATCAGTGGGTCTTCATAGGCGGTGTCGGTGATCTCATATCCAGGCTGCTGGTGGTCACGATTGTGGCAGCGCAGGCAGAAATCAGAGAGGGAGCTGTAGTGGGTTAGCAGTTGGTTCTGATCGGGGTAGCGGGTGAGATCTTGGTTCAGCTCAAAGCGGCCATCCATATCGGAGGCATCATGGCAGCTAAGACAATCTGCATTGTCCATTCTGCCTGCTACATCGCGGGTGTAGTGGTGGCTGAAACGCCCCTGTTGACGAGGTGCCGTTGGCAAATCAGTGCTGTTGTGGCAGATGATGCAGCGGCGGGCGATTGAGGTGCCGTTGCTGCCGTGGCAACCGGCGCAGGTGTCGTAGCCTTTATTTTTGGTGATACCACGAATCAGGTTGGCATCATCATGAATGGCTGAGAGTGCATGACAGGCTGAACAGTCGGGCAGCCCCCAGGCACCACCATCTGCATGGCTCTCATCGACAATCAGATTACCTGATGCCAGTGAAACGACAGGCTCTTCCCCGCCCGAGACACAGCCCGTTAAAACAACGACGATCCATAGAAGCATCATCCGTAGAGGGTTGGCTAAGATCATTTAGCCTCCAGGTGGCAATCGCTACAAAAAAATCGATTGTGACAAGCACCGCAGGCGGCTGGGTCGATACGTGCATCCAAGCCATGTTGGTTGATGTAACCAAGGTTGTGCATGGGGCGACCCAGCACCGAGCGTTGTGCGTGGCACTCACTGCAGAAGGCGCTCTCCAGATGGCAGCTTCGACAGCCGCCATCATCGCGCCGCGAATCCTCTGCGTGACGGTTGATGTAGTCAACATTGTGATCTTCGGGCCAAATTTTACTCGGCTCATCGTGACAAATATCGCAGGCGTATGGGGCCGTGATGTGGCTCATGTGGCACTCATGACAGATGGCTGCCAGCGGTTCATTGGCGATCACAGTTATGGCCGTTAGCTGTTTCTCATCCAGCAGACTATTACTGTTGAAGGGGTGGCATAGGAGACAGCTATCTCCCCCCTCATCCATCGTTTTAAAGTGCGCCTTGTGGGGGTAGTAGATGTCGGTACGGTCGTGCCGTTTCTGCCACCAGCTACTCTCTTCGGTTGTCTCTTCAGCCTGAAGATGTGGCGCTAGAAGAGAGATCATCACCAGCAGGCTGCTTATAAGAACTCTCATTGCCATACTCTCCGTTTTCGGTCATCAAAACGGTAGCTGACCCGAGCAGCTAAACGGAACTCATTACGTTTATCACTGTTGTATAGATAGAGGGTTGAGAGGGAGAAACGTAGCTCTGAGTCGAGCCGCTGCTCCCATTTAGCTTCAATGCCGGTTGCTTGGTTGTCGTCGCCATATTGTTGAAGTTGCTGCTGTATGACACCGCTGAGTGCCAATTTTTGCAGTGGCGTAATTTGGGCAGTACGCCGTAGGTAGAGTGTACCAATTTGCTCGTCACCCAGGGCGATCCAGTCAACTTCAGCCTGCCAATAGAGCCCTTTGGTCTCTATCCAACGCAGTGCACCATTGGCCCCAGCACCCGATGAACCGTAGGCATGAAACACGTTTCGTCCAGTTAGTGACCAATTGATACCATTTAGCTGGCGCTGGTTGTAGGAGAGCCGCGTGACGCTCTGCTCACCTCGTGAGTAGCTGTTGTAGAAACGTCCACTCAAAGTGGGTTGCTGCTCATCAGGCCGTTGGCGTTGGTAACTAAAACTGATATCACTCTGTTTATCGAGCAGAGTAATCACTCGGGCGTGCAGCCCCTCTAAACGCCGCTCATTGATGAGGTAGTTGCCCTGTAGCAGCAGGTGCAGTCGATCATGGTGAGGTGCGCCTGTCTCACCATCACTTCGCAGTCCAAAGCCAAAACGTGTGGCGCTATCGTCCGCTTGATCTTGGTAGCGAGTGAGTGAGAAACGGCTCTCAAGTTGATTGACTAAGACCCAGTTGGGTTTGTGATTGAGCAGAATCCGCCCACCGTAAAGCCATTTGGCTGGAGTGCTGCTGATCCCTTCAATCCGGCTGGGTTTGCCGCCATAGAGTTCAATCAGGGCATCATCACGCCGGATTTTAAAGTTGCCGCCATCTAGGGTGTAGAGGCCAAGGCCGTCAGCACGTTCTGTTCGACCGACAAGGAGGGAGGTGTTACCGCTACTCTTTTCTATATAGAGCTGCTGTAGCTGCTGCTCATTATCTTCATCACGTTGACGTATTAAGAGGGTGGTGCCTGTTCGTAGCCCCTGTTGTTTGTCGTCAAAGTGGATATCGGCCAACCCATACTGTACGAAGCTCGGATTAGCGCGTTGATTATCAATTTGCATTGATGCATCGAGCCGCCCATAGAGTTCCGCCTCTACCACTGTTAGTGGTAAGAGAAACAGTAGAAGGAGTGAGAGGTATGGCGTACATCGTGCTGACACTAATAAGAGCAGCTTCAAGCTGCCCCGTGATCGTCAGATGAGTAGAAATCACCATCGGTACGCTTTTTCATCACCGCCCAGGCGACTAGTGAACCGAGTGCAATAACACAGCCACCACAGGTGGCACAGCGCCCCTCTTTAGGTAGGGTGCAGCTTGTGGTGGCTGCAATATGGCCAATGGCAAAACCGGCTCCGGCTAACCAGGGCACAAGTGGTTTAATCTGCTTAATGATGGGGTGATTTTTATTAATCATCTCTCTAAATTAAACGGCAGAGTGCTCTACCCCTCTCTAACCAAAAGGGGTAGAGCAAACGGTTTTTAGCCGTTCCTCCTCCGTGCTTTCGCCAAACCAATGAGACCCAAGATAAGCAGCGGCCAACCAAGGGCACCGCCCCCACCACCGCTACTACTGGCAGCAGCAGTTGTTGTGGTGGTACTGCTTGCTTCAATAGTTGTATCGGCTACTGCGTAGTAGCTGAAATGTTCAGTCCAGAAGGCAACGTAACCATCAGCCAGATTGGTTTTTGGACGAACCAAAACGATGTTATCTGCATCAACCATGCTCCAGGTTTCACCATCAGCCGAGGTGATGATGCGTACCTGACCAAGATCATCGCTGCTGCCATCGTAAGGCAGCTTGACAAGCATACGGTTACCGCCAAAGTAGCTCACCTCATCCCCTTCACTATCGAAGGCACCCAGCTCTACTACCGGTGATACAAGCCCACCAAAACCAGCCCTATCAGCCTTAGTGACGGAGGCCTCTTTGGCAATAGCAACCTTCATCTTGTAGGTTGGCATCACTCGATCAGTCTGCTGATTAGACTCCATAACCAGAGAGACACGACGAATCTCATTATCACCATACTGAGGAACAAACTGGTAGTAACTAGAACCGGTAAGCTCACTATTTAGACGATCAACATCATCTTGATGGGTAATGCCACTGTTGGTTGTAACATCAGCAGGCATGACAGAGTCATCCATCTTGCCAATCATCACTTTGGCACGAGCTGCACCCAATACACTCATAGATGGGTCGACACGTGTGTAGGCGAGAATATCGGCAATATTCTCAGTCACAACACCGCTCTCATCCATCTTCATGTAAGGGTATTCAAAGCGCACAATACCTTCACTAACCAGACGTGGGTCAACTAAGGTTGTAACCGTTTTACTCTGATCTTCACCCAAAATACCTTCTGGTGAGATGAGTGAACTGAATGAGCCATTCTCTTTACGGTTATGGCACTCTTCACACTGTACAGAGGAGACTGCAGGACGCGTGTTGTGTGACATCAGATATTGGTTAGATTCACTCCAGACCAATTCATTATCCGCATCTTCCACACCTTTGAGAGTCAACAAGCTGTCATAAGCTCGTTTCAGGGCAATAAAACCTGCGTAGTCTTCAGGGTCACCAAAACGCAATGAACCGTGAGAGATACGAACAGATACTTGAGCCAAATGCTCACCTGAGATGGGGTCAACAATCATGCCGTGCTGCTCATCACCCATATCCATATCGTGGCCATCACTACTTTCATGATCTTCGCCGCCCATTAGCTCAAAGACGCTATTACGCTCTGTTTTACTCATGATGTAACCAGAAACTTTATCACGCCAGTAGTAACGGATGCGTGGGTTGTAAGGCACAATGGTCAGCTTGCCATTTTCCGCCTGGCGATAGCGGTACATGATTTGAATATCTCTGCCACGGCTCTTTTTATCAGTGATATGACACGCCTGACAGCTGATAACATCAAGATGCGTCTTAGTGATGCGTGTCAGTGTATCTGATGGATAGCCAGCCATATCACCCGCATTCGCCCAACGCTCCTGATGCGCACTGAGCATGTCATCATGGCCCGACGGAATAGCGGGTGTCACCGCATCGTTATGGCAATATTCACAAGAGAGTGCATTTGGCTTGTAATCCAAGTCGTTACGCACATCCATATCTGAGTTGCCTTTCAGGAAGTCATGGCTGGCATCCAGATCGGTATTGGCATAGCTTGGATTAAAATAGTTTTGACCGTGACAGGTGTTACAGATCTCAATTTCACGGGTCTCACCATCTTCTGTCCAGGTTAAACCTTTGTGGACATCATCCTTATAATCTTCAATTAGGATGCCCGTTTCTTCATCGTAGGTCGCTTCAGCGCCCTCACCAAAACCGTAGAAACCACGACGGCTATTACTGGTGCGATGACACATCATGCAGTTGTCATTAGTGCTGTAACGCAACATTGGAATTTGGACTTTGCCATCTGCATCAAAAGCGTCAGCATTCCAGTTTATGACTGGCTTACCTGATATAGCGTCCAATGTTAGGTCATAACTTGGATCACTTGTTCCAGCTTCAACAGTACGGTCAAAATTGAGCAGCGAAGTGGCGGTTGTCGCACAACCATCACCGGCATCAACACCACAATCAGGGTGGCTCAGGTTAACAAACTCCATGATTGCAGTAGCGGCTTCTCGGAAAAAGCCACCACCACGCACCAACTCATCACGGCGAAGCCCTCTGAAGTGATCATAAGCATCATCACCACCATCAACAACCAGCTCAGGATCGGTGATCACCATCTCACGGAAATCGGCATGACAGATCATGCAGTCATTTTCGACCACACCACTCTTCTGCCAATCCCACTGAGCAACGACTGTGCTTTCAGCAGGCTCGTTGTTCTCATCGGTACCACGGTTGTAGTAGTCACCGTCAAATGCAGTCACTGTAGAAGGATCCGTCTCATCATAACGGTTACCGTTACGATCTAGCTCCATCCAACCACCACCAGGGTGGCAACCCATGCAACGCTGCACGAGCCCTGCTGAACCTTTATCAGCAAAATCATCAGCGGTGGCATTATCTTTCTTTGCTGTGACTTCAGGGTTGCTACCACCCATACAGGCGTAACCGCCAAAATAGCCAGGGGAGACTAGGTGAGGCAAACCACGCTCTTCACCAAAGGTGTCACTTGCTTCATCACGGCCCATTTCAAAGTGATAGGCGTGGTTAATTTTGTCATAGTCATGACAGCCACCACAGCTCCGTTTTGGGCTGTATGCCAAACCAGAGTTAAGCACATGCTCACCCTGCTCATCCAACAGTGGAATAGCTGGATGCAGCTCAGGCACATCAGCAGCCTGCAATGCCCCTGCAAAAAATAGGCTGCCGACAAGTGCACCTATTAGGCCAAGACTTCCACCTCTATTTAATTTCGCTAAAACCCTATTCACAAAATCACCATTTTTGATAAATTTTCGTGAGGCAACAGCCCCTTTTCAGTATTGGGGCGGACATTAGCGTGGAATAGAGGGTGTTGGGGAGTGACAAATTGTCGCGTTACAGCATCCACTGGGCTTATTCAAGCCATATCGTTTTTTTGATATATCGCAGAAAACAGCTTGATGGATAAGCGTATTACAAGTGTCAGCTAAAAAAACGCCCTTCCCAGGAGAGGGAAAGGCATTTTTTACTCAGTCGTTTAGTTCGGGTGGTTTTGGGAGAACTACGTTGAAAATTTAGAGAGCGTCTGTTGTAGATTGCCCGCAAGCTTTGCAAGCTCCCCGCTTGCCACTTCTGTTTGACTAGCACCCGATGCTGTTTCACCTGAGACATCATTGATGGAGATAATATTTTTATCAATCTCTTGAGTAACGGTGAGCTGCTGTCCACTTGAAACCGCAATGAGATTATTCATCTCCCCCACCGTCTCAAACGCTTTGGCAATCGATTCAAGTGAGTCACACGCTTTACCAGCCTGTTCAACACTCTGTTGTGCCGTTTCACCCCCTTTCTCCATTGCTGCCACCGCTTCAGAAGCCCCACGCTGTAGGTTTTCAGTCATCTTCTGAATCTCTAGCGTTGCCTCCTGAGTGCGGCTGGCAAGGGTGCGCACCTCATCAGCAACTACAGCAAAACCACGGCCCTGTTCACCCGCTCTGGCGGCCTCAATGGCTGCATTAAGGGCGAGTAGATTGGTCTGCTCTGCAATGCCACCGATCACATCAAGCACTGAGCCAATATTGGCCGTCTCCTCTTCGAGCTGTTTGATCACTGTGCCCGCACGCCCAACCTCATCAGCCAAGGTTTTGATTGATGCGGTAGTTGCATCCACAATACGCCGGCCATCACTCGCCTCATTGTTTGCCTCTTGAGTAGCATCTTTGGCACGCTCAGCATTATCCGCCACCTCTGCAACGGTTTGACTCATCTCAGTCATCGCTGAAGAGACCTGTTGCAGCTCACTCTGCTGCTGCATCACACCATTGGAGGTCTGGCTGGAGATTTGTGACATCTCCCCCGCTGCTTGTGATAACTGCTGAGTCGTCGCATCAACATCCTGCACCATCTCTTTAAGGTTGACCACCATGTGGTTGAGGGCGTTTGAGAGGGAACCGATCTCATCCTTACTATTACAGTCGATATGCCCTGTCAGTTTGCCATTTGAGATATCCTCAGCAAAACCAACCGCTGCTTTCAACGGTTGTGAGATACCATTGGCTACATAGAAAACAGCAAACATCACCAAAGAAGTGAGTACAGCAGCTAAGATCAACAGTGTAACCAGTGCCGTATTGGCACTACTGTGCAGATCTTCACTCAGTGCAATAACATGCGCTGCCACACCATTTTCAAGCCCTTTCAGCAGATTAATTTTGGCCGTTATGGTCTTGAACCAATGAGCGGGATCCACACCAAAGTTGCCTGGTGCAGCACTTTCAATCAACCCATCAATCGCAGTAATGGCTGCTTTATCACTAATTTTAATCGCTCTATCAACAGCAACGGCAGTATAACCTTCAGCAAACATCGTCTGTGCGGTTCGAATGGCATCACTGTATTTATCCAGCGTCGCTCTAATATCAGCAACCTTACTCCTCTCTTCAGACGTAATCGAAGCCAGTGCCACAAATTTATCCAGAAGAGCATAAATTTGATCACGATGCATATCAAAGCGACCAATATATCTATCCTCACCACGCAATACATAGTTTTTGAATAGGTGGATTGCACCACCATAACCAAACTGGCGATTCAACTCAGCGAGTATGCTTGCTTTAGGTTTAATCACCCCCTTATCCAGAGCGATATCGCGCATGCGCTGAGTCTCTGTCACTGATGGTGATTTCAAATATTGTTCAAAAGCAACTAGCCCCTCTGCTGGTGCCAATGTTTTATAGACATCAAGATAGATATCTTGTGTGGTTATCATTGTCCTAAAGTAGGCATAGACACCCGGAGAAAAATGATCCTGACCAAAAGTTCCTGCCAAGATGGCACGTTCAATACCCGCCCGCTCTTTGCCCTCAATAAAGTTGTGATAGCTAGTACGGTAATTACTCACCTGAACATCATGCCCAAAATTAACCGCTGCCCCAACGGCCTGAAGCAGCACAGCATTAATACCAGTGTAGCTTTTTAAGCTCTCACCCGTCGTTATAGATTGTGAGCTCACTTTGCTACGCAGTTGATCCAAGGAGGCCAATTTAGAGGAGACCCCTCTAACATAACTAACTAAATCATCACTAAAGACAGCGGCATTAAAGCTTGATAAAAACTGGGTATATTTAGCGCGCTGAGTATCTGTAAGTGAGCGCTGACTATTCAATTCACGCTTAAATTTAGTACCTTTACTGCCCAGAAAAACACCAGAAGCACCCCGCTCCTTCTGTATCTCATGCAGCATGGAGCCTGTTAAGATAACAAACTCATTCAGTGACTCTTGAAGCCCCATCTCCTGAGAAACATTGTATTTGTAAAAAATTAAATTGAACATAAAACCGAGCGCGATCACCAACGGAAAAATGGCAAGCCCCATTATTTTTACTTTTACACTACTTAACATCGTTAGTCCCTCATTCTGGAATCGGCTATTTCCACGGAAAGCACAGATCCAAAGGAGATAGAAAATTTTAAATTTAACTGGTAATGAGAAATAACGGCATAAGTAAAAAGTACTTTAGGTCTTTCATATAGAAATATTATGCTAAGAATATAAAAGCCATTTTAGGCAACCAATCAATGAGCAACAATCCATTAAAACCCGCTATTCTCATCATCCTTAAAGAGACGACAGCAGGGGTGAGCGAATATCAACTCATCCGCCAACTTGAGGCTGAACATGCCCTCTTTCCTGAAACAGGAGAGGGGGCTGAGCTTGCACTGTTTCAGAAACACTTCATCATTATGAATGCCCTCTACCAGCTACAACAGAGCCTGCTAGAGGATGGGTTTTATCTGGTCATATCCCCCCTCAACATCCAGCTACAAGCCATCAATTACAGTGGAGAAACACTACCAAGTGAGATGATCGATACTAAATTGCGAGACTACTATCTCGACTGGTCACAACTGGAGGAGACTACGGCAGACAATGTCACTGAGCTATTAAGCAGCTTTTGGCAGCGCTATTTAGCCATCGATAAAAAAGCCGAGGCGTTAATTAAGTTGGGGTTGAGTGAGAATGTAGAGTGGGACAACGTACAAAGAAGTTACCGACGTCTTGCTGCGCTGCACCACCCCGATCGAGGGGGTGATCAAAAAGAGTTTATCGCCATACGAGAAGCGTATGAGATATTGAGTGGCTGCTTTAAACCCAAGATCCACTAGGGAAGCGGATCTTGGTTTAAACAGCCGCTAAAATTAGTGGTTGTGTTGCTCTTTGTAGTGATTACCACCCGCTGATTTATGCACCTTGGATGGCTGGGTAAGGCCTGGAAATCGTTTCTGGGCAAACTGTGAATGACAAGCAACACAGGTTTCAGTCAGTTTGTAATAGTAGAAGGTGGTGAGCTCTGTGTGGCGTTTATACGTGACATGAGAGAGCATGCCAGCATAGTCATGGAATTGGTTATCTAACACTTTAAAGGCCAGTGGCAACCCCTTGTGCAGGGCTTCCATCTGCTCTTGGCTTAGGTTCTGCTTCATTATGTGGCTCATCGCCATGCCATCTGCAAGGGTTACCACCATATCCCACTCACCCGCAGCGATTGCAGGCATCATCTGCATCATGCTGTTTTGTAAACGAACCATCTCTTTGGCCAACATCTCCCGAATCTCAGGAGAGAATTGTGCCATAACATTCACTTCAACTGGCATGGTGTGCTGGTCATCACCCGCAATGGTGGTGGAGCTGAAGGCCAGCATCGTGGCAATCAGTACGCTGCTAAGGAACTTTTTCATTTTCACTCTCTATATTGGATCAAAGGTTGTTGAGGTTAGGACGTAGATATATCGACTCTTAACTAAGTAAGAAGTTTCAGGTTAACGGGGATGTAAATCAACTACAGAGGCTACATAAAATCTTAAAAACATGCTGTTCTCTGTGATTTTGGCCCCTAGCCACGCCGCCATGTGGTGCCTTGGGCACCATCTTCCAGCACAATACCCGCCTCTTGCAGTGCATCACGCACACGATCTGCTTCGGCCCAGTTTTTCTCTGCACGGGCGGTAAGGCGCTGTTGAATCAAATCATCAATTGCGGCATCACTCAGACCATCTTCATCAGCTGATTCACCACGCAAAAACTGCTCAGGATCATCCTGCAATATGCCCAGCAGACCACTCAAACGGCGCAACTCAGCCGCCAGTGCTGCGGCTCTGCTCTCATCTTCAGTCCGTAGTTTGTTGATCTCACGCACCATATCGAATAGCACGGCAAGCGCCTCGGGGGTGTTGAAGTCATCATCCATCGCTTCATTAAAACGGCTGATAAAAAGTTCACCACCTGCCGCTTCGACAACAGGCAGACCCCGCAGAGCGGTGTAAAAACGCGTCAGTGCTGCACGTGCATTATCGAGCTGCTCATCACTGTAGTTGAGCGGACTACGGTATTGACTGGTGAGGATAAAGTAGCGCACCTCTTCAGCCCGATAGCGCTCTAGGATCTCACGCACGGTGAAGAAGTTGCCAAGCGATTTTGACATCTTCTCTTCATTGATGCGGACAAAACCGTTGTGCATCCAGACGTTGACAAACTGCTCACCAGTCGCCCCTTCAGACTGGGCAATTTCATTTTCATGGTGAGGAAATTGGAGATCAGCGCCGCCACCGTGGATATCAAAGTGATTACCAAGACAGCAGGTAGACATAGCGGAACACTCAATATGCCAACCAGGACGACCATTACCCCATGGGGATTCCCAGTAGGGTTCACCAGGTTTGGAGGATTTCCAGAGCGCAAAATCGAGTGGATCACGTTTATTGCTATCTACCTCAACTCGTGCCCCTGCTTGTAAATCTTCGATATTTTTACCCGAGAGTTTGCCATACCCCTCAAATTTAGTGACCGCATAATAGACATCACCATTGTCAACAGCATAGGCATAACCACGCTCAATCAGCTTCTCAATCATCGCCAAAATCTCATCCATATAAGCAGTGGCGCGTGGTTCTGAGGTGGGAGGCAGGGTGCCGAGTGCCGCAGCATCTTCCTGCATCGCCTGGATGAATCGCTCTGTTAGATGGTTAAAATCTTCACCATTCTCATTGGCCCGATTGATGATTTTGTCGTCAATATCGGTAATGTTTCGTACATACTCGACCTCATAACCCAGCGATAGCAGGTAACGATAAACCACATCAAATGCCACTAAAACTCGCGCATGCCCCAGATGACAGAGATCGTAGACGGTCATACCACAAACATACATCCTCACCTTATGAGGGTCGATGGGGGTAAAGGTCTCTTTCTGGTGGGTCAGAGTGTTATGAATTTTCAACATGGCTATCTCTCCAAAGCAGGGCGCATGGTAACGGAATAGCCCTCTAACATGAACTCTGATTTGTTCTACTTGTCCGATAAAGCTGATAATTTGTGTGCTATTACAACATCTCTATATATGCTCTAATCCGCGCATTTAAGGGGCAACTCCCCCACTATCCAACATTTTTAAGAGGACAGCCTCACCATGACAACAACGGTGACAGCATGGCGTGACCGCTTTATTGCGATCCGTAGTAACAAGGTTTTTGAGATATCGGTGATCAGCATCATCATCTTCTCCGCTCTGCTGGTGGGAGCCTCCACCTACAATATCGACCCCAATTGGCTAGGGGTGATGGCCGTTCTTGATATCTCAATCACTATCTTTTTTCTGGTTGAACTCAGCATCCGTATGGCCGCTGAGAAGCGCTTTCTCAATTTCTTTAAGAGCGGCTGGAACATCTTTGATTTCCTCATTGTCAGCGTCAGCCTAATCCCCGTTGATGAGAGTGAGATGGTGCTACTGGCGCGGTTGTTGCGTATTTTTCGGGTACTGCGCCTAATCTCATTTATCCCTGAGCTACGCATTCTCATGAACGCATTGGCTACCGCCATCCCACGCATGGGTTATGTGGTACTGCTAATGTTTATCATCTTCTACATCTACGCCGCTATCGGCAGCTTTCTATTTGAATCGATCAATAGTGTCTTATGGGGCGATCTCTCTATCTCACTGCTCACCCTCTTCCGCGTCGCCACCTTTGAGGATTGGACCGATGTGATGTACGAAACCATGGAGGTCTACCCCTTTAGCTGGATCTACTACCTCACCTTTATCTTTCTCACTGCCTTTGTCTTCCTCAACATGATGATCGGTATTGTGCTCGACACCATGCAATCAGAGCATGAAAAATTCAATCGAGAAGAGGGAATTGGTGAAGCAGGCGAGGTACATTGGATCAAAGAAAATAGCATCCGAATGAATGAGCGCATGGAGCGAATCGAGATGATGTTGAGCCAAATTGTTGAGCAAAAAAAGGGGTGATCTATTTCACTAACTAAAGAAGCACTGGGTCGGTCATGCTTGTTTTAATATTGCCTGAAATTGCCTCATTGCATGAACAGAATCGCTACTATAGAATCGCCAGCCGTAATGTAAACAAATGATTATATAGGAATCATTTTCCTTCTCAGTTAACAACGAGCGGAGCAAAGGGTAACTACTTAGTAGGCAGGTATTATTACCAACAAGAGAGTTAAACCACACTTAATTTTGCTCCATTTAAGGGCGGATTAAGCCACCAATGCACAGGTTAAGATTTAATTTATGGATACACCCTCAACGCCTTCTCAACCTCATATACTCAAAACAAAACACACCTGCAGCGTCTGTGATATCAGGCGGCTCCTACTCGATGCCTCCAATGATGAAAATTTACCCCCAACTCTAGCCTGTGAGATCAAATGTCGCGGGCCATTTCTCCCAGGCGACCCTATCTATAAAAGCGGTGACCCACTCACCACTATCTACGCCGTCACCTCTGGCTGCATCAAAACCGAGACCATCAACTACGAAGGTTATATTCAGGCAACAGGCTTCTACCTACGTGGTGAGGTTTTTGGCTATGAGGCACTGGGTGAAAACCAGCACGCTTATGATGCCTATGCAATTGATCGCACTTGGCTCTGCGAACTACCCATGACAGCACTCAACTCCATCTGCCTACAAAATCCACGTTCATTGAGCCGACTATTTAAGCTAATCAGCCAACACAATCGCGCCCATCTAAGCTTAACTAGCGTCTGTGGCCGCACGGCTGATCAGCGTATTTTTGATTTTCTTTGCAATTTATCAGAACGACTGCAACGGCAGAAGTGTGCCGTTCTCAACGAACTCTCTCTGCCGATGACAAAAGAGGATATTGCTAATTATTTAGGCATCACCCCGGAGACTATTAGCCGAAGCCTACGCCGATTAGATAAAGCGGGGCTTATTACCTACAAAGGGAAGATGTTTAGCATCGTTGCCGATGCTAGAGAGGTTATGAACGACTCCGGCTAGTACTCATTCGGTTTCGTAACAGCCTATAGAGGGAGTCAGGCCACCAGTTTTTTTAGTGAGTTAACAATGGTAGATGTCATACTGCCCGCTCTTTTAATCAAACATTTCCGCTTAGGCTCTACTCTCTCTGAGCGTGCAGTCTCAAACAGCGCTTCTGAGATAACATAGTGGCTTAACATAATGGTGGGATTGATCTCTGCAATTTGACGGTATATCTGTAAAAAATCGGGCCGTTTCTGACCATCAACAATATCAATACTGCTATTGAGAAAAGCAATCGCGTAACGCAGCCGGGTTTTGATAATTTCACGACTAATACCAACACATTCGGCAACCATCCCAATAGTAAAACCAACCTCAGCATGCAACAGGAAAACCATCCGCTGAGCCGCAGGCAAGCTTCTCAACTGGAAGAGCAGCGTTGTTGTAACGTTACGCTCGTCAGTAATCGCTACCTGAATATTTTTCCGTTTAGGAAAATAATTAACATTAAAAGATTCAGGTAGTGAGCCATGCTCTAACTCGTAGTATTTCAGCAGCACCTCATGGGCAATCTGGTAGAGAAAGAGTTTAAAGGAGTTGCCGGCATAATCTGTCTGAGTACGAACCTCACGCCATATCTGCTGATAGAGCTCCTCGGTCACATCTTTTTGGCTGGTTTGACGCAGTAAAAAGCGGTAAAGCGGCGCTCTATGTATATTATAGAGACGCTTAAAAGCGTGTAGGTCACCCTGCTTGTAGCTTAAAAAAAGCATTTCACTGGTCATGTTTCTTCCCGATCTCTACTCTGAAACTCTACAAAACGGGTGTGACTGATGGAGAGTTTTTTCTAGCACTTATATGAGTCTCACGTTATCCAGCAATCAGCTACCAACATCTGCGATTTTCATCACGATTTGGCAGTTCCATTGCCGACTTGGTTAAATCTTTAGGGGTTGATCACATTTTTTCATGCGCTTAATTTTCACCATCTAACCAGGGCCAGCAGAAGGAGAGTAGACGCTTGGCCATCTGACTACACCATGTGACGTGTACCGCCATCTTAATGCCTATAAACAGTGATGACCACCTTACAATCACGACTGATAAGACAGAGGTAGATCAGCCTTCAGCAGCAGTCCGTAATACCTTAAAGAGTTTGCGACTGGCGGCTGGCGGCTTCTCTTCAGCCACCTCTTTCTGCGCTTTACGTACCAATTGGCGTAACTGCTGACGATCCGCCTCAGGATACTCCTGCATAAAAGTGCTAATGGCTGCATCACCCTCTTTGATCAGACGATCACGCCACTGCTCTAAGGCGTGAAAGTGCTGCGTACTGTTTTGATGCTGGTTATCACTCTCATCAAAAAAGGCATGGATAATCTCCAGTTGCTCCTCTCGTAACAGCTTACCCAAACGACGTAGATGGCGACGGCGTGCCGTATTGGAGCTGATGCGGCGCATCTCGGCCACTGCATCAACCATCGTATCGCTCAGTGGCAAGCGCTTAAAATCGCTCTGTGATAATTCACAGATACGCTCACCAAGCTTCTGTAGCGCCAGCATGTCACGTTTAACTTGGCTACGGCTTGGGCCGTCGTACTCAAACTCACTGTCATCTAGTTCTTCGATGAGATGTACTCCACTATCAGTTGCGGACTGACTCGACCACAAAACTCATTAATATCTAACCGGTAGGCTGCATGAATCTTCTCACCCCGTCCAGCCCCGCACTCAGCTTGATTAAAGGCGATGGCATCAATCTGCTGGTTGGAACCAATAGGGGAGAGGCGCATTTTAAGATGTTTTTCACCCACAATACGTGAATTAATCACCTCAAAATGGCCATCAAATTGTGGCTCTGGAAAGTTTTGCCCCCACGGGCCAGCATCACGCAGCCGTTGTGCCATCTCAACTGTCAGCTCATCTGGCTCCAATTCACCATCGGAGTCGACCCTATCAAAGAGTTGGTCAGGGGTGAGCTGTTTAGCAACCGCCTGTTCAAACAGCTGACGAAACGCATCAAATTCCCCAACTTCTAGCGTTAAACCCGCCGCCATCGCATGGCCACCAAATTTTGAAAGAAGTTGAGGCTGGGCAGCCGCTATGGCATTCAATAGGTCACAAATATGCAGGCCCGGTATGGAGCGTGCCGAGCCTTTGATTTGGCCATCACCGGCATCAGCAAATACAATCACAGGGCGGTGGTGAGTCTCTCGTACTCGCGAGGCGAGGATGCCGATCACCCCCTGATGCCAATTAGGTTGATAGAGGCAGAGACCCATCGGCAAGGCTGAACCCGCTCCAAATTCTATAGTTTTGAGCAGCGCTAACGCCTGATCTTTCATCGTCTGCTCGATCTCTCGCCGTGTTTTATTAAGCTCATCAAGCTGCTGTGCAATCTGGCTGGCCTCTACCGTAGAGTCCGTCAGCAGTATACGAATGCCAAGCGACATATCCTCCAATCGACCCGCTGCGTTGAGGCGTGGGGCGATAGCAAAACCAAGATCACTGGCAACCAAGCATGCCGCATTACGCTTAGCCTGCTTAATCAATGCTGTTATACCAGGGCAGCAGGCACCTGCACGAATCCGGCGCACCCCTTGTTCAACCAAAATCCGATTGGTGTGGTCAAGTGTTACCACATCAGCCACGGTGCCAAGTGATACCAGATCCAACAGATCTGCCATATTTGGCTCTTTTATCTGCTGCTGTTCAAACCAGCCAATGTCACGCAGGTGGCTGCGCAAAGCGAGCATGAGGTAGAAGATTACCCCAACACCAGCCAGCGCTTTTGAGGGGAAACGATCTTCAGGCAGATTGGGGTTGATCAGTGCTGCAGCAGCAGGTAGCACTTCACCCGGTAGATGGTGATCAGTAACCAATACTGGAATACCAAGGCTATTGGCATGGGCAACACCCTCAATGCTGGAGATGCCGTTATCTACCGTTACTATCAGATCTGGCTCTCTCTTCGCGGCAAGGTCAACAATTTCAGTGGTGAGCCCATAGCCATATTCAAAACGGTTGGGGACAAGATAGGAGAG
>JAMOMH010000026.1 GCA_027068675.1 Sedimenticola sp.
AAATGGTGCTGAGTGAGCCTGATGGGGAGGGTGGTGAAAGTGGTTTGCAACCAGCGGAGCCTCTCTATTTTAATGGCCTGATTCAGCGTAGTGATGGCCGGACGATACTCTGGGTCAACGGTCAGCGAATGGATAAGAGGGGCGGTAGTGATGAGCTGACTCTGCACAGTCGTGCTGATCGGCAAAATCGCGTCAAGCTCCGGCTTAAAAAAGAACAGCGTACCATTCAGCTTAAGCCTGGGCAGGCCTGGGATCCTACGGTGAAACAGGTTGTTGAGCATTTTCGTATTGAGAAAAAAAAGCCAGAACTCCAGCAGATGTCTGACATGATGGAGAGCCGTACTGATCCTGTCATGATGGATGACTCCTGAGCAGGTATGAAACGGTGATATTGGCAGTCGACAAAAAGCGGCAGAGTGGTGCGGTACTGTTAGTGCTGTTGATTGTTGTCGTGTTGGGTATGGCCAGCCTGCTGGTCTCCAAGTTGGGTAAATTCAATACCTTTCAGCAGCGGGATCAACGCACCATGGTTGCTTTGGCTGAGGCTAAATCAGCGTTGTTGGGCTGGTCTGTTGCCCATCCGGTGCGTTCGGGTCTGATGCCATTTCCAGACCGGAATGGTGATGGGTTTTATGATGGCATGAGTGACTGTACCGCTGTGATCACGATTAATAACCTGATCGGGCAACTGCCGCGTTTTAATGATGACCTGACTACCTTTCCTCCTCCCTGTGATGATACACAGCAAGGGTTGGGTCTGTTGCCGCTGGATGGCGCTGGTGAGGTGTTGTGGGTAGCTGTCAGCCCAAAACTGCTCTATGACGATGCAGATAGCGATGGTGATGGTGATGCCTATCCCATTATTGATTCTGCATTGCTTACACTGCCGAACAGCAACTGGTTTCGGCTTTTCGATGCATCGGGTGCGCTTCTGAGTGAGCGGGTGGCTGTTGTTATTATTGCCCCCGGCTTGCCAATGGATGGGCAGCAACGTACGGGTGCCGCCGGTATTGAACACTATCTGGATAGCGTCACCTTGGGTGCTACAACCTATAGTAATGCTGATTTGAATCGTGATTTTATTGCTGCTGATCCAGGTGTAGGTTTCAATGACCGGCTGGTCACTATTACGATTGATGAACTGCTGGATCAGGTGGATGCTGTTCAAACCCTGCGTTCTGGAGGGTGATGATGCTGAAGGTGAGGGGAGTCAGAGAGATGCAATGCAGAAGCAAACAGGGTGGATTTACCTTGATCGAGATGGCCATTGTTTTGCTGGTTATCGGTCTTTTGCTTGGCGGGTTGCTGACCCCACTCTCCAATAAAATAGAGAGTGAGCGGTACAAAGAGAGCAGCAGAGAGCTGGATAGGATTGTTGATGCCTTGATGGGCTACGCTGTAGCCAATAGGCGACTGCCCTGTGCTGATATGGATGGTGATGGCGATGATGGTGATGAAGCCATTGCGGACTGTAATAATGAAGGATTTGTACCCTGGCTTACGCTTGGCGTTGGTAGAGAGGATGCTTGGGGCCATCCGATACGCTATCGGGTGGATGCCAGTTTTACCTCCCCTGTGGCACCGCCGGTGCCGGATCCGCCAAATACAAGCAGTAATTTCAGTATTGTTGATCGTGCTGGCGTGGCTTTGTCTCCCGTTAATCCAGATGCACCGGTTGTTATTCTCTTCTCCTGTGGCAACGATGGTTTGCCCAATGGTGAGAATGATGCCAATGGTGCCGCTGATAGTGCAACCTGTGTAAATCCCGGTGCTCCCAATCCCATCTATGTGCAAGATGTGCCTGATGCAAGCTTTGATGACCTCCTCATTTGGTTGTCAAAAAATAGAGTTCTGAACCGAATGGTTGCGGCAGGCAAGTGGCCTTAGCTGATTTTTTGTTATCTGCAGAAAATATCTAAAAAATAGCTTAAACATATCTAACTTGCGCTAAATGTTCCGTTCTTGATGCGTTCTGTTGTTTTCCCCAAAAAATCATGAATTAAACTCCCCAAGAGTTAAAGTTGTTTGATACTGAGTCGATACTAATCACAGATGATTTAAATATTCTCGGTTTTGCTGTTTCAATCCAGTTGATAGCCTCAAATTAATCGAGAGTTGGTGTGTTAGAGGGAAGAGACCGATTAGGAGGTCAACAGATGAATACAAGAGGTAAAAATGCCGGTTTTACACTGGTTGAAATCGCAATTGTTCTGGTTATTATCGGGCTGCTGCTGGGTGGTGTATTGAAGGGCCAGCAGATGGTTGAGAATACCAAGTACAAGAATTTTAAACAGCAGATTGACTCGTATCGGGCGGCTGCCTACTCCTTTCAGGATCGTTATAAGGCACTGCCAGGTGATTATGCGTTGGCCTCGACCAAGCTCACGGCTCCCTCAGGCGTGACCATCCAGAATGGTAATGGTGATGGTAGTGTAGGTGGTGGGTATTGCAATGTGGCCAATGAAGAGTCATGCGTAGTCTGGCAGCATCTAATTCTAGCCGGTCTGATTGGTGGTGATGCCAGCGCAACCGATGCCACAGCACGTAGAGCGCATGCCTATGGTGGTGTCGTCAGCTCAATTGCGACTGGCAACTGGGCCAACGGCAGAAATGAACTGAAGGTTTTGATGCAGGGGGTACCGGGTGAGGCTGCACAGCGTCTGGATGATGAACTGGATGATGGCAATGCTACCTCAGGTGATGTGGCACGCTACGGTGGTTCTGGTGCTACTTATGATCAGAATGCTTCGTTGAACGTATTTATTACGCTGTAATTGGGTTGAATAAAAACGCCCCAGGGGAGTCTTCCCTTGGGGCGTTTTTTTATGGGTAAAATATCTGGATTAAGCATCCTGCAATAATAGGATTGTATCTTTTTGGCTGTTGCCACCAGCAGAAAATGTGAGAGTTATCTCTTTTTAGCACGCGGATGTGCGCGGTCATAGACCTGGGCTAGGTGCTGGAAATCAAGATGGGTGTAGATTTGGGTGGTGCTGATATCAGCATGGCCGAGCAGTTCTTGCACCGCTCTTAAGTCACCTGATGACTCTAACAGATGAGTAGCAAAGGAGTGGCGTAACATGTGTGGGTGAATCTGTTGGGGTAGATTCAACCGCTTTGACCAATGACTAAGGCGCTGCTGAATGGCTCGTGGTGATAGACGGCTGCCTCGTTGGCTGACAAATAGTGCCCGTTCGGTCTCATTGGCCATCACTCCCCGAATTCTCATCCAGTGCTGAACAGCCTGTCGCGCTTGGGTACCAACAGGCACCACTCTCATCTTATTGCCTTTGCCTGTAACCACCACAGCCGCTTCATCCATATCGATCTGGCCAACATCAATGGTGACCAGCTCTGATAGCCGCAAGCCTGAAGAGTAGAAAAGCTCCATGATGGCAAAGTCACGCACGGCCAAAGGGTCACTCTCTGGGTGATCAAGTAGCTGTGCCAGCTGATCAGCATCGAGGGTGGTGGGCAGTTTGCGTTGCACTTTAGGCGCACGTACACCTTGAGCAGGGTTGGCGGTGACTAGGCGCTCTCTGAGTAGATAGCGGTAGAGGCTACGCAGGGTAGAGAGCTCACGTTGTAGTGATTTTGCTGCGATGCCATTGCGGTGTCGCCAGGCGATAAACTGACGTACCTGCTGCTGGGTAAGATGGCCCCAAGTGGTGATCGCATGCTCAGCAGCCCATTGACAGAAGTTTGTCAGGTCTCGCTGGTAGGCCTCGGTGGTACGTGGTGATAGACGACGTTCAAAACGTAGGTGGTTGAGAAACTGCTCACTTACTGCCAACAGTGGTGAGGCCGATTGAGACACCGATTAAATTCCTGGCGTAGCCACCAGCTGTAAGACACGGCAGATCACTTCACCCATATTTTTTAGGTAATCGGTGCTCTGTCCAGAGTGGTAGCGATCAGGATCATCACTACCAATTGCCAATAGCCCCATCATGTCACCATGGTTGAGTGGTACCAATGCGGTTGATTTGATTACATCAGCTTGGTCGGCAAAGAGGAGCTGCAGCTGTGCTTGCTTCAGGCGACCACAGATGGGGGCACCCAGGGTAAAGAAGTGTTCGAAGGCGGTGTATGTATCATCCACCACCTCAGCCTGCTGGCCGGTTGGTGAGAAGAGCTGTAGTGCAACACTACTGGCATTAAACTCAGAGCAGAGTTGTGTCTGTAGAGTCTCAACCAGCTGGTCATAACTATCTGCCTCGATCAGTGAGAGCGTCAGTTGATGTAGACGGCTCTGTAGCTGATCATTCTCACGTGCAACAACGACCAACTCATTGAGCTGATCACGGTAGTGGCTGCTTTGGCGTCGTAGATTGGCAAGCTGTCGCTCAACGAGTGAGACCGTGCCACCACTGGCATGCGGCACCTGTAGACGCTCAAGCAGGTCGGCATGGCGCTCAAAAAAATCGGGGTGCTCACTCAAGTAAGCGGCGATGGCGCTTTCGCTCTCTTCTATTGGCTGCAATGCCTCTTGTCTCTGGCTGCTCATAGCTGAATACTCCCATCAAATACAGTAACGGCTGGGCCACTCATTATTATTGGGCATCCCTCCCCCGGCCACTCTATGAGCAGATCACCGCCCGGTAGAGTGACAGTCACTTGCTGATCAAGCAAGCCTAATAGATGACCGCTGACTACGGCTGCACAAGCGCCCGTGCCGCAGGCCATTGTCTCACCTGCTCCGCGCTCAAAGACACGCAGTTTAATCTGCTGCCGATCGACAATCTGCATAAAACCAACATTACAACGCTGTGGAAAACGCACATGTGACTCCAGCAACGGGCCAATATTCTCCAACGGTGCCATGGCAACAGACTCTACACGAAGCACGGCATGTGGATTGCCGATTGAGACGGCACTCAATTCAACAATTAGATGATCAACCTCAAGTTCGTAGGTGACCGCCTGCTCTACGGCGATAAAAGGGATCTCTTCTGGGGCCAGTTGTGGCACACCCATATCGACCCGTACCAGCCCATCATCCTGAAGTAGCAGGCGAATGTCACCCGCATTTGTACCCACAGGGATCTCTGCTTTATCACTTAGCCCCTTCTCCTGCACAAAGCGGGCGAAGCAGCGAGCGCCATTGCCACACTGCTCAACCTCGGTGCCATTAGCATTAATGATGCGATAGTAGAAATCGGTCGTTTCACTATGTGCCTTTTCAACTAATAAAATCTGGTCACAGCCAATGCCAAAACGACGATCTGCTATAAAACGGTACTGATCTTCACTCAACTCAATGGGCTGATTGATGGCATCGATCACAACAAAATCATTACCGAGGCCGTGCATTTTAGTAAAGTTGATATTCATATTCATTCTGGCAGCAGACTCTCGCCACGGTAGAGATCTTCTAGTGATTCACGCTGGCGTACCAGATGGAATTGATCACCATCCACTATCACCTCAGCAACACGGGGGCGTGAGTTGTAGTTTGAACTCATGGTAAAACCGTAAGCACCACTGGAGCGAACTGCCAACAGGTCACCCGCTGATAGGCTCAATTGACGTTTTTTACCAATAAAATCACCCGTCTCACAGACTGGGCCGACCAGATCATAACAGGCTGTTTTACCCATTTTATTGGCCATGACGGGAATAATCTCCTGCCATGCTTGATAGAGCGCAGGGCGCAGTAGGTCATTCATAGCGGCATCAATGATGGCAAAGTTTTTCTCTGCGGTTGGTTTTAGAAATTCAACAGTAGTCAGCAGCAGGCCAGCATTACCCGCAATGGCTCTACCTGGCTCAAGGTAGATCTCTAAATCACGATCTTCTAACCGTTGATAGAGTGCAGCGGCATATTCAGCCGGCTGTGGCGGCTGCTCATCAGCATAGCGGATACCCAAACCACCCCCTAGATCAAGATGTTTGATCTTGATGCCATCAGCCGCTAACTTATCCACCAATAGCAGTACACGGTCAAGTGCATCAAGGAATGGCTCTAACTCTGTCAACTGGCTGCCGATATGGCAGTCAATCCCTATTACGTTTAGGTGGCAATCAGCCGCCGCTTGGTGATAAACCTCCGCTGCTTGGTTGATATCGATACCAAATTTATTCTCTTTCAGGCCGGTCGAGATGTAGGGGTGGGTTTTGGCATCCACATCTGGATTAACGCGTATAGAGATAGGAGCCTGTTTGCCCAGATCAGCCGCCACTTGGCTGAGACGTTCTAACTCAGGAACTGACTCAATATTGAAGCAGCGAATGCCCACCTCCAGCGCACGTCGTATCTCATCAGACCTTTTGCCCAGGCCAGAAAAGAGCACTTTGCTTGGATCACCACCGGCAGCTATTACACGCTCTAACTCGCCGACTGAGACAATATCAAAGCCAGAGCCAAGTCGGGCAAAAAGGTTGAGTACGGCTAAATTTGAATTGGCCTTAACGGCAAAACAGATCAGATGTGGGTGCTCACCAAAAGCATCATTAAAGGCATGCCAATGGCGCTCAAGCGTTGCTCGTGAGTAGACATAACAGGGTGTGCCATAACGCTCGGCAACCTTCTGTAGTGGCACCTGCTCGGCAAAAAGTTCGCCATCTTGGTAGTTAAAGTGATCCATTTTGCTCTTGCTTGTCGGGAAGATAGAGCGCACCCGTCTGACCACAACCGGCCAAAAATAGGAGTGCGCCAAACAGGATATAAATCAGATAATGGAGATACTGATGTCTCTGTTTCATGGTGAATTTATAGGCTGCTAAAAGTGTGAGTATAACGCAAACATCATACTACTAAGAAGATTTGAGATGATCTAAAGAGAGACGATCAAAAGCCCTTTATCGCTTGTGTCAGTTGCTGCTCTATGTGGCGTTTCAGCTGCAAGATGGCGGCTGTTGATGTTTTTACCGTATCACTAAATTGGGTAAACTCAATGGCGGTGAGGTAGATGGGGTAATTAATATCTTCGTGGCGCAGTGCTTTGATATGTTTGGCAGCCTCAATATAGAGCGTGTCGCCATAGACTAGGCTGGCAAACTCCTGCTCACCACAGACAAGATTGATACGTGGTGTGCTATGCCCATCTGGTAGATCAGTGATTAGGCGCAGTTCGGTATAGGCTTGTAACTGGCCTTGCCGAGGTAGCAATTGCCTCTCTACATCCCAACTCTCTGCACCTATTCGAGTGATGCTAAATATCTCTAGCTCATTGATTAGTGACTGATCACCAGGCAACATGGCACGAAAACTTTGCAGGCTGGAAAGAAAGCGGTTCATCTGTACTAAGCTAAAATTTAGCTCACTATTAGCCACGTTGTACCGAAACAATACGCCTCGTTCATCAAGTAGATAGAGCTGGCTCTCTTTACTACCGCTGTAGTAGAAAATTTGGCAGGTTTCAGGGCGGTTGTGCTGAAATAGTGTTGGGTAAGGGGTCTCCTGCATGCAGAGTAGATCAAATACGGTCAGATGACTCTCCCTACCAAACTGCTGCAATGCCTCCAATAGCTCCTCTTCAGCATCGTAGCCAATCCAGCTATAGCAAACCCCTTCATCATGATTTCGCTGAATCATGTAGTAGGCATCCTCCGCCCGCAAAATATAGTGGGTTTTTATCCGAGTATCACGCAGAAAGTGTTGGCTCAACTCTTTAAACAGATTTGAAATACGTTCAGCTACCTGCATGGACTGTGTGACAGAGAAGCTAAATACCTTGATTTCAGGTAGCGGCTCGCCAAACTCTAACTCATGTGCCAACCCTAGGTAGTGACAGAATGAGTCCAGCAATCCACTGATGCCCTCCCAGCGTGAAACCAATAGCTCCTCCCAACTGGTATGAATTAGCTGTTCTGTATTGACCACCAAGTTCTTGTGCAGGGCACCATAGCTCAATACATCACTACGAATACTGGTGAGATGTGCGCCCTCTTTTGATAGAGACTCCATTGGGTCAATCCCAACATTAACCACCAGCACAATTGAGCGCAGACGGGGGGATTCTGCCAGTGCCTCAAGAGGAGACTCTGGTAACTGGTGATCAGGGTAGAGCTGCTGGAGAACCTTGAGCATGGCTCGCAGCTCTCTCAAGGTGACCGGCCCACTCTCAGGGTAGAGTAGAATGGTCGTTTTATTGTCACAAATCTGATTGATATGGCACCAAGTTAGCAACTCCAATAGACAGGGTGCTGCTTTAATTACCTTATGCTCAGGGCGCTCTAATACATCAACCTCACCACGAAACATCATCCAAACAGCCTCACCACTACTACTCAAGGAGAGGTGAATGGAGATTTTTGGCTCCAACATATTTTGTGAAATGCCAGGGTTGATCCGATCAATTTTCCCTGGTCTGCGCTCCAATGCGGTGTAGAGCTTGCGTCCAATCAAATTGAGTTCACCTGGTTTGATGGGGTTACTGCCTGCCTGAGTACGGACAAAATCAGTCAGCAATCGATAGCTATGAGATAGCTCTTTAACCAATACGCTGCGCTCTTTGAGAACAGCGTTAATTTTCCACTCTGAGCGGCTATCCAATACGGCCAACTCTTTTTTGCTCCAGCCCCACTCTTTTGTCAATGCAGCAATATCTTTATCACGCCAGTGCTGTAGAGATGATAGCTGGCTCAATGGTCGGCCCACTTTAAAGTAGAGGCTACGCCGCACCAATGCGAGACGATCTGGCTCATTTCGCGCCTCAAGATAGCGCTCAAGTTGACGGTACATCATGATGTAAGCATCAAGATTTGAGAGATCAGTCTCACCCTCATAGATTGCCAATTTTGTCTGCTGTGCCAGCCAACGGGGTGAGGGAAAATCTTGGGTATAAGACTCCATTAGGAGAATCTTCAGTACCGATTTATAGGGGGATTCAATACCTTTGAAGAGTTGCCACAGGGCGGCACCAAAAAACTCATCGGCTGAAAGCTCATCAAGGCCACCAAAATCGAGCACCTCCCGATCATCAACAAAACGCTGCTCTAGCAATTTTGCAGCGTAACTATGGTAGTTGCTCTCCTGATCAGGAGGCACCAGCCACCATAGTGGATATCGACCCGCCAACAGCAGACCACTCCGGTAGAACTCTTCCAGTAGGAGGTCATGTTGGGTACTGCCGCTGCTATCACATGAGAGAGCGGCCTTATCACCCCGTCGGAAGCTCTCTACATCCATAATAAAGATGTGGATCTCAAGGCCCAATCCTGCACCAAAGGTTTCGATATGGGTTGCTTTCTCTTGCAGTAAATCAATATCTACACGGTTCAGTTTAGGGTCGTAGCAGAGCCAAAAATCGAAGTCACTACTTCGTGTGTGGCCAATGGTGCCACTGCTGCCCATTAGATAGAGGCCTTGAATCAGGTATTTGTGATAAGCCCGTCCTTTATAGGAGAAGCTACGACTCAGCTTTCGTGCGGCATTCAGTGCTTCACGTGAGGGGTCAAAATTGGGTAGGCCTGCAGGGGTGTCGCTTGATACGAAACCTGGCAGAGTAGGGTGGTTGATATGGAACAGCAGTGGGATAAGTTGAATGTAATTCTGCTGGTTTGAACGTAGCTCACCAAGAACGCGTTGTAGCCGTGCACTATTTAATTTTTGGAAACTCGCTTGATGTAACTTGAGTTTCTTAAGGCTAATCTCAAACTGGCCAGATGATGCTTTCATGTAATGAGATCAATCAGCTTGTCACTTCATCCTGTACTAGCTCTTGCAGCGCTTTGTCGATCAGTCGACGTGGGTCATACCCTTTTTGCCACTCAGCAAGACCTAGCTTTAAGCTAAAATTGCCCTCTGGTACGCTATAAGGCACCTCTTGCAAAATTTTCTCTTGCAGTATCAACAGTGCTTCATGGTTCGTTTCAGGAAGGATCAGCATGAAAAGATCATCTTCATAACGACCGATGAAATCAGCCCAACGAAGCCTATCACGTAGACTATGGCTGATCGCTAATATGGTTTGATCACTCAACGCTTTATCACTATCAATACGCACCATCATCAGAGATAGTGGATTGGCATATCGACGGCTACGCGTCACTTGTGAAACCAGTGAGTGGATTAGCGCCCGTTTATTGGCCAAGCCAGTCAACTCATCCGTTAGTGTTAAATCATCAACCCGTTGACGCAGGCTGTCACAAGCCAACTGAGCCGCCATCTGTTCACTGACATCTTGGTAGTAGTGTATGTATACAGCTTGCTGTTGATCATCTTCACCTTGGTGAATATCACAGCGTAACCAGCGTTCGCCGTGATTATCGCTTCTTAGGTGGAGGAGAGAGTCACCCGCAAAAAGAACTTGATAAGCATCTGCCGAAAGTACCTCTTTGGCAGGGCCAATCAGTGCCTCATCGTCTAGTTCTAGCATTGCCCTTAGGGGGTTATTAATCCAGCAGATCCGCTCTTTTGCATCAACAACTAGAATCCCTGTTGGACAGGCATCTAGCCAAGCTGTCTGAAATTTGTGCCCTTCTGTCATTATTTTCGTCTCAATCATTGGAAGTGCCGCATCTCCCACCCTCTCTTGTAGCATGGCGACAACGACTCTATTTAATATTTTTCTGTTCTGTCTGAAAGTGGCGGCAACTCATAAATAATCTTTAATCTCCTGTTAGGTATTTATGCTGATGAGCTACATGGTGAGGATTAAATTTAGCCGCGTGCCACATAGAGCATAGTGATCTTGTTCATATGCTTCAGGATACTATCGCAGGTAGAAAAAACTGTGACGGGCAGACCACCCTTTTCAATATTTAGAAAAAAAGCACGGACAACCACCCAAAGACCTTGAACACGCTCAAGCTCTCGGGTGATCTCAGGGGTGTTTTCTGGGCTGTTCATCAGCCGTTTTTGTGCTACTTCAAACTGCTTAACCGCTTCATTCAATTGTGCAATGATCTCTGGATCCTTAAAGCCAGCCTGATAAGCGATGTAATATTTTGCGATACGCTGTGAAAGCATGCGTTGGCGACCCGCTTCACCGACAATGATCACTTTCTGTAGCCCCAGTGTTGCTTCAACTTTCTCCACAATGCTGTGGCTTACCTCAAGCAGGCTCTCACTTAATGCCAACATACGTGCTGCATTTTTCTGGCTATATTTCTGCTGAGTGATCCCTTCAAGCTCATCAATGGAGATGCCGATAAAATCGAGTAGCTGTTTGATTGTTGGGTCGGAGATCTCTAAAAGTAGGGTTTGATGATTTTTATAGAAAAGGGCAATACTCTCTTTTACCTGTTTACGCGCCTTACGTGTCCGGATGCGCTCCCCCTGAAAAAAGTATGCCTTGACGATTTTTTGCGACAACATCCGCTGCTGTCCTGCAATATTAACCAATGACGATGCATCGACAGCCAGTAGCTGTGTTGTCATTGATAGACAAAAAACAGCAATAAAACAACTTAAGAGTGATTTAACTGACTTAACCATCTATATTTCTCCAGTAGCACTATCAGCTTAGATGCTCATAAAAGCCCGTGCAAATTCCATTTTGGGGACTCAGCCGTTTAACGGGCTATGTTTTCATGTTGGCAATCTATTTGAGCCTAATGTATAAAATGTCGGTCTTACCCTAACGGTAGCTACAGACTCATACGGCTATTTTTCTTAATTCTTTAGTTTTATTGTAACGACTATGCCTATTTATCTTCTATCTCAGCAGGCTAAATAGTTTACCCAATTTTTATCTTCAGTCTAAACTAGCTCGGCCACGTGCTATCGCCTGTTTCACCTGCTCTGGGGCTGTGCCACCAATGTGGTTACGTGCAGCAACGGAGCCTTCCAATGTCAGCACTTCAAACACATCATCACCAATCGCTGATGAGAATGCTTGCAGTTCACTTAGTGCCAGATCAGAGAGATCACTCCCCTTCTCAATACAGAGTGCTACGGCCTTTCCAACCACCTCATGGGCATCACGAAATGGGATGCCTTTTCGTACGAGGTAGTCTGCCAGATCAGTTGCGGTAGCGAAACCTTGCATCGTCGCCTGACGCATTTTTTGATGATTACAGGTCACTGCGGGCATCATATCGGCAAACACCTTGAGTGAGCCCTTGAGGTTGTCTACCGTATCAAACAGTGGCTCTTTGTCCTCTTGATTGTCTTTGTTGTAGGCCAGAGGCTGGCCCTTCATTAGTGTCAACAGCCCCATTAGGTGACCAAAGATACGGCCTGTTTTACCGCGTACCAACTCAGGCACATCAGGGTTTTTCTTCTGCGGCATGATGGAGGATCCGGTACAGAAGCTATCGGAGAGCTCGATAAATGAGAATTGGGCCGATGACCAGATGATCAGCTCTTCAGAGAAACGTGAGAGGTGCATCATTAAAATAGATGCAGCGGCACTAAATTCAATAACAAAATCACGATCACTGACAGAGTCGAGAGAGTTTTCACTTGGCCGGTCAAAACCCAGTAACTCAGCGGTGTAGTGACGATCGATGGGAAAGGTGGTTCCTGCCAGTGCAGCAGCACCTAGTGGCAGCACATTGAGTCGACAGGCGCAATCAGCCAGACGATCACGATCACGTGTTAGCATCTCAAACCAAGCCATCATGTGATGACCAAATGTGATGGGTTGAGCTGTCTGTAGGTGGGTGAAACCGGGCATGATGGTATCAAACTCTCGTTCAGCCAGATCAAGGAGTGCGTGCTGAAGACGTAGAATTTCGTCACTAATGATAGTGATCTCATCACGTAGATAGAGGCGGACATCGGTCGCCACCTGATCATTTCGTGAGCGGCCAGTATGGAGTTTTTTGCCCGCATCACCAATATCGGCTGTCAACGCTGATTCGATGTTCATGTGAACATCCTCTAGTGCAACTGACCAACTGAATTGACCCTCTTCAATACGTTGACGAATTTTAATCAACCCTTGGATGATTGTCTCAGACTCCGTTTGGGTAAGAATGTCCTGCTTGGCCAACATGGTGGCATGTGCAATTGAACCCTCAATATCATAGCGATAGAGCCGTTTATCAAAATCGATAGAGGCGGTAAAAGCTTCGACAAAGGCATCAGTTGGTTCGTTAAAACGGCCTGACCAGGGTTTCTCGACAGGAGTTTGATCGCTCATTCTTGGGTATCCTAGAGTAAGATGTGTAGGTAAGTGGTAGGGTTTATGCTTAATTATACAACAGAGAGGAATGATGGGAGAAGTAGAGGAAAAACCTGCTATTAGTACATTTTTGCCCCATTTCTGCGGTATAAAACCGCTCTTTATGGTGGTTTTAGTTGCTGAACTATTGGCAATAATTCTGACACTTGGCTCTAGAGCTGAGGCCTCTCAACTGTGGCAGATACTCAGTCTAACCTCTCTCTACATCCTATGGATTTCCATCACCTGCTGTGGTCTGCTTTGCCTATTACGCCCACAACTTATCCGCCTCTCCAATGGTTGGGCAGGTTTTCTTGTCTGGCTTATACTGCTCTTAGTCACGGCTCTGGTCAGTGAAGTGACACATTATGCCCTTGGTGAAACAACCTACCAGCTGTCACTTGATGCAAATGGCCATTTGGATCTGTTATTAAAGAGTCTTGGTATCAGTGCTATTGTTGGTCTTTTACTCCTCCGCTACCTCTATCTTCACCATCTAAATAAGCAGAAAGAGGTGGCTGAAAGCCAATTTCGTTTACAGGCATTGCAGTCTCGTATCCGCCCGCACTTCCTCTTCAATAGTATGAACACCATCGCCAGCCTAACTCGTAGCCAGCCCGCATTAGCCGAAAGTATCACTGAAGATTTGGCTGATCTGTTCCGTGTCTCACTCAGTGATGCCGGCCACCTGACAACACTTGTGGAGGAGATCGATCTTGCCAAGCGCTATCTCAATATCGAGGCGCAACGGCTGGGTAAGCGGCTTCAGGTTGAGTGGCACCTGGAGGATGATCTACCACTCAATGCTCTACTGCCATCATTCACACTACAGCCTCTACTAGAGAATGCGATCTACCATGGCATTGAACCCTCCACCACACCTGGAAAAATCTATATTTATGCTCAATATCGCCGATCAAAAATTAACCTAAGTATCCGCAACACTCTGCCAAACGACCAGCAGAGTAGCAACCGGCAAGGACACCAATTAGCGATTGATAATATCCAGCAACGGTTAGATATCGCCTTCTCACACCATGCCACGCTCAACAAAAGCTATATAGATGATCAATACCAAGTGCGATTAGTCTTTCCCCACCCTAGGAGACAACTATGAGAGTGCTGATTGTTGATGATGAGATGTTAGCCAGGGAGCGACTCATCCGCATGCTGACGGAGATCGGTACACCCTACCAACTCGCGGGTGAAGCAGCCAATGGCCTAGAGGCGATTGATGCCTGTCAAAATGATGAGGTTGATCTGGTTTTAATGGATATCAGCATGCCCGGCATGGATGGCCTAACGGCTGCTGCTGCACTGGCTAAAAGTGAGATGCCACCGGCCATTATCTTCACGACCGCCTATGATCAGCATGCACTGACGGCCTTTGAACAAAATGCCACAGACTACCTGCTAAAACCGATTCGTTTAGAGCGTCTACAGCAAGCCCTTGAGCGTGCCCAGCGCCCTACTCGTGCCCAAATTACTCAAAATAACTCACTACAAAAAACGGCCCGAACACATATATGTGCCCGTCTTGGCCGAGAGATACGGACCATTCCACTGCAAGAGATCCTCTTTTTTCAGGCAGAGCAGAAGTATGTGAGCGCTCACTTCAGTGATGGTGAGGCGATCCTAGAGAAGCCATTGAAAAAGCTGGAGGAGGAGTTCCCAGCTGTTTTTTTGCGTATTCATCGCAATGCACTTGTCGCTAAAAGTCACCTAAAGGGGATGAAGCAGGATGCCGCAGGAAAATGGCGGGTGACGCTACAAAATAGTGCGATTGAACTAGAGGTAAGCCGTCGACATCTATCAGAACTGCGGGGCTGGCTAAAAGAGAGATAACCTCTCTTTTAGCCAGCCCCAGCAGGTGACTCACTATCTGCAAATAGGGCTACAGCCCTATTTTTTCTTGGTGATGACTCCCTCTTCAACCAACAATGGGTAACGGTAGCCAGAGCCAAAATCATGATCCACCACCACAACACCCAAAATAGTCACCTCATCACCCGCTTGAGCTGTTTCACTGCTGGTTATGGTCAGATCATTATTACCAGCGGCTTCGCTGCCAGAGCCATCTTGCAGATGCAGAAAATTTCTACCCATAATGCCATTGTTTACTTTAACAATTTTCCCCTGAAGCTGAACCAGCTTGCCATTCAGAGCCACCTTATCTTTATAGAGTGTTTCAACACTTACTTTCACCAGTTCACCCGCTTGAGCGGTAGCCAGGGTGAAAAGTGGTATAAGGGCAAAAAGGATCACTATTGATATTCGGCGCATGAGCTTCTCTCTATTGAATTAAGTTGGCATTACAAAGCGAGCGATTATAGCTGATTTTATTTGCCCATGTCGTCTCTCACTGCGCACTCTGTGAAGTCATTAGTTGCCTGTATCCGGCCCAGACGATAGCATTGCTCTTTTCCTTATAATAGAAGATCCAAAGCCATGTCTGATCAGACCATCCGAATTGCTACTCGAAAATCACCACTCGCTATGTGGCAGGCAGAGCATGTCTCAGCTGAGTTGAAAAAAGCGCACCCCGGATTAAAGATTGAGATACTTGGCATGAGCACTCAGGGCGATAAAATTCTTGATACCCCTCTAGCCAAAATTGGTGGCAAAGGGCTATTTGTTAAAGAGTTAGAGGTGGCAATGCTAGATGGGCGTGCAGATATTGCTGTTCACTCAATGAAGGATGTTCCCGTAGAGCTACCTGATGGCCTGCACCTCTCCACCATTTTAGAGCGTGAAGATCCGCGTGATGCCTTTGTCTCCAACACCTATAAAACGCTTGATGAGCTACCAAAAGGGGCGCGTGTTGGCACCTCTAGCCTGCGCCGTGAGTGCCAACTGGTTCAAAGCCGCCCTGATCTACAGATCCTACCGCTTCGTGGCAACGTCAACACACGTCTGCGCAAGTTGGATGAGGGTGAATATGATGCCATTATCCTTGCTTCTGCAGGACTAAAGCGTCTCGGTTTCCATGATCGCATCACCGCAGAGATCAGTGCCGAAAGCAGCCTTCCAGCCATAGGCCAGGGGGCTGTTGGCATTGAGTGTCGTATTGATGATGCTCGCGTCAATGAGCTATTGGTGCCGCTGCATCATATTGAAACAGCCTACTGTGTTCGTGCTGAGCGGGCGATGAACAACCGCCTTGAGGGGGGTTGCCAAGTACCTATTGCCGGTTTTGCATTGCTGGAGAATAATGCACTTTGGCTACGCGGCCTAGTGGGTAAAGTTGATGGCAGTAAGATCATCCGAGCTGAATCAAAAGGGAGAGCAGATGAAGCAGAATCGATGGGCTTTGGTTTAGCCGATCTGCTGCTATCACAAGGGGCAGATGTCATCCTTAAGGAACTCTACGCAAACAAATAGCCGTGCATTGTGATCTCTCCAACATTGGCATACTGGTTACCCGTGCCACCCATCAGGCAGAGCCGCTCTGCAATCTGATTGAGGCGCATGGTGGACGTGCCATCCGTTTTCCGGTGTTGGAGATTCAACCGCTTAAACCTGCCTCACTCACCACCTTGATCAACGATAGCGACATTATTATATTTATCAGCCCCAATGCCGTCCGTTGTGGGTTGGCTACTCTTAGCGGTCGATTGCAACTACAAAATAAAAAGATTGCTGCTGTTGGCAAAACTACCGCCCGTGTACTCGAAGCAGAAGGGGTGGTTGTTGATATCGTGCCACAAGGTGATGCAGATAGTGAGACCCTGCTTGCACACCCTGAGCTACAGCGGATGAAGGGTAAACGAGTCGTTATTGTGCGTGGTATCGGTGGCCGGCCACTACTGGGTGATACGCTGTTAAAACGCGGAGCTAATCTCAGTTATGCCGAGGTTTATCAACGTTGCTGTCCCAATATGGATAGTTCTGAACTACTCAAACAGTGGGACAATATCCAAATTGTCACCTCCACCAGTATCAATATGTTGAACAATTTGCTCGTCCTACTGGGTGAAAAAGGCTTTCCACAACTTATAAAAACACCATTGTTGGTGATCAGCCAGCGCATGCTACAGAGCGCTAAAGCGGTTGGTTTTCAACAAGTTATCTTGTCTAGCGGGGCAAGTGACCAAGCAATTTTAGCCACACTTTGCCAATGGAAAGAGTCATAGTTGTACCCCATTTTGAGTATTAGGCATATAAACTATCTATGTTAATCTAGCCCACTAATTTTTTTATAATCACCCCATCTAAAATAGGTGTCTGCCTGCGCAGGAGTAATCATGAAGAGTGATGAGACAACTTCAGAACAAAGTGAATTGAACGAAGCGACTTCTTCAGAAACCAACCACGAAGCGCCCCCTGAAGAGAGCAATCTCGAAACTGAGTCACCGCAAGAAGATAACGCCTCCACTGCCGATGAACCACAGCAAGATGAGAGTGACAACTATCTGGCTGAGGAGTCTCAACCTGAGCCAGAGCCAAAACAACAGAAGTGCTCTTCTGTTGTACCAACATTGATCTCACTACTGGCATTGATGCTGGTTGGTGGTGGGCTTTTTGCGGGTTATTACTTTTGGCAGCAGATGAACCAAGAGTTCGAGCAGATGAGTTCACAGATTGCTGCTAGTGAGCAGCAGCAGCGGACACTACAGAGCAAACTCAATGAAGGGCAGCGACAACTTGAGGCCCAGACTCAGCAGATCGAAGTTCAACGTAAATCATTGACTGACTACCAGGCCAAGCTTGAGCGTGATCAAAAAGCACTCAAACAGCGTGGTGATGATGTGCAAACCATCTATGCTGCTGTTGAGAAACAGCTTGGCTCCAATACCGGCCATTGGCGTGTTGCTGAGGCTGAACATCTGATGCGAATCGCTCAGAACAGCCTTGCATTAACACACAACATTGATACCGCTATCATTGCTCTCAAAGCGGCTGACCAACGTCTTCGTGAAACCCATGACCCAAGTTGGCAGCGTGTACGTGAGCATCTATCAGATGAGATCGGTCAACTTAATGCTGTCCCACAAGCGGATATTGCGGGCCTCAGTGCAACACTCGATAGCCTGATTGACTCTGTTGACACCCTATCGCTTATCGGTGGCAACAATGTTGTAGAGGCGCCTGGCAACATTGATTTAGAGCATGGTGCTGAAGCGACAGCTATCCACCTACTGAGCAGTATATGGGAAGGGTTGAAGTCGATGATTGTCGTCCGTTACAACGACCGCCCTGTGGAGGCGATGTTACCGCCTGATCGCCGTTTCTTTATCATGCAGAACCTACGTCTTAAGCTGCAATCAACCAAAGTGGCACTCCTGCAAAAGAATGCCACCCTCTATCGCTCAAACCTGAAACAGGTTATTAGCTGGGTTGATGGCCACTTTGAGAAGGATAGCGATAGCATCAAACCTTTTCTAAGCCGTCTATTTGAGCTTGATGCCGCCAATATTGCACCAGAATTACCTGACATCAGCACCTCACTACGCAGCCTGCAAGAGCGTATTGAAATCATCAACCGTCGGGAGAGTGCATCGTGAAAGCCCTATTAGTCTTACTGCTGGCACTTATCGCCTCAGTCGGTCTAGCCCTTTTCCTAAGAGAGGATGTTGGCTATGTGATGATCAGCTATGGTCACTGGACGATTGAGGTGAGTTTGGCACTCTTCCTGCTGCTGGACTTCGCTATTTTTGCCGTACTCTATCTGATGCTACGCTCATTTTTTGGTGTCCGGAGCATGCCAAAACGTCTGCATAACTTGCGAACCAACTGGCAGCTCAGCAAAGCCCAAATTGCTATGACCCAGGGCATCATTGAGCTTGCTGAAGGGGACTGGAAGCGTGCAGAGAAACATCTGCTCAGCCACGTTAATGAATCCAAAATCCCTCTTGTTAACTACCTAGCTGCTGCACAAGCTGCTCAGAAGCAAGGGGCGATTGAGCGTCGTGATGAATATATTAGACTCGCTCATGAGAGCATGCCAAATGCTGATCTAGCCATTGGTCTCGCCCAGGCAGAGCTGCAACTCGCCAATGAGCAGCATGAAGAGGCGCTGTTCATTCTGGAGGCGCTACGTAGCAAAACCCCCAAACACCCTCATCTCCTAAAGCTATTGGCTAAGCTCTATGAAGTGATGGAGAAGTGGGGCGATCTACAGCAGATTCTGCCTGAACTGAAGAAGCACAAACTGGCAGATGCTGACAAGCTAAGCCAACTTGAGATCAAGGTTCACACAGGTGTCATGCATAACCTTGCTGCCGATGGCGAGGTTTCACGCCTCACCGGCTACTGGCGTACACTGCCTGGTGCACTCCGCAGCAATACTGACCTGATGGAGGCTTATGCTCACGCACTGCTTGAGACTCATGATATTGAGACTGCCGCTATTGTCTTTGCGGCTCTGCTGCCAAAAGCGTGGAACTCAGAGTTGGTGCTCTTCTACGGTAACCTTGAAACCTGTGATAATGCCAAGCAGCTGATAACCGCTGAAGGGTGGCTTACCACCCATCAAAAAGATGCTGATCTGCTGTTAACCGTGGCACGCCTATCAATGCGTAGCAAACTATGGGGTAAAGCCCGTAGTTACCTTGAGAGCAGTATCAACCTTGACCCAAAACCTGCTGCTTATAATGAGCTAGGCAGATTGCTGGAGCAGATGGATGAGCCAGATATGGCGATGAGCTGTTACCGCTCTGGATTAGCGATGATCACCCGCCAATCAGCCAATGCCAATATGCTTGTTGAACTACCAAAACCTGAAGAGGAGGCGCTGCCAGCTCTCGCCAGTAGCTAGCTTTTTAGCGCTTACAAAAGGCCGCCGATGTGATTTATCGACGGCCTTTTGGTCTCTTAAGAGAAAATCCCTAGATCATCCCAGATCTGATCCACCCGCTGTTTCACCTCTCCCTTCATCGTAATCGGCTCACCCCACTCTCGGGTGGTCTCGCCCTGCCACTTATTGGTGGCATCAAAACCAATCTTTGAACCTAAGCCTGAAACCGGTGAAGCAAAATCGAGATAGTCGATCGGTGTATTTTCGATCATGGTGGTATCACGTACTGGATCCATGCGTGTTGTCATTGCCCAGATCACATCATTCCAATCACGCACATCGACATCATCATCACAGATAATGACAAATTTGGTATACATAAACTGGCGTAGAAATGACCAGACACCCAACATGATACGCTTGGCATGCCCTGGATACTGTTTCTTGATGCTGACTATCGCCATACGATAGGAGCAACCCTCAGGCGGCAGGTAGAAATCAACAATCTCTGGAAACTGCTTCTGTAGAATCGGTACAAAGACCTCATTCAGTGCAACACCAAGAATGGCGGGCTCATCAGGTGGCCGCCCTGTATAGGTGCTGTGGTAGATCGGCTCTTTACGATGAGTGATACGATCGATGGTGAAGACAGGAAAGCTATCCACCTCATTGTAATAACCGGTGTGATCACCAAAGGGCCCCTCGGGTGCCATATCATCGGGGTGGATAAACCCCTCCAGCACAAATTCAGCTGATGAGGGCACCTGTAGATCATTGCCGATCGACTTCACGACCTCAGTACGACTACCACGTAGCAACCCAGCAAAAGCATACTCTGAGAGGGTATCAGGCACTGGTGTGACAGCGGCAAGAATAGTTGCAGGGTCTGCACCCAGTGCAACAGAGACTGGGAATGGCTCACCAGGGTGCGCCTGCTGCCACTCACGATAATCTAGTGCCCCCCCTCGGTGAGCTAACCAACGCATGATGACTCGGTTACGACCAATCACCTGCATACGATAGATACCGAGGTTTTGTCGCTTTTTCAGTGGGCCACGAGTGATCACTAAACCCCAGGTGATGAGTGGTCCAGCATCACCTGGCCAGCAGGTCTGTACAGGCAGTTGAGCAAGATCAACCTCATCACCCTCAATCACCTCTTTTTGACAAGGGGCTGATCGTTGCTCTTTGGGTGCCATATCGAGAACTTTACGGAAGATGGGCATCTTCTCCCAAGCATCCTTCATCCCTTTTGGCGGATCTGGCTCCTTCAACATTGCCAGCAGACGGCCCACTTCACGAAGTGCCGTTACTGACTCTTCACCCATGCCCAGGGCAACGCGATCTGGGGTGCCAAAAAGATTGGCTAGTAGTGGATAGGGTGAGCCTTTTACCCTCTCAAATAGCAATGCAGGGCCACCTGCTCGTAGGGTGCGATCTGCAATTTCAGTGATCTCAAGAACAGGATCAACCTCCATTGAGATGCGCTTTAGCTCGCCCCGTCTCTCTAATTGCTGAATAAAGTCGCGAAGATCTCTATATTGCATAATACTCTAAGTTGTAAACTTGAATCATTTAATGGAAAGCTCTACATTAGTGATTACTAATACATGAGCCTGTTTAGGAATAACAACCATGCGACTATATCGACTAGGCCTACTCTCCGCCACCCTGATTGCTTCACAACTTGCACTGGCTACGTCCAGTAACCTCAGTACAACTCCTGTCATTGATCAAAATGTTGCAAAAATTATACATTTTAATGGTGTTGTAGAGGCGATCAATCAAGGCACTATGACCGCCCAAACTGAGGGGCAGGTGGAGGAGATCCGCTATGATGTAAATGATAGGGTTGAAAAGGGAAGTGTGATCATTCGATTGAAAGATAACCAGCAACAAGCCAACCTAGCTCGGGCTAAAGCAACTAAACATGAGTCTCAAGCTCTTCTTGCGGCGGCTAAGCAGGAGTATCGTCGTAGTAAAGATCTCCACAGCAAAAAATTACTGCCTAAATCAACATTAGACAATGCCACTGCTGCTCTTAAAGCGGCTGAGGCACGCCTAGAAGCTGCTGAAGCGGGTCTACGGCAAGCAGAAGAGCAGCTGGGTTACACGCGTCTACTGGCCCCATATACCGGAATTGTTACCGAACGCCATATTGAGGCTGGAGAGGTTGCACATCCTGGACAGCCCCTTATCACCGGATTGTCTCTTGACCAACTTCGAGTGATTGTAAATATTCCACAGAGCCTACTCTCAACACTCCGTAAACCCGATAACATCAGTATAGTGTTACCAGATGGTCGATTAATCACACCAACAGGGCAGACTATTTTCCCCTACGCTGACAGCGCTAGTAATACTATCCAGGTTCGCCTGCCACTGCCTGAAAAAACCCAAGACCTACTACCTGGGATGTTTGTTAAGGCAAACTTTCAAATTGGCAAACGCCAAGTACTCACTGCGCCTCTTTCAAGTTTGGTGCAGCGCTCTGAGCTGACGGCACTCTACGTTGTCTCTCAAGGTGTGATTACCCTTCGCAGAGTGGCCATTGGTGAGCAGTTAGCTGATCGCATCATTTTACTCTCGGGTATAACGGCTGGTGAGGAGATTGCTCTCGACCCCATTGCCGCTGGTATTGCTATAAAGCAGCAGGCCAGCAACCATGAGTAAACTTGGAATTTCAGGACGTATTGCACGCCATTTTCTAACTAGCCAGATTACACCCCTACTGGCTCTTTTTGGGCTATTGATGGGCCTCTTTGCTGTTATTGTCACCCCTCGTGAAGAGGAGCCTCAGATTGATGTTACCTTTGCCAATATATTTATCCCTTTTCCTGGTGCCTCAGCCACTGAGGTAGAGCAACTGGTTGCTATTCCTGCTGAACAGGTTCTATCTGAAATAAGTGGTGTTAAGCATATCTACTCCACCTCAACACCAGGAATGGCACTGCTAACAGTACGTTTCAAGGTGGGTGAGAAGCGTGAATCGGCTATTATTCGTCTACAGAATAAGGTCTTTTCAAATAGTGATTGGCTGCCTGCTAACCTGGGTGTTGGTCAACCTATCATCAAACCTAAAGGGATTGATGATGTACCTATTGTGAGTGCCACGCTGTGGAGTGAAGATCCTGAGTTTGGCTCTTATGAACTTGGGCAGATAGCTCATGCTATTGAGGTTGAACTAAAACAGGTTGCTGGCACGCGTGATATCTACACCATTGGTGATGCTGATCGTGTCCTAAAACTTACCCTCAACCCGCAATCATTAGCGGGCTATGGGATTGATCTCAATGACCTACGCCAGGCACTCCAATCTGCCAACCATGTACGTGATAACCTAGCCCAAACTACTAATAACCATGAGGTGCTGCTACAAGCGGGGACTTTTCTCTCGAGTGCTGATGAAGTGGCCAACCTAATTGTTGGGTTATATAACGGCAAACCTATCTACCTGCACAACGTGGCTGAGATTACAGAGGGGCCTGATCAAGCGGAACACTACGTCTGGTTGGCAACGGGGCCTCAAGCTGCGGAAAAAAATATCTCCGCTAGAGGCAGCTTTCCAGCGGTCACCATTGCTATTGCTAAAAAGCCGGGTGGAAATGCTGTTGAGATAGCTCAGCAGGTGATTGAGCGCTTTGAGCAGCTAAAAGGGATCTACATCCCAGATAATGTCAATATCACCATCACACGTAACTATGGCCAAACAGCTGATGCAAAAGCTAAAAAGCTGATCACCAAACTACTCTTTGCTACAGCATCCGTTGTGCTGCTGGTATTGATAGCTATTGGCTGGAAAGAGGCGATTATCGTGGGTGCGGCTGTTATTGTTACTCTAGCCATGACACTCTTCGCCTCATGGGCTTGGGGTTTTACCATCAATCGTGTCTCACTCTTCGCACTGATCTTCTCCATCGGCATTCTCGTTGATGATGCTATTGTGGTAGTTGAGAATATTCACCGCCATATTCAACTGGGTACTGATAACCTTCTGGAAGCCATCCCAAAAGCAGTTGATGAGGTAGGTGGCCCCACGATACTCGCCACCTTTACGGTCATTGCAGCACTACTACCAATGGCCTTTGTGAGTGGCCTGATGGGGCCTTACATGAGCCCTATTCCAATCAATGCCAGTATGGGTATGCTGATCTCTCTTATGGTGGCGTTCATATTCACACCCTGGATGACCAACAAGGCTCTGGCCAACCAAAGTCACCAAGCTCACGGCGGTGATGGGGAGATCAGCAGTGGCTGGCTCTTCAATCTATTCAACCGCATTATCACGCCATTTTTAGTGGGTGGAGTAGGACGTTTACGTCGCTGGATACTGCTATTTGTGGTGCTTCTTATGATTGGTGGGGCAGTCAGTACTGTCACCAGTCGTGCTGTGATCATGAAAATGCTCCCTTTTGACAACAAATCTGAATTCCAAGTGGTACTCGATATGCCAGAGGGAACCAGCTTGGAACAGACCAGCCGTGTGCTTGATGATATCGGCAGCCACTTGGCCACGGTACCTGAGGTGAGTGACTATCAAGTCTACGCCGGTACCACAGCCCCCATCAGTTTTAATGGTTTAGTACGCCAATATAATCTACGTCAAGCGGCTCATCTTGGTGATATTCAGGTCAACTTAATTGACAAAACATTGCGACAACGGCAGAGCCATGAGATTGCTCTCTCTGTTCGTCAGCCTATCAAAGCGATTGTTGATCAATTTGGAGGTGATGTACGTATTGTCGAGGTGCCACCTGGCCCCCCCGTGATGGCACCCTTAGTGGCTGAGATTTATGGCCTCAACTATGCGGGTCAAATTGAACATGCTACTAAACTACGCAAACTCTTTGAGACCACGGATGACATCATTGATATTGATGACAGCACCGTTTTTCCTGCTAAAAAGTGGCTACTCCAGGTCGACCGCAGCAAAGCGGCTCAGCTTGGTCTAGTGCAGCAGGAGATCAGCCAAGCGATTGCCACACTTATCAATGGTGAGGATGTCACCTATCTACATCGGCAAAACCAAAAATATGCCCTTCCTGTACGGCTAACTTTCAATGAAGCAGATCGCTCACAAATCAACCAACTACTGGCCCTGCATCTACGCAGTAGAAATGGGGCGATGGTGCCTCTCTCTGAAGTGGTCACCGTGGTCGACAGCAGCCGAGAGCAAGCTATCCATCACAAAGACCTTAAACCTGTTGTCTACGTTAGTGGAGATATGGCTGGGGAGATCGACAGTCCGCTCTACGGTATGTTTGATATCTCTGATCAGCTTGAGCAGCAACAGGGAATAGAGCAGTGGTTCATCAGCCAGCCAGATAACCCCTACGCCTATGCTATGAAGTGGGATGGTGAGTGGCAGATTACCTATGAGACCTTCCGTGACATGGGTATTGCCTACTCTGTCGGTCTGATTATGATCTACCTATTGGTCGTGGCACAATTTGGCTCATACACTGTGCCATTGGTGATTATGGCCCCCATACCACTGACCATCATCGGCATCCTGCCTGGTCATGCGCTTTTGGGTGCGCAGTTCACAGCAACATCAATGATCGGCATGATTGCCCTTGCAGGCATCATTGTGCGTAACTCAATCCTATTGGTCGACTTTATCAATCAACAGCTGGCTAACGGTATGACATTAGAAAAAGCTGTCGTACAATCAGCCGTGGTACGTGCCAAACCGATTATTTTAACTGCACTGGCTGCAATGGCAGGGGCATTTTTCATTCTGGATGATCCAATCTTTAGTGGCCTTGCTGTCTCTCTCATCTTTGGTCTTCTTGTCTCCACCCTAATGACACTGGTGCTGATTCCTGTGGTCTACTACGCATCGCGTTGCAATTCAGTTTCAGCTGCTTAATCAACAGAAATACCCCAATAAAAAAGGCGCAACAGTTAGTGTTGCGCCTTTTTTTACCACAAATTAGCTCTTTGATTTACATCGGCTGAATAATAGAAAATGCCCCGCGGATATCACCTGCTTTATAACCACGCGCCTGATCATTTGGATAATATTTATCAATAACTGCAGCTACCTTAGGTTTCAGGTTGCTGCCATGACAAACCAGACAAGGTTTCTTTGCTGTTGGAATCGCCTTCATGTAGCGAAATACTGGGTCGCCATTCATGGTGACAATTTCATAATGCTCCATCATTTTTGGCCCTTCGCCTGCCGCCTTACGCGCCTCAAATTTCTCTAAAACAGCTCTCTCCCATGCATCTGGTGTATTTGCTGCATTACGCGGTTTCAGTGAAGTGCGGCTAATTTCCCAGCCATGTTTTTTAGAGAGTTCAGCTGCAATGTGTTGTGCGCTACTATTACAAACCTCAATCGCCTTAAGCGGGCCTTCAGACTTCAAAGCTCCCTTCAGCTCCCCTTTTAAAGCACCTGCAAAGCTCTTTATAACGGCTCGACTTTGATCAGCCCGTTGAGCTTGTTCATCAGCAACAGTTTGTGCGGCTGGAACAGCCAGCATAATTGCCAACAACATTATTTTTTTCATCTGCTTATTCCTATGTTTTAGTTTAAAATCGACTTAAAAATCAGATACTACTCAAATGCAACGCCTGATTTATTGCCCAACTTCTTCAATATCATGGCCAATGGGCAAAACTTAGTAAATGATGCCTGGAACATGTTGGCCCCAACAAAAGCTGTTAGCCATAACCACTCAATAGTATGCAGCTGTGAAAGCCCAAGACTCAGTAAAATCATACCCCCAGCAAACATAAGTACGATACGATCAATATTCATTTTTCATTCTCCTTACGAAAAAATAGTCGCCACATTCATGCTATAGACTATTTATACCTGCTATTATATTAGCATATCCTAATGCTTTTCCAACAGCTCCTCCCCTGTTAAAGAACCTCTGAACAAGCCATGATTGTTTTATACGGGCTGAAATTGCTCCCGAAGATCGCTGTAATAGAGCGACTATTACCGCTCACTTCGAAACAAATTGGAACAATTTTATCTTAGCCTAAGTTTTAGCTGAGCTTTAGTGAACCTTACTGCTTGAGTGCAGCCAGACTTATTCGGAGCTTCTCTAACTTGAAAAGAGCCACAATAGAGAATTGCACAACCTATTCAGCCATGCTTTTATGTTCTATATGGCAACCTACAAAGGAGCAATCTGATGCGCCAGCTTTCAATCTTTATTCTTTTTTTTACATTTATCAGCACAGTGGGTGCAGAGACTATTGGTGAGGTTAGTACCAAATTTAAGATGATGGGGCCCAATGACAAAATTCTGGTCGAGGCATTTGATGACCCCGCTGTAGAGGGCGTTACCTGTTACTTAAGCCGAGCAAAAACGGGGGGGCTTTCTGGTGCTGTCGGCATGGCTGAAGATACCTCAGATGCTTCTATTGCCTGTCGGCAAGTGGGTCCTATTCACCTCAGTGGTACTATCTTAAAAGGTAAAGCAGATGGTGATGAGGTGTTTAAAAAACGAACCTCAATTCTGTTTAAAAGCATGCAAGTGGTGCGTTTTTACGATCAAAAAAGGAATGTATTGGTCTATCTGACCTATAGTGATAAGTTTATTGATGGCTCACCTAAGAACAGTATTAGTGCCGTTGCTGTGATGCCTTGGGGAGTGGCTGACTCAGTTCAAAGGTAGTTTATCCAGGTGACTAACCCACCTTTGTTTCACTCTCCTTGGCCATTAGTGAGGGCTATTTATGTGATTCAGCTTCAATTCAGCTAATGCCAGTATATTGAAGATATATAGCAGCAGAAGTTAGTGAAGGGACTTGAAGATGAGTACAGGAACATTAGCGTTAATCATATTTGTAGTAATAGTGCTACAAGTGGGGATTTTCGTACTGGTTGGGCTCTATCGTCAGAAGCAAGAGCTGCGAAAGATCGGGTTACAAGTGGATGTTGAACCCAATTTTGCTTCCCCAGCATCACAGCCTGTAGAGAGTACAACGACTGAAGCCTGGAGCGGATTCAGAAAATTTATCGTCCAGCGACGGGTGATGGAGGATAAGGCTCAATCGATCTGCTCTTTTTATCTGACCCCAGTTGATGGAGAGCCTCTGCCTGCTTTCAAACCTGGCCAATTTCTTACCTTTAAATTACAGATTAAAGACCCTGTGAACGGTGAAAGCAAAAACATCGTGCGCTGCTATTCACTATCAGATAGCCCACAGCCTGATCACTACCGAGTTAGCATCAAACGTGTTTCTGCACCTGCTGATCACCCTGATTTTCAGCCTGGCCGCTCCTCTAACTATTTTCATGATCATGTGAAAGAGGGTATGCAGCTGTCGGTTAAAGCGCCATCGGGCCACTTCTATCTTGTGGAGGAAGAGCCTCTACCCATTGTGTTGGTGGGTGGTGGAATTGGTATTACGCCGATGGTGAGTATTGTCAACACGCTTTTGAATAGCGGTAGTTCACGAGAGATTTGGCTCTTCTATGGTCTACGCAATAGTGCTGATCATGTGATGAAGGAACATCTACAGACACTTCAGCGGGCCTACAAAAACTTCCACCTTCATATCTGTTACAGCCGACCTGGAGAGCAGGATATTGAGGGTGTTGATTACCAACACAAAGGGCATGCCAATATAAAACGATTGCAGTTGACGCTGCAAATGAAGCGCCACCAGTTTTATGTCTGTGGTCCTCGGGCGATGATGGAGAGCCTAGTGCCAGCGTTAGAAGAGTGGGGTGTAGCAAATGAAGATGTTTACTACGAAGCTTTTGGCCCTGCAACCTTGCCTAAACATAAAAAGAGTAAACCTCAGCCTAGTAAGCCTGTGGAGATAGGGCAGGAGATTACGGTTACTTTTAGCAAATCTGGCAAAAGTATTATCTGGAACCCTGATGCTGAGTCACTGTTAGAGCTTGCTGAGGATAACGATATTGGAGTTGATTCTGGTTGCCGGGCTGGTAGCTGTGGTAGCTGTCAGACGGCTCTGGAGTCTGGCGATGTTGAGTATAGTCAAGAGCCAGATGCCGATGTTGAGATAGGCCACTGCTTGCTGTGTATCTCAAAACCAAAGAATAATCTTACGTTAACGGTATAGAGATGATGATTTTAAATGCCGCAATTGACAGCTCAACTTTAATACTAAGGTATTGTTATGTATAACATTAGTTCAAATTCACTTACCCATCAGTTAGATAGGTTGTGCTACACAGTGAATGGCATGCTTGCGATAGCGTATGGCGATGTTATCTACATGGGCCTAGATGAGAAGTGTAAGTATGGAGGAGTAAGTCTTGCATCTCCTTGTGCCTTGCCATGCACCTCCGCATATGCACACTTCAACATCTCCAACAGTAGGATTTAGGGTGATGGAGCGTTCACTTATAAGCAAAAAAGTCATGCCGTTTCTGTTGATGTTCGTGACGCTAATTGTGGCAACAGCCATTCTTGATGCGGTATTACATCTCCTGGATATGACATGGGTTGGGCGTTGGTTAGGCATCCCTGGTGTCCTGCTGATCATGCTCTCCTTCCTCTACTCCATGCGCAAACGTAAGAAGATCAGCTTTGGTAAACCGAAGACCCTGCTCAAATTACATGAAGTTCTCACCTGGTCTGGTGCACTGATGGTTTTGGTACATGCCGGTATACATGTCTACGCCATACTGCCCTGGTTGGCACTGGTCGCCATGATGGTCAATATTATCAGTGGAATGACGGGGCAATATCTGTTGGATCGATCACGTCAATATATTGTGGAGAAGAAGGCGCACCATGCTGAGAAAGGTCTTGTTGGTGATGAGGCTGAGAGAGCACTTTTCTGGGATGCTGTCACTTTAGACACGATGAAAAAATGGCGGGCTGTACACTTTCCGATCACCCTAATATTTGTGGTACTCGGCACAACTCATATCTTTAGCATCCTCCTATACTGGCAATGGAAATGAAAAATAGAATCGTCAATATCATCGTCCTGGCCAATCTGCTAGTACTCATCCTGTTAGTGATTTTTGTCCCACACCTAATGATTGAACCTGGCAAATTAATGGATCCCCATATGGATCTCACTGATGACTGCTTCGCCTGTCATACTCCCTTTATTGGTAGTAGATCCTCCAAGTGCATAGCGTGTCATAAGGTGGAAGATATTGGTCTGATAACCACTAAAGGGGTGGCTATTGCAAAAGAGAAGAAAAATATGGCCTTCCACCAGGAGCTGTTGGAGGATGATTGTGTTGCCTGCCACAGCGACCATAAAGGGGTGCAATCCTTCCGCCCTATTGGCCAGTTTTCACATCAACTTATTGCGCGTGATACGCAAGAGCTGTGTGATAGTTGTCATAGCAATCCAGGTGATACCCTACATCAAAAAATCAAGGGTAACTGTGCAGAGTGCCACTCTACAGAGAGTTGGACTCCAGCCACTTTGAAGCATGATGAATACTTTCGTTTTGATCGTGACCATGATGCCGCTTGTGATACATGCCATATCAAGGATGACTACAGCAGCTACACCTGTTACGGCTGCCATGAACACTCTCGTGCCAATATCCGTGGTGAGCATAGGGAAGAGGGTATCCGTGACTATGAGAACTGTGTTGAATGTCATCGTAGTGGTGATGAGGATGAGGCTAAATATATCTGGCGTAACAAGCTAAGGGGTACGCGTGATCAGGCGGGCGATCAACGATACTATCGCTATGAGCATGATGATGACGATGATGATTAGCTAAGTGAAGAGGGTGTAAGGAAAACAAGATAAAAACAGTAAACCTTAATATTGCATAACACCGCTTTTAGCTGGGGTGATATCCTTTATCGAATAGAGAAAATAGTGATGGCCGTCACATTTATGCTTTTGTTGATAGGCTCAAACCCCCTCATCGCTATACCCCTATTGATCCAGAGATGTGGCATCTTTATCATTGCTTGTGGTGCAACAAAAGCGGTCTATCTTCCCCCTTATTTGAACGGTTGTTGACGTATTTGGAGAGGTTCCCGTGATATTCCATTGCTTTAAGGATGAAAATAGATATGAGGCCAACGATGGCAACAAACGCGAGGGTCGGCATGAGACAAATAGGCCGATCAATTTTATTACTGCTGCTACTGCTGCCAATTTTAGCGAGTGCAGATAATCGAGCACCTGATTTCACGCTACCCACACAAAATGGTACTGAAATTAGACTGAGTGATCTAAAAGGACAGGTGGTCTATCTCGATTTTTGGGCCTCATGGTGTGGCCCTTGTCGACAATCATTTCCCTGGATGAACCAGCTGCATAAGCAGAATGATCCTGATCAATTCAAGATTATTGCCATCAACTTGGATAGTGATGAGGCCCGGGCCAGAAAATTTCTCTCCAATTTGCCGGCAGAGTTTACAGTCGCCTTTGACCCAAAAGGTGTAACAGCTGAAGCCTACCATCTACCTGGCATGCCTACCTCCTATCTCATTGACCGGCAAGGCCGTGTTGTATCACGTCATGTCGGCTTTTTAGTGAGTGATACGGTAAAAATTGAAGAGAATATTCAGCAGCTATTGCAGGGAGAGAAGTGATTATATGAAAGGACAACGGTTAGTATTAATTTTGTTGAGCAGCCTATTGGTAGGCTGTGCTGTAGATGTGAAGCCTTGGCAACGTGACCAACTGGCTGAACAGAAGATGCAACTGGTCACTGATCCGATGGAGCAATCTTTTGATGAGCATATCTACTTTAGTAAAGAGGCTGCCAGCGGTGGCAAAGGGGTGGGTGGAGGTGGCTGCGGATGCAACTAAAAAACAGAACATTACGCCGACAGCTCTCATTAGCGACCTGTGCACTGCTTACCGGTATACCAGGGCAGGCCAGTAGCGCTGACTGGGTAGTTGATGCAGGAGTTATGTCCTACTCAGAGAGTGATCGTGTATCGGCTGTAAAAACGATTGCCACGGGCCAACGTCTAACGGAGGAGACAACCATCAGTGTCACCGTGCTGGTTGATACACTGACAGGGGCCTCCCCCAATGGGGCCTCTGCTGCCACCACATCACAGACATTTACTACCGCATCGGGTACCGCCTATACGGCGACTGAAAAAGAGACACCACTACGGGATTTTGAAGATACACGTACCGCCATCAGTAGTAGTTGGGAGCAGGTGCTGAATCGACTCTTTCGGCTCAAGCTGGGTGCAGATATATCAACTGAGGATGACTATGACTCGCTTGGCCTGAATGCGAGCCTGTCGCGTGATTTTAATAATCGCTTAACAACAGTAACGGTCGGTGCAGCCATAACCCAAGATACTATCACCCCATCGGGTGGCACGCCTGTTGAACGCTCCGCCACCGATGGCACAACACTAGCCATCCAGAGCAAAGAGGAGGAGAAAAGTACCACCGACCTGCTGCTGGGTGTGACACAAATTTTGAGCCGTACTACCTTAACCCAGCTCAACTACAGCTATAGCCTTGTCGATGGCTATATGTCTGATCCCTACAAAATTGTTAGTGAAGTGGATGCTGTTACGGGAAATACCACCGGCTATCGTTATGAGAAGCGTCCCGATAGCCGTATTCGCCAGTCAGTAAACTGGACGACAGCACACCATTTGACTGAGGATGTGGTTCACTTTACCTACCGCTACTTTTGGGATGACTGGGGGATTGATTCACACACCTTTGATCTGAAATATCGCTACGAGATCGGTGCAGGCCACTATCTACAGCCTCAAGTGAGGTACTACATGCAGAGTGCTGCCGACTTCTATCGGCACAGCTTGGTCGATTCAGAGGTGCTGCCAAACTATCTCAGTAGTGATCAACGGCTGGGGGAGATGTCGAGTTACACCATTGGTCTGAAATATGGCTTCCCTGTTTTTACTGATGGCAGGCTCTCACTACGTATCGCCTATATGCAGCAGAGTGGTGACAGTAGTCCAAGTGATGCCATCGGCTCACAAAAGCAGGTTGATCTCTTTCCAACACTGGAGGCTATGATCGTCAATGTTAATTTCAATATTCCCTTCTAATGGGCAGCCTGACAGTTGAGCAACAAGCAGGCTATTGGGTAGGGCGCTTTAAAGCGATGGCCAGTCCATGTGAAGTGCTGATGGAGGCCTCAAATCGTTCAGATGCTGTGGCATTAGCCCAATCTGCCTATGATGAGGTAAAACGTATTGAGCAGAAATTCAGCCGCTATCGAGATGACAATATCATCTACAAAATCAACACTTCACAGGGCAGGGCGGTTGAGGTTGACGATGAGATGGCCAACCTACTCGACTACGCCGACCACTGCTATCAACTCAGTGAAGGGCGCTTTGATATAACATCCGGCCTTTTGCGCCAAGCCTGGAAATTTGATGGCAGTGCTAATTTGCCGCCAATGGAACTAATTGAGCGCCTTAAATCATCCATCTCCTGGAAAAAAGTAGATTGGCAGCGCCCGTATATCACCCTGCCAAGTGGCATGGAGATCGATTTAGGTGGTATAGGTAAAGAGTATGCCGTTGATACCTCAATCAATCTATTGAAGCAGAAAACAGCTGCAAGTCTGCTCATCAATTTTGGTGGCGATCTTGCCGTTACCGCTCCCCGAAAAAGTGGAGGAGGGTGGTGTGTAGCCGTTGATAGCCCAGACCGAGTCGGTAGTAGCACAGGCCAGGAGATCGAGCTTAAACAGGGAGCATTAGCCACCAGCGGTGATGCGCAACGCTATCTACTAAAAGAGGGGGTGCGTTATAGCCACATACTGGATCCAACAACAGGCTGGCCGGTTGTTGATGCGCCACGATCAGTCACTGTATTTGCTGCCAGCTGTACCGAAGCGGGCATATTGGCCAGCCTATCAATGATGCACGGTAGCGGTGCTGAAGCTTTTCTTAATGAGCAGCAGATCAAATCCTGGGTTGTGCGTTAATATCTTTGTAAGTTTGGGACAAATTGGGGCAATTTCAGTCAGTATAAAACAATCATGACTTATTCAGGGCCCCCTAAAGGTTAGCCCTGGCTTGGAGGTTGCTCCAACTGGTTCTAAGCTTTTGGTATTTATAAAAAGTGAAAATAGATTTCACTCTGAGTAACGGGAAAATAAGCCTAACAATGCTGTAAATTGCTTATTCTGGGGGAGGTAGGTTGTGAGGGAGTGGCTACTTTGTTGAGCCAGCACTACAGAGGTAACTTGTTGCCTCTCTCATCTAAACGAACAAAAGCTATCACTGCTGAGAAAATAAGGTTTTCAAGCTTTGCCTCATCACTCTCACGGTAGACGTGAATAGTGTAGTGCACTGAACTGCTACCAATCTTCTTACAATCGGCTACAAAACGTAGGATTGTCCCCTCTCGTACGGGTTGCATGAAGTGTACTTGCTCCATGCCAATAGTGACAAAGTTGCAGCCTGGGTACCCCATAGTGGCTGCAATCCAAGCATACTCATCGGTCCATTTGAGCATATTGCCGCCAAATAGGAAGCCGCCGTGGTTGAGGTGTTCGGGGAGAACTAGCTTATAACTTTCCACAATTTATACTCTTAGAAGCCTGTCGACTTCCAAGAGTATATATCGCTTCCATAATTTGATGAAGGTTGGCATGTTTGGTTACTCACCATCAAAATTTACCATCTCCTTCACAACATCTTTTGTTGTATTGCGGCCATCCCATGGAGACTTGCCGTAATACATCGTCTCAGTCGTTACACAGTTCTTAAACATTGCAGCAACAAGGTTTGTCTTTCGGAGGTCTGCATGACTGATGTCGCTATCGATAAACTGACAATTTTCTAACTGGCACTCTCTTAGGCTTGTGCCAACAAGATCACTCTCTTTAAATTGAGCGCCTGAAAGGTCACCACCCTGAAGATCAACGCCAGGAAGTTTCACGCCTACAAAACTCGCCTTCACCATAGGACAGAGTAAAATGCGGCTATCACGTAGATCAGCACCATCAAACTTTGCACCCACCAACGAAACACGTTGAAAAAAGCCTTGAGAGAATGTGATGCCTGAGAGATTAACCTCATCCATCATCGCATCTTGAGTAAAGGCTTGATCCATCTTGCAGTTAGAGAGATTGGCCCCCTTCAAGTAGCTCCCTGTGAAGAGCGCACCTGAGAGGTCAAGACCCGACAGGTCGATACCGATCATGTTCAAAAATGAGAGATCGGCATCAACCAGCGAGCCACCTTTTCCCCGTGCCTCAATTAATGAGGCACGGTCAGAAAAGGTTTCCAGCGAATTGTCGTATTCGTATATCACGGACGATTTAGGTCGATGATCTTTTGCTTGTCATAGTCAGCAGAACCACCAACCAGATTAACCAGACGCTTCATCTCATCACACAAGGTGTAGCGATCTTCCTTGTAGATCAAACCGACAGGCGCCTTACCATTTGGACGACGAGCGATCTTCATTGCACCATCCATATCGGTAGAGTCGTAACCCTCAGGCAGATCTTCAACCAAGTCACGGTAGTACTTGGCAGTATCGATCTGATTGAAAGTTGGGCACTGGGCGAAGATATTCACATAAGCGAAACCTTTGTGCTCCATTGCTCCTTTAATCAGCTCGGCACACATCTTTGGATTACCGGCAAACGCCTGAGCGACATAGGTAGCACCGTAAGTGAGCATGTAGAGTACTGGGTCCATAGGCTCTTCAACACCACCGTATGGGGTGATGTAGGCTGGCATCTCTTTACGGGTAGTCGGTGAAGATTGGCCTTTAGTCAGACCATAGATACCGTTATCCATCAGTACGTAGGTCATGTCGACATTTTTACGTGCCATGTGTGGCATGTGGCCACCACCGATAGAGAAACCGTCACCGTCACCACCCGTCACCATAACGGCCAGCTCTGGGTTGGCAAGCTGGGTACCGGTGGCTACAGCGCCCGCACGACCATGCAGGGTGTGCATTTTGTATGACTTAACAAAGTAAGGCAGGCGTGATGAGCAGCCGATACCTGAAACAGCAACGAAATCTTTAGGATTGATACCCAGCTCTGAGAGTGTGCGGTAGACACTGGCGAGTACACCGTAGTCACCACAACCAGGGCACCATACTGGAGTCACTTCAGATTTGTACTGCTTAGGCTTCATCTGAATGTTGTTAAAAATTGCTCTAGTCATTAGCTGATCTCCTTAACCTTGGTCACAATCTGAGCAGGGGTAAATGGTAGACCACCACAGATTGTGTAGGAAATTGGTTTGATTGAAGTTTCTGCACGGATGAAGAAAGCGAGCTG
>JAMOMH010000027.1 GCA_027068675.1 Sedimenticola sp.
CTGATACTTCTCAGCAATGTTCAGACCCTCTGCCGTCATGTTGATACAGTCGTTCACATCTTCAACGGACATAACGATACGGGGTGAATCACCGTGACCACCGTGAATTGCTAGGAAGAGATCTGATTGCTCATGTTTGGTTGGCAGACCTGTTGAAGGGCCACCACGCTGAACGTCGATGATCAGACACGGCAACTCGGCCATGGTGCTCATACCGATCAACTCAGCCATCAGCGCCAGACCAGGCCCAGAGGTCGCTGTCATTGAACGCTTACCGGCGTAAGAAGCACCAAGAACCTGTGCCAATGAAGCAATTTCATCTTCCGCTTGTACCAGTGTTCCGCCTGTCTTAGGCAGTTGAGCAGATACGTACTTAGCCACTTCAGTGGCTGGAGTCAGTGGGTAAGCTGAAAAGAAATCCAAGCCACCCAAAATAGCACCCAGGCCACACGCTTCGTTACCGGCCATCAGGATGCAATCTTTTGCGCCTTTACTGTCAGCAACACGGAATGGATCAACCTTCTCATGTGCCAGACCCAGCTCTTTACCTGCTTCAAAAGATCTCAGAGCAAAGTTCAATACATCTTCACCCTTCGGCTTAAACTTGTTGGTCAGCACTTCGATCAATGTATCTTCATTCACATTAAAGAGAACTGAGACAGCACCCAATGCAACCATGTTTTTAGAGCGAAGCGAACCAAGCTCTTTGGCTGTTTTAGTCATTGGAATGGGGTATGAAATAACACCCTCTGGAATCTCAGGTTCAAAATCACCACCTGGACCATCCCAAACCATAACAGTGCCTGGTTCCAGCAGGTGCTTGTTGAGTTCGTAAGCCTCACCATTGAAGGCAACAAATACATCAAATGTATCGCCCTGATTGTAGATACGGTTATCGCTTGTACGCAGCTGGTACAAACAGTAGCCACCTTTTACCTCAGCAGGAAAGGTTTTAAAGGTGTAGATCTCCAGGCCAGCTCTGGCACAGGCGGCTGAAATAAAATCACCGGTAGAGACGACACCTTCACCGCCTTCACCAGCGACGCGGATAATAAGATCACTCTTTTCCGTCATTAGGATACCCCTTATATTTTAAAAAATTGTGCATTAGACACACTGTCTAATGGCTTGAATTCATATTTAGGTCAATTGTTGACCAACCAAACGACCCGCCCACAATGAGTGGGTCGCCTGGCACGGTTATTACCAAAGCTCTGCGGGTACTTGCAGACGCTCTACGGGCTTACCACCCAGTAGATGCTCTTTGATGATCTCATCAACATCATCTTTGGTTACTTTGCCGTACATGACCCCTTCTGGGTAGACAAGAACGACAGGGCCAGCATCGCAGGCGCCCAAACAACCGGTACTCGTTAGGCCAAACCGACCCCAAAAACCCTTCTGTTCAAACTGCTGTTGAAATGTTTGCAGCACATCAGCAGCACCCTTATCAGCACAAGAGCCGCGAGGATGGCCAGGTGGCCGTGCTTGGCCACAGATAAAAATGTGTTTCTCAGGTCTTGCCATGAGTTAAAACCTCAATTAAATAGAATCTGTTAGACGTTGGACAAAATGATATCAACACTCGCCTTGGCATCCCCGTAGAGCATCCGCGTGTTATCACGGGAGAAGAGAGGATTATCTACACCGGCGTAACCAACACCACGGCCACGTTTCATGACAATAACCTTACCTGACTTCCAAACCTCAAGTACTGGCATACCAGCAATTGGGCTATGTGGATCGGTTTGTGCGCTTGGATTAACGATGTCGTTAGCGCCAATAACCAATACTACGTCAACTCCTGGAAGATCATCATTGATCTCATCCATCTCTAGCACAATGTCATAAGGGACTTTGGCTTCTGCCAGCAGTACGTTCATGTGACCAGGCAGACGACCTGCAACGGGGTGGATGGCAAAACGGACATTAACATCGCGTCCGCGCAGCTTTTTGGTGATCTCATTGATTGTATGTTGTGCTTGGGCAACCGCCATGCCGTAACCAGGTACGATGACAACCTCTTTAGCATCAACCAGCATCTCAGCAACCTCTTCTGCAGAGGTCTCTGGTGAATAGACAGCCTTCTCGCCATCACCAGCAGGTGCTGCTCCAACTGTAGTGCCAAAACCACCCGCAATAACACTGATAAAACTACGGTTCATCGCTTTACACATGATGTAGCTCAGGATTGCACCACTTGAACCAACCAGTGCGCCTACAACAATCAATAGATCGTTTGATAGCATGAAACCAGTCGCAGCGGCTGCCCAACCTGAGTAGCTGTTGAGCATTGAGACCACAACAGGCATATCAGCACCACCAATCGCCATCACCATATGCACACCGAAGATGCCAGCAAACACGGTCATGATGATAAGGAGTGTGACACCATCTGAGGTATCGGCACCGACAAAGAAGATACCGAGCCAAATGCAGATAATACCCATGGTGGCGTTTATTGCATGACGACCTGGAATAATCATCGCATTACCGGTGATGCTGCCTTTCAATTTGCCATAAGCGATAATTGAACCGGTAAACGTAATCATACCAATCAAGACACCGATATAGACTTCGATGTCATGAATGGTTGCTTCTGCCCCTTCGAGATGAGCACTGGGGTCAAGATAAGTCGCATAGCCAACCAAAACAGCGCCTAGGCCAACAAAGCTGTGCAAAATAGCGACCAGCTCAGGCATCTCGGTCATCTCAACGCGCTTAGCGAGATAGGCACCGATACCGCCACCAATAACCATCATAATTATGATGATAAAAGTACCGCCAGCAGAGACTCTGTGGTCAAGAATGGTTGCGATAATGGCGATCGTCATACCGATCATGCCAAAAAGATTACCGCGTCGTGCTGTCTCTTGGTTGCTTAAGCCACCAAGAGCGAGGATAAAAAGAATACTCGCCACAATATAGGCGATCGTGATCATACCTTCCATCGTTCGACTCCTATATTATTTCTGGAACATTTCTAACATACGACGTGTGACCAAGAAGCCACCCGCGATGTTGATAGTTGCAACCAATACAGCAATAGCTGCAAGGAATACACCCCAACCACTATCACTCGACACCTGAAGCAGCGCACCCACGACAATGATGCCGGAGATAGCGTTAGTCACACTCATCAAAGGTGTGTGCAGTGCAGGAGTCACGTTCCAGATCACCATGTAACCGATGAAACAGGAGAGTGAAAAAACGGTAAAGTGTGTCAGGAAGCTGGCTGGAGCATTTGCACCAATCCACAACATGATAAAGGCAGCAACACCCCACTTAATAGCCGTTTTGACCTTGCTAGGCGGTACTTCCTCAGCCTTTGCCATAATCGGAGCAGGCTCTGGAGCCGCTGCAGGTGCAGCGGTTACTTCGATAGGAGGCGCAGGCCAAGTGATCTTGCCATCTCTGATAACGGTTGTGCCACGGACAACCACATCTTCAAAGTCGATGATCAGTTGACCATCCTTCTCAGGGGTCATGTCAGTCAACAGGTGACGCAGATTTGTTCCATAAAGCTGGCTTGATTGAGCAGCTAGGCGACTTGGAAGATCGGTATAACCAATGATGGTTACGCCATGCTTCACGATAGATTCACCCGGTTCAGTCAGTGCGCAGTTGCCGCCCTGTTCAGCTGCTAAATCGACGATGACACTACCATCTTTCATCGATTCAACCATGCCGGAGGTAATCAACTTTGGTGCAGGTCTACCAGGAATCAGTGCTGTAGTGACGATGATATCGACATCCATCGCCTGTTCAGCAAACAGTTTCATCTCAGCTTCGATGAACTCTTTACTCATGGTTTTGGCATAACCGGTATTAGGTGAGCCGTCATCTTCCTCTTCGAAATCAAGCATGAGGAATTCAGCGCCCATACTCTCAACCTGCTCTTTCACTTCAGGACGTGTATCAAAAGCACGAACAATGGCGCCTAGGCTATTGGCTGCACCGATAGCGGCAAGACCTGCAACACCCGCACCGATGACCATTACCTTGGCAGGTGGCACTTTACCCGCAGCGGTAATCTGACCGGTGAAGAAGCGACCAAAGGCATTTGAGGCTTCAACAATGGCACGATAACCAGAGATGTTGGCCATTGAACTGAGGGCATCAAGCTTCTGTGCGCGTGAGATACGTGGCACGCTATCCATCGCCAATACATTGACATTTTTCTGTGACAACTTATTCAGCAGCTCTTCATTCTGAGCTGGCCAGATAAAGCTGATCAGGGTTGTGTTGTCCGTCAGTAGCTCAGTCTCATCAATACAGAGATTTGAGCAGCACTGAGGGGCGCGTACTTTCATTATGATGTCGCTGTCGGCCCATAGGGCTTTTACGTCGTCAATAATCGCTACACCCGCCTCTTTATAGGCTTCATCGGAGAAGTCAGCCAGCTGACCTGCTCCGCTCTCGATAGCTACTGCGTAGCCTAGTTTTTGCAACCGCTCAGCCGTTTCTGGCGTAAGGGCAACCCGACTTTCACCGGCTTGGATTTCCTTGGGAACTCCGATCTTCATGGACATAGTTATGCTCCAGAGGATTCTAATAATCGTTTATTATAGGGACGCAAAAGCGAAGAGCCTAAAGGTTACTATTAAATGCAACCCTTAAAAACTCTCCGCTTGTGCAGTTATTTAGCTATTGTGGCTAGCTTTAAAGAAAGGCAGGGCGCCACCTGCTTTCAGGACGGCAACATCCTTCGGCTCAAAAGCGGGAACCAGCGCAATCTGCTGACCATCAACGGTCATGGTCAGATCACTTTCCAGGTTAGATACGTCGATAGAGACGGTATCACCCTGGTTTACCTTGTCATAATCTTCGATGTTGGCAAACGTGAGTGGCACGATACCGAAGTTAACCAAGTTGGCTACGTGGATACGGGCAAACTGTGCCACAACAACCGCACGGATACCCAGCCAGCGTGGGCAGAGTGCTGCATGCTCACGTGAGCTACCTTGGCCGTAGTTTTCACGACCCACCAGGATTCCGTGACCACCCGCATCGCGGTGAGCACAAGCACGATCGGCAAAAGTGGTATCGATCTGGTTGTAGGTTGCCTGCATGGCGTACTCTTTCACATTTGAGCGTAGTGGCAGGTAGATCCCCGCTGGCTGGATATCATCAGTACTGATGTTATCACCCAGTTTCAGCAGTATTTCACCGGTCAGAGTGCTTGGCAATGCTTCGAAATCTGGCAGTGCCATGATGTTTGGACCACGAACTACTTTAACAGCAGCACGATCAGCTTCTGGCAGTGGTTGAGTAAAAGAGGCAGAGTCATCAACCTGTGGTGTCTCTTGGATTTCAACATTGCTGGTAGGGATGGTAACAACACCGGTCAAAGCAGAGGCAGCGGCAACCAGAGGGCTGACCAGATGCACTTCAGCATCATCAGTCCCTGAGCGTTTTGGGAAGTTGCGGTTGAAGGTACGCAGACTTAGACCACCACTAACTGGTGAACCACCCTGGCCAATACAAGCACCACAGCCATTCTCCATCACACGAACGCCTGAGGCGTAAAGAGTAGAGATGTAACCCGCGTTGGCCAACTGCATGGCAACGGCACGTGAACCTGGGTAGAGCAGAGTATCAACAACAACACGTTTGCCTTTCAGCAGTTCAGCAAAGCTGGCGATGTTCTCGTAAGAGCTGTTGGTACAGCTACCCACACAGACCTGATCGATTTTGTCACCGGCACGGTCAGCGGCTTGTTCAACATTACCGGGTGATGGGTAGATAGCGATGAGTGGGCCAAGCGTATCAAGGTCGATATCGATTTGACTGCTGTAGGTTGCGCCTTCATCGGCGGCCATTGCTTGGTAGTCAGCACCGCGTCCACGACTCTCAAGATAGGCTAAGGTGTTCTCATCACTTTGGAAGATAGAGGTAGAGGCTCCCATCTCAGCACCCATGTTGGTGATGGTGGCACGTTCGGTTAGGGTCAGTGACGCTGCGCCTGGGCCGGAGTACTCAAAGATCTTGCCTTTACCGCCTTTTACGCCAACGATAGAGAGCATCTTCAAAATGACATCCATCGCCATAACACCAGGCTGTAGTGAACCGGTCAGGTTGACGTTGACCACTTCAGGCATTGGCAGTGCATACTCACCCGTCGCCATGGATAGTGCGATATCGTAACCGCCGGCACCAAAATAGATGGCGCCCATGCCGCCTGCGTTTACGGTGTGGCTATCTGCGCCAATACCGGTCATGCCAGGTTTAACAAAGTTCTCAATGTTGAGGAAGTGACAGATGCCAGTACCAGGTGGTGAGAAGATGATGCCCAGTTTTCTGGAGATGCTCTCTAAGTAGGCGTGATCATCTGGGTTACGGAAACCTGATTGGATCATGCTGTGGTCAACGAAGTTAACGGAGAGTGGTTTGACGTGATCAACACCCATCGCTTCCAGCTGAAGCATACACATGGTGCCGGTGGCATCCTGGGTAAAGGCTTCGTCAATTTTGATCTTGATAACAACGCCCGCTTCGGGCAGTTCGCCGCCACCTACAAGGTGCTGGCTCAGGATCTTCTCTGTTAAATTCAATGGCTTCATGGTTTCTCCCCAAATGATTGGAAATGACAATAATAAAAAAGTAAAAAAATCCTATCCTCCACAGAAAATCCGTGAAGAAAAAATTTGTGCCAGCCGTGCGCCGTTGAATCAACTAAGCGTCTACAGAGGAAAAAGCCCCATATATATAGGTATGAATTTGCACTGTCGCTGGTCGAGCTTCGCATATATACCTTGTTACGAGTGATAACTCAATTATTCTGGCTGCTTAGATTGAAGGGGAAAAAGGGAAGCTGCACTAAAAATGATCAGAATGAGAGTGCTGTTTTGGTGGGTAGTCACTTTTGGTTGGGCAAGTGAAATAATCTGATTTGGCTTCCTTATTTTGCTTAAAATTAGGCTGCTAAGATGCCCCCTTCACGAAAAAACAACCAAAATTGACCAATTACCTTTTTTTGCATGGAAATAGGGGGCTGTTGAAGAGCCTAGAGGGCGTATAATGTTCCGTTATCATTTTCAGAATTGCGTAATTTTTTCATGCAGAAGCAAGACGAAGAGTTGGTGAACGTCACCATCAACGGTAAAGAGATCACCGCTCCTTCATCGCTATCGACTATTCAGGCGTTGTGGCATGCAGGTTATCCTCGAGTCAAAAGTGTCGGCTGTCTTGAGGGTGTCTGTGGCTCCTGTCGTATCATGGTACGCCGCAAAGAGAGTGATCAGGTCACAATGGCACTCGGTTGCCAGACCTTGATTGAGGAGGGGATGCAGGTCAATTTCCTAGTCTTCCCGACACCCACTCACCACACCTATGATCTGAAGATGATCAATAGCTCATGGGAGGTGCAAGGTCGCTTCCATAAAATCTTCCCAGAAGCTGATCACTGCCGTCACTGCGGTGGCTGTAATCGCTCTTGTCCAAAAGGGATTGAAGTGGAGCGTGGCGTTGCTCTAGCGAGTAAAGGACGTTTCCGTGAAGCGGGAGAACTCTTCATTGAGTGTGTGATGTGCAACTTCTGCATGACCGCCTGCCCTGAGATGATTGCTCCAAATCATGTCGGGCTATTTTCACGTCGTGTTACCGCCTACTTCCACACGCGTCCAGGCAATCTAATCAGCCGCCTAGAGACACTACGCAAGGGAGACCTCGATGTCGAAAAATAACCAGGGCACCGCCTACAAAGAGGCGCTGAATAAATATTGTGCACTTGAAGATATTGCAGCAGCCAAGGAGACTTTAACGCCCGAAGTGCTGCTTAAGCAGTTTCACCCCGACTACTTCCCCAATTCAATCATCAACCTAAAAGTGGGTGCTAACAAAGGCGAAGCGTGCCACGGTCAGTTGGCTGCCATGCTGCAATCTGATGCACGGATTGATGAGTCTGATCTTGCGGGTGCACCTATTTTAGAGACCGATATTTTGGTCATTGGTGGTGGTGGAGCCGGTTGTGCTGCCGCATTGATGGCCGCTGAAGCGGGAGCGCGTGTCACCTTAGCTACAAAATTACGCCTGGGTGACAGCAACACTGTGATGGCTGAGGGTGGCATTCAAGCCTCCATTGAGCAGGGCGATACCCCACAGATGCACTTTGATGACACCATCAAAGCGGGCCACCACTTCTCCGATAAAGAGCTAGTGGCTGAGATGGTGATGGATGCCCCTGAGGTGATTCGCTGGTTGATTCAGCAGGGGATGCAGTTTGACCTGGATAAATATGGCGATCTGCTGACGCGTCGTGCGGGTGGCACCTCAGCCGCTCGTGTCGTCTACTATCGTGACTACACGGGCCTGGAGATGATGCGGGTACTGCGTGAAGCGGTACTCAATAGCAATATCGAAATCATCGACTACAGTCCAGCTGTTGAGCTGTTAGCCAATGAGTCGGGTCACTGTGCAGGTGCTGTGCTCTCATCACTGAAGGACTGTAGCTACAATTTGGTGAGAGCCAAATCAGTGATTGTTGCTACTGGCGGTATTGGCCGGATGCATATCAATCAGTTCCCAACATCTAACCACTTTGGTGCCACGGCTGATGGCTTAGTTCTCGCCTATCGCTTGGGTGCTAAACTGCGTGATCTTGACTCATTTCAGTACCATCCATCAGGTTTGTCACATCCACAACACATGGCGGGCCACCTGATTACTGAAGGTGTACGCTCTGCCGGTGCCTATATGTTGAATGCCAACGGTGAACGATTTGTTGATGAGCTGAAGACGCGCGACCATGTCTCCTCCGCCATTCTGCGTGAGTGTGTTGAAGGGCGCGGCATCACCACACCTGATGGGGCAATTGGTGTTTGGCTCGATACCCCAGGGTTGGAGCTGCGTGAACCTGGCATGTTGGCACTTCGCTTTCCAAAGCTGATTGAACTTGGCAAAAAGAGTGGTATTGACCCACTGAAAGTACCACCACTAATTTACCCCACCCTGCACTATCAAAACGGTGGTGTAGTGATCGACCCTAATGGTCTCTCAAGTGTAAAGGGGCTTTACTGTGTTGGTGAGGTTTCTGGTGGAATTCACGGTAAAAATCGCATCATGGGTAATGCGCTGCTGGAGATCATCAGTTTTGGCCGACGTGCTGGTGAACATGCTGCTGCTAACTGCCACGGTGTTAAGCACAAAAAGATCTCTATCGAGCACCTCAGTGATCTGCGCCGTGAGCTTACTCAAGCCAATATGCCGATGGACCTGCAAGGGCCTCTGCTCTTCCCTGAATGCGCCAAATTCGAGAATGACTCGGATTATGACGGCCTACACAAGAATCGCTGAGGAGAGAGATTATGCAACCATTAAATCGAGTGCTGCTGCATAAAGATTGCCGTGTCGGCCCTGACCTCACCGCCTGGAGAAGCACCATCGGTGGCAAGGCGCTAAAGATTGCACTAGAAGATCCCTCTGCCCTGATCCCACTGATCAAGGATGCTGGACTGCGTGGCCTCGGCGGTAGCGGTTTTCCTAGTTATAAGAAATGGGAGTTCCTTGCGGCCAAGAAGATGGCGATGGAGAAGTACCTGATTTGCAACGGCAATGAAGATGAGCCCGGCACCTTTAAAGATCGTGTTCTGTTGGAAGAGACCCCGTTTCAGGTGATCGAAGGGGCCACTATCTGTGCCTTGGCAAGCAAGATTAACCAGATCATCTTCTACATCAACCCCGACCAAACCGAATCACTCAAATCGATGCGTGCCGCACTCGAGCAGTGGTTAGCATCAGATCTCTATACTGAAGTGAAGAAGGTGATCCCACGACTAAAATATCGTGTACATGCCAGCTCGGGCCACTATATTGGTGGCGAAGAGACAGCCGCGATTGAGTCCGTTGAAGGCAAATTTCCCTTCCCACGCGGCAAACCTCCCTTTCCCGCTGATTTTGGTGTTTTTGGCCACCCCACTTTAGTTAATAATATGGAGACGCTCTCAAACGTTTCACATATCGTTAGAAACGGTGCGGAGTGGTATAAAAACCTTGGCCTTGGCGATGCAGCAGGCACCAAGATCTACTCACTGAGTGGTGATGTACTGCAACCTGGCTTTTACGAGCTACCAATGGGTACACCACTCTCTGAGCTGATCAACACCTACGGTAAAGGGATGTTGCTGGGTAAAAAGCTAAAAGCTGTTTTCACCGGCGGCCCTTCAAACACCATCCTGACACCCAAGGATATTGATGTTCCTCTTGATTTTGACTCGGTACTAAAGCGTCGCTCTCATCTTGGAACAGGTGCCATGATTGTCGTCTCAGAAGGAACCAGCATTGTTAAACGCGTAGCCGAGTATGTCAGCTTCTTTGCCGCCAGCTCATGTGGCCAGTGCCCACCCTGTAAAACCGGCACCTACTATGTCGCTCAACTGCTCAATAACATCGACACAGGGCAGGGCTCACAGGCTGATCTCGACTCCTTGATCAATCTCTGCAAAATTCTGCCGGGCTCTGGCCGCTGCCATCTGGTTGATGGTGCTGTCAATGTGCTGGATAGCTCGCTCTATCACTTCATGGATGAGTATCGCCACGCTATTAAAGCGCGCTAGGAGTAGGAACGATTATGAGTGAAATTGGTTGTCTCTACTGTGGAAAACAGATCCCGGCTAACGTACAAAATTGCCCCCATTGCGGGGCAGTCTCTCACTTCCAAGAGCGTGGTTACCTACGTGGTGCCAAAGTGCGTTTCTACCTTATGGTTGCAGCTGTATCGATCTTCTGTTTTGTTTTTATGCTTTGGTTGCCGCAGATAGATTAGCTTCAAAAGCTTACATGAGGCCCACTCATGCAGCCTAGACAGGGTTATTTATAGAGACTATTTTCCTGCATCCCTTCCGTATAGAACTGTGCGGCTGCCTGAAGCCGTTTGATCAATTTTGACTCATCGAGCACCGACTTCTCTCTCTCTTCCAGGCGGAAAAAGGGTTGTGGTAGCGGATCAACTCGGCTCCTATTTTGCTGCATCGAAGCCACGCCATCCTTAGTGACCAATATATATTGGCCGGTATAGAGAAACGCTTCACCTTCACTTGTTTTATCAAAGAGGCTCTTACCAAAGGGCAGCAGAGGAAAATCTGTACTGCCCAGCAAACCAAGATAGTCGAGAATAGTTGGCAGAATATCTGCTTGTTGTGCAATTCGATAACTATGTTCAACAGGGATTTCCCCCGATGGGTGATAAAAAATCAGAGGCAGCCGGAAAAGCCCCAGTTCTGAACTAAACAGGGGGTTGCTGCGATCAGCCGGTACATGGTCGCCCGTGATAACAAAGAGCGTATTGTCATACCAGGGCTGCTCTTTTGCGCTCTCAAAAAAGCGTTTTATGGAGAGATCTGCATAGCGTATCGCTTTATGAATGGGGTGAGGGCCCGCAGGTAGTTGCTCATCATAAGGTGCTGGAACGCTATAGGGTGTATGTGAACTCAGCGTAAAAACTGTTGCGAAAAAGGGCTCTTTCTGCCCATTAAGCTCTTCTGCCACATACTGCAGATAGGGCTCATCTCTGATTCCCCAGATGCCATCATAATCACCCTGCTTGGGGTACTCCTCCATACCGTAGTAGTGATCAATGCCCAGCGCATGACTCACCACATCAAAATACATAGTGCCGTTGCCGCCACCATGGAAGAAGTGGGTGCTATAACCAGACTCTTTAAGGATTGAACCAAGCCCTTCAAGCCGATTAGTCGAGAAGGGGGAGGCCCCAAAATATTGGTCCATTAGATGTGGCAAACCACCTAAAATTGCCGGTACCGCATTGGCTGAGTCTCGGCCATTGGCAAAACCATTCTCAAAAAAGAGCCCCTCTTGGCTCAATTTCTCAATAAAGGGAACATAGGTGACACCTTTCCCATGTGGCTCACTAAAAAATTCCAGGCCCAAACTCTCAACGATCAAGATCACCACATTATAATCTTTGACTGGGCCAATGGCTTGCTGCCGTTGCTCCTCCATCAATAGATTCCGAGCCTCAGATAGGTTGGGGAAAAACTTAAATTTGGGTAATGCCTTACTCGGTTCTGTCAACAATAGTGTGTAGGGGGTATTGAGTGCTAAACCTGCCAGCGCACTATTTTCAAATTGATTGGCATCAACAGGGCTCATGGGTTTAATCTGAAAACCACCGCGCACAGTGATGGCCAAAAGGAGAAAAACCAGCGTTGTAACAGGGAGCCAGAGCAGTAGATGTAGCTTTAGGCGCGTTGGTTGCCATGAAACCTTGAGTACAAGCCGAGTGCAGACATAGGCAAAAAGTAGAAATATGGCAAAGAGATACCAATAGTGAGTAAGCTGTTGAAACCACTGCTGCTCAATATCTTGTGAGAGCGCCAAAATATCTTGGCTACTGCGTCGCCCAACAAATTTGAAGAACTCCATATCTAAGATATTAAGGAGAAAAGCAGGGATATTGAGTAGCCAAAAAAGACTATCGTGGATAACTCTGTAGTGATGGCTGCTGACCATTTTAGCGGGCCAAGGCAGTAGATTGATCAGTAGTAACGGGCTGTTCAACCAGATAAGGATAGCAATATCAAAGTGTAGCCCTTTAACAAAAGCTGCCAGAATCCCATTCACACTACTCTCTGCATAAGCCTCTAGGTTGTAGATCAGAAATAGCCCGCGCATCAAAGTGTAGGCAAGCAGCAGCCATGCCAGCTGATGAAGCAAGCGCCACTCTTGGTGCAAACTATAGCGGTGGTCTGGATAGGCCTGCTGCCAACCATTTGCCATAAGTTCAGCAAAGCGACTATAGGCGGTATTTTTAAGCTCTTTTTTTACAGGTTCCATCAATCAACTTGCCCAAAGGGTGGTTCGGAAGGTTGCATGGCTAAATTGTGCCAGAAAAAGGTGGATTTTACCGTTCTATAGAGACTATAGCCGTGCAAAAGTTGACCAAGCCAGTTCGCTTTGTCATAGTGTTTAATTCATATATTGCACCGCAATAGATTGCAGGCTAAGCCTTGTAATCGTAGAGGCGGTAAGTAGCCAAATTTAGGTAGTTGTTTCAGTTTAACCACTGCCAATATAGTAATAATTGTAACTTTTACAGATAGGGAACCCACATGAACTTACATGAGTACCAATCGAAAGCACTGTTTGCGGAATATGGCATTCCGGTACCTGATGGCAAACCTGCCACGACCCCCGCTGAAGCACGCACTATTGCCCAGGAGCTTGGCGGCTCAGTTTGGGTGGTAAAAGCGCAAGCCCATACCGGTGCTCGTGGAAAAGCGGGTGGCGTTATCCTAGCCAAAAACCTTGATGAGGTGGTTGATGCTGCGGACAAAATCCTCGGCATGACTCTGGTCACTAAACAGACCGGCCCTGAAGGACTGCCTGTACATAGTGTCTTGGTTGAGCAGGGTGGTGATATTGCTCGTGAGCTCTATCTGGGCGCACTGTTGGATCGCGCTCACTCACGTATCGTTATCATGGCCTCAACAGAAGGTGGCATGGATATCGAAGCAGTGGCTGAAGAGACACCAGAAAAAATTCTGACCACGTTGATCGATCCTGCTGCAGGTCTACAGCCTTACCAGTGTCGCCAACTCGCTTTTGGTCTTGGCCTGGAGGGGGCGCAGATCAAAGCCTTCTCCAAGATTCTTGGCGGACTCTGCAAGCTCTACCACGATAAAGATTTTGCCCTGGTTGAGATCAATCCACTGATCGTCACCGGTAGTGGTGATCTGGTCGCACTGGATGCCAAAGTGAATATCGATAGCAACGCCCTCTACCGTCTGCCTGAGATTGTCGCTTTGCGTGACATCACCCAGGAAGATGCGCGTGAAGCGGCTGCCTCTGAACATGACCTCAACTACATCACCCTCGATGGCAATATCGGCTGCATGGTGAATGGTGCCGGCCTTGCAATGGCTACTATGGATCTGGTCAAGTTAAAAGGTGGCGAGCCTGCCAACTTCCTAGATGTTGGTGGTGGTGCAACTGCTGCTCGCGTTACCGAGGCGTTCAAATTGATCCTCTCTAGTGATGGCGTGAAGACCATTTTGGTCAACATCTTTGGCGGTATCGTACGTTGTGACTTGATTGCTGAAGGCATTATCGAAGCGGCTAAAAACGTCAACGTCACCATTCCAGTCATCGTCCGCCTTGAAGGTACCAACGCTGAACAGGGCCGTAAAATGCTGGAAGAGAGTGGCATGGAATTCCTTATCGCAGCGACCGGTTTTACTGACGCTGCTGAGAAAGCCGTTGCAGCCGCTGCTGCCTAAGCTGACCCTATCAACACATTTAGGAGAAGAGTGAGGCGCTGCGACAAGCACCCTCTCACTCAGTTTAAAATATGAGCATTTTAATCGACGAAAACACTAAAGTTATCTGCCAGGGTTTTACCGGCAAGCAGGGCACTTTTCACACTGAGCAAGCACTCGCTTATGGCACTAAAGTTGTTGGCGGTGTCACCCCAGGTAAAGGTGGAACCACTCATCTCGGTCTGCCGGTCTTCAACACCGTTCAAGATGCTGTGAATGAGACTGGCGCTGATGCCACCATGATCTACGTGCCACCTCCCTTCGCTGCTGATGCCATTCTTGAAGCCGCCGCCGCTGGCATCAAGATCATTATCTGCATCACTGAGGGCATCCCTGTGCTTGATATGCTGAAGGTGAAAGCTGCACTTGAAGGCGGTGATTCACGTCTGGTCGGACCTAACTGCCCAGGTGTTATCACCCCAGGCGCCTGCAAAATCGGCATTATGCCTGGCATGATCCACAACCCAGGCCGTATCGGCATTGTCTCTCGTTCAGGCACTCTGACCTATGAAGCTGTTAACCAAACCTCAAGCGCTGGTTTAGGCCAGAGCACCTGTGTTGGCCTGGGCGGTGATCCTATCAACGGTACCAACTTCATTGATTGCTTGGAGATGTTCCAGAACGATCCAAACACTGACGGCATCATCATGGTGGGTGAGATTGGCGGTACCGCTGAAGAGGAGGCTGCTGAGTACATCAAAACCAACGTCACCAAACCGGTTGTTGCCTACATTGCTGGTGTTACCGCACCTCCAGGCAAACGTATGGGTCATGCGGGTGCAATCATCAGTGGCGGCCAAGGTACTGCAGATGCTAAATTTGCCGCGCTAGAGGCTGCGGGTGCCAGCGTTGTACGCTCACCTGCCGAAATGGGTGCAAAAATGGCTGAACTGCTAGGTTAATCACCTTAGGGAAGCATGTTTTTAAAGCTTCCTTAGCTTACCCAGTGGGGACATAGTCAATGGCTGTGTCCCCTTTTTTATTGCCCACTATTTTGTAGGTTCCATTTTGCAAGTAGCTTGTTCATAACTGATATGCGACTATCAAGGAATTAGATTCATGGATCATTGGCAATGAAACAACTATTCTTAGCCCTCGTGCTGCTATTGCTCTTCTCAAATCAAGCCATTGCAGAGAATGAAACTGACATCATAGAAGAGTCAGATAACAACACCGTGCTTGTTGTCACAAGCGGCTGTGTTGGCGGGGCAATCATCGGAACGGCCATTCCCATCTTTGGCAATATTGCCGGTTGTGTTATCGGTGGCTTTGCCTCCTGGTGGTACAACGACTAACTAGACCATGAAAGATACCGTTCGATTTGGTGAATATACCCTATCAGGTGGCATACTCTGGTTGCTCTTCTCCTGCTTTATCACGCTCGTTGTTCTGTTGAATGGCGATGGCTTTACACTCTCTGGTGCTGTTGAACTTTGGACGGGCTGGTTCCAGCCACTTATCAACGTCAGTAAAAATAGCACCATCAACACGCTTTTAGTCGCTATTGCGGTTGTACTGCTTTTTCTCACCGGACTGCTGTTAGACCTTTTAAGCCAGCACTATTTTTCACTACTTGAGGCGATCTATTTTCGCCACTGGATTATTAAAGAGCATCGTAGCTGGATGGATGGGCTAATGGCTAAACATCCCCAATTTATTCAGCAGGATTATCAGCGGTTTTTAGAGGAGCCTGTCTTTAACTGGAGGCATCCCACCACTCAGCGATGTAGGCAGTGTTATCGATACAACAAACTTCGTGCGTTTATGACCTCTTACATCTTAATCAATGCAGGCAGCTCATCACACAGTGAGCTAATGAACCAGCTCAACCTGTGGCGCACCAGCCGCTCCATCTCAATGTCAATGATGCTCTTTTGTGCGCTGCTATTTATTGTCAATTTAGTAGAGGGGAGCCAATGGATGATTTTTATCAGCTCAATCCTGATACCTGGCTTGCTATTAACCAGCTCCCTAGCGATATCCAAGAGAATGTTTTCCAGGATGTGCATGAGCCTTTTTGCACTACTCTATGCGGTTGAGCGAGAGGATAATTAATGGTTTTTATCTTCCTGGTAGTGCAGAAGCTGTAGAGCCTCTCTTACGGTCACTGGTTTACCCTCTCTTCCCGTTTGCTCCAGCTATAGTAGATATCGGCGGGCCAGAGTGACTGAATCCATGCAATAACAGAATCAACCTCATCTGTGGATAGTTTGTCTGCAAATGGCGGCATTACACCACCTAATTTGGCTCCACCCTCTAGGATAGCCCGTTGCAAAACTGATTTTGGGTGGTGCCAGGTATGAGCGGCACCGTCCAAAGGTGGGGGCGGTAAGTGACCACTCTCATCTGGTGTTCTCCAAGATTTTACCCCCTCAGCA
>JAMOMH010000028.1 GCA_027068675.1 Sedimenticola sp.
GCGGGCTCATTAGGTGGCGTGATCTCAACCCTAATGGAGCGGACTATTCCGCTTGCCTACACCACAGATGGTCAGCGTGTGCCAGAAGATATCCATCGAGCTAGAGCACTAAATATGATTACGACAGCGGTTGATTTGGCCCAAGAGGGTATCAGTGATGATGTCTTAGCGCTGGCGCTAGGGGGAGGAGGGGAGTCTGCTCATGTCTAGTGTAGTTAATGATCAAGCAGCTGGATTAAGACGAATGGTCTCTCCTCAGCCAGTGCGAGTTATTGCCGTTACGGGCGGTAAAGGGGGAGTGGGTAAAACCAGCGTCTCAGTCAATTTGAGTATTGCACTGGCCAACATGAACCGAAGTGTCATGTTACTTGATGCCGATCTTGGGCTTGCTAATATTGATGTTGTACTTGGCCTGCACCCTGAATATAACCTTTCTGATGTGATGAGTGGTGAGCGCAGCTTGGAAGAGATTGTATTAACGGGGCCAAGTGGTATCCAAGTGATACCTGGGGCATCGGGTATCACCCGAATGGCTGAAATGTCGCCTGCTGAACATACAGGGTTGATTCAAGCTTTTAGTGAAGTAGCCCATGATGTTGATGTTCTTGTTATCGATACAGCTGCCGGTATTTCTGATCAAGTGATCAGTTTTAGCCGTGCTGCACAAGAGGTTGTTGTTGTTGTTTGCGATGAACCCGCGTCAATTACGGATTCTTATGCCATTATTAAGCTACTAAATCGTGATCATGGTGTTCAGCGTTTCCATATTTTGGCCAACATGACCCGCAGTGTGCAAGAGGGACGAGATCTCTACAATAAGATGTGTCGAGTGACTGATCAGTACCTAGATGTCATGCTGACCTACATGGGTCTCATCCCCTATGATGACAATCTACGTAAAGCGGTAAAATCTCAAAAACCTGTTGTTGAGCTATTTCCTCGTAGTCGCTCTGCACAGGCATTTAAGAATCTGGCAAAGAAAACAGATGGTTGGCCGATATCATCCGGAGTTAATGGGCAACTACAGTTTTTTGTTGAACGCCTGATTCAATATTCAAGTCAACGTGAGGATATGAGGTGAGAGGATTGGCTACTACCTACACCGCCGATGAAAGAAAGGGGCATGATGATTTAGTCATTCGGCACGCCCCTTTGGTTAAGCGTATCGCTTACCACCTAATGAACCGTCTCCCACCCAATGTTCAGGTCGATGATCTGATTCAGGCGGGCATGATCGGTTTGCTAGAGGCGAGCAGAAATTATGATCCCACCCAAGGTGCCAGCTTTGAGACTTATGCTGGCATCAGGATTCGGGGTTCTATGTTGGATGAGATTCGGCGTAGTGATTGGACGCCAAGATCTGTCCACCGGAAAGCACGTATGGTCGCTGATGCGATGCGAACCATCGAAAATAGACAAGGTCGAGATGCACGTGATGAAGAGGTGGCTTCTGTACTGGGTATGTCACTGAAGGAGTATCACCATATATTAAAGGATGCATCGGGTTGTCGGGTCTTTAGTCTGGATGAGCTGGCTGCTGTTGGCGAAATTGCTCCTGACCTTGGACAAGGAAGCTCCATTGGGCCATTTGATGGCCTACAGAAGGATGCCTTCAAACAATCTTTAGCTGAAGCGATCTCGGGCCTGCCCGAGCGAGAGCGTCTTGTTGTATCAATGTACTACGATGATGAGATGAATCTGCGAGAGATTGGTTTAGTACTCGGTATTAGTGAATCACGTGTCTGTCAAATTCATAGTCAAGCCACGTTAAGGCTGCGGTCACGACTCTCAGAATGGCTAGTCGTCTCCCAAGAGTAATTTAATTTCATTTCTTAAGAGTAATTTAATTCAGTTCTATAAAAGTCGGTCGATATAGGACATTAAGTGACAGATGAACTTTGTTAAAACAAGTAACACAGTAGGGCAGCTTGAGGCTGGGAGGTTGAATTGGATAAAAACATGAAAATTCTCATTGTGGATGATTTCTCCACAATGCGGCGAATCCTTAAAAATTTACTGCGAGACCTTGGTTTCTCAAATACCCAAGAGGCTGATGATGGTCTTACAGCATGGCCAATGCTACAGACAGGAAATTTTGATTTTCTTGTCAGTGATTGGAATATGCCAGGGATGACGGGGCTGGATCTCCTAAAAAAGGTGAGAGCAGACCCACAACTGAGCTCACTTCCGATTCTTCTAGTGACAGCAGAATCCAAGCGTGAGCAGATTATTGAAGCTGCTCAGGCTGGCGTAAATGGCTATGTTGTTAAGCCGTTTACCGCAGGCACGCTAGAAGAGAAGATCAATAAAATTTTTGAACGTGTGGGCTAACTGCGCGGCTCATTCGTAAAGGACTGATTCGTATGACTGAAGTTTCAGTAGTAGAAAACGAACGGCTTACAATGGCGCGTGAACTTGTTGCCCTTCTTGAAGCGGGCAAAGATGCCAAAGCAGATTTAAAAATCGATGAACTGTCAAACGCTGGAGATAGTGAACTGTTTCAAGAGGTTGGCCGGCTGACACGTGAACTGCATGAGGCTATAAATGGTTTTATTCTAGACTCATCAATTGGTGATTTAACTGAAACAGGTATTCCTGATGCATCAGAGCGATTGCAGTATGTCATCACGATGACATCAAACTCAGCCAATAGAACACTCAGTGCCGTTGAAGCGAGTATGCCGTTGCTGGAGAACCTTGAAAAGGGTTCTGAACAGCTAATAGAAGAGTGGGAAAAGTTCACATCACGTCAGCTTTCAAGAGATGAATTTTCGGCACTCAGTGCTCAAATTGGAACCTTTTTACACTCTGTTACTGATGATTCAAAAAAGTTACATGGGAATATGTCTGAAGTGTTAATGGCACAAGATTTCCAAGATCTGACTGGGCAAATTATTAGTAAAGTGATTGATCTTGTTCATGATGTTGAGGAAAAGTTAATAGGGTTAATTCGTATCTCTGGCAGCAAACTGCCTGCTCATAAAAAAGAGCATGGTAAAGAGGTACTCGAAGGGCCAGTTGTTCCTGGTGTTGAACAGGGCGATGTTGTTAACAGTCAGGATGAAGTGGATGACTTGCTCTCCAGTTTAGGTTTTTGATACTGCTTTACCCTTTGGTAAAGCCCTATTAAGTTTTGTGATGAAGCTGTGTATGTCATTACTCTGCTTGGTTAATTTTAAAGGAATGTGGGTGGGAGTATATTTAGATGGCCTTAGATCTAAATGATGAGATTCTTCAAGACTTTTTAGTAGAAGCAGGTGAAATTCTAGAGCTGCTTGGCGAACAGCTAGTTGATCTTGAACAGAGTCCAGAAGATCTCGATTTGCTGAATGCCGTTTTTCGTGGTTTTCATACCATCAAGGGTGGGGCTGGTTTTCTAGCAATTGATGCGTTGGTTGGTGTGTGCCATCGAGCTGAAGATGTCTTTAATGTGCTAAGGCAAGGGCAGCGTAAAGTAGATGCTCGTTTAATGGATGCGGTTTTAGAGGTGGTCGATATTGTCAATGACATGTTCGACTCGATACGTCAAGGTATTGACCCCCCTCCTGCGAATCAAGAAATATTAAATCAGTTAGCAAAATTAGCTCACCCAGAGAGTGAAGATGCTCCTGCTGAAGCGGTTGCGGAACCTGTTGCAGAGACACCTGTAGAGGTGGCAGCACCCGCTGAGAAAGGTGATCTAACCGATACAGAATTTGAAGCGCTTCTGGATGCTGTTCAATCTCCAGAAGAGGCTGCGGCACCTGCTGAAAATAGTGAAAATATTTCGGAAGATGAATTTGAAGCGCTACTTGATGACCTTCATGGTAAAGGTAAACATGGTGGTGTTGTTGGGGCAGATCAAAGCCCTAATGAAGATATCCCCAGGCCAGATGGTGATGATATTAGTGAGTCAGAGTTTGAAGCACTGCTGGATGAACTACATGGTGCGGGCAAACATGGCACCTTACAAAATGCTGAATCTTTAGCAGAGCCAGCACCTCAAGCAGAGCCAAAAGAGAAAGAGGAGCCAGCGCCCCCTCCTCCAACACCTGCAGAACCAGTTGATGCACCGGCACCTGTGGCAGCAAAAGAACCGGCAGCCCCCGTTGCAGCGAAAGAGCCAACGGCCCCCGTTGCTGCTAAAGCAAAACCAGCTACTAAAGCAAAACCACCTGCTGAAACAACTGTTCGTGTCGATACTCAGCGTTTAGATGACATCATGAACATGGTGGGTGAATTGGTGTTGGTTAGAAACCGACTCTCCACACTCAAAGCGGCTATGAATGATGAAGATGTTGCTAATGCCGTTGGTAATCTTGATGTAGTCACGGCAGACCTCCAATTGGCTGTGATGAAGACACGCATGCAGCCAATCAAAAAAGTGTTTGGCCGTTTTCCTCGAGTGGTTCGTGATCTTGCACGTACTTTGAAGAAAGAGATTGAACTGAAGATGGAGGGTGAAGATACCGATTTAGATAAAAATCTGGTTGAAGCTCTAGCAGATCCTCTTGTCCATTTAGTCCGAAATGCAGTTGATCATGGTATTGAGACACCCGAAGAGCGAGAGGCTACAGGTAAACCCCGTCAAGGTACCGTACTTCTAACGGCTGCTCAGGAGGGAGACCACATTTTGCTCTCCATTACTGATGATGGCAAAGGAATGGATGCTGATGTACTGCGCCAAAAAGCGGTTGAAAAAGGGATGATGGATGAAGAGGGCGCTTCACGATTAGATGATCGAGATTGCTATAACCTGATTTTTCACCCCGGTTTTTCAACCAAAACTGAGATTTCAGATGTCTCTGGCCGTGGTGTCGGAATGGATGTTGTAAAGACTCGAATCTCTCAGATGAATGGCTCGGTAGAGATAGACTCAGTATTGGGTGAAGGGAGTCGGATTGTCATTAAATTGCCTCTGACGCTGGCTATTCTGCCAACCCTGATGGTGGTTCTTGGTGATCAACCCTTTGCACTACCGCTCGCCAGTGTTGTAGAAATTTTTAATCTAGATTTGAGCCGAACTAATGTTGTTGATGGTCAGCTAACCATTATGGTTCGTGAACGAGCGCTACCCCTCTTCTACTTGAATAAATGGCTGATTGAGAATGGCACGCTAGATAGTGAGAGAGATGAAGGGAAGGGGCATGTCGTTGTTGTCAATGTCGGGAATGTTCAGATAGGGCTGGTTGTTGATTATCTCATTGGTCAAGAAGAGGTGGTGATTAAACCGCTGGGTGCGTTACTACAAGGCCTTGATGGTATGGCCGGTGCCACGATTACAGGTGATGGCAAAATTGCGCTGATTCTTGATATCCCTGGTTTGATGAAAAAATATGCACATTAATGATGGTGGTGGTGTTGCTGTAGATCATTGGCGATGAGAAGCATGTTATTTGCTCCCGCTTCTAATTTAAGAGGTGCTTGATTAAAAGTCGTCTATTGCAACCGTGAATATGCAGATTGGTTTAACCGAATGAATGCAAAAATACGAGTATTGGTTGTAGATGACTCCTCATTTTTTCGTCATAGAATAGTTGATATTCTTAAGGCGGAAGAAGATGTTGAAATTATTGGTGAAGCCAGCAATGGTGCAGAAGCGGTTGCGCAAGCGGCAGCACTCTCACCTGATGTAATCACCATGGATGTTCAGATGCCTGTTATGGATGGCATCACCGCTGTCAGGCGGATCATGGAGAGCAACCCCTCTCGTATTATCATGTTTTCCAATGTGACCAAAGCGGGTGCCGAAGAGACATTGCAGGCACTTGAAGCGGGCGCTATCGATTTTTTACCAAAACAAACGGAGTCTAAAGAGGGGGGAATGCTGTTTGATGCAGCAGGTAGCCGCTTGATCAGCCAGCTGCGGATAGTGGCTCGAAGCCGTATTCCCATGGTTAGAGTGGCAAAGCCCACCCTGTCACCCCCTGTTCAACCAATACGCAAACAGGCATTGCCTCGAAGAGGCGTGACCAAGCTTATTGCTATAGGTGCCTCAACGGGTGGGCCAGTTGCACTGCAAAAAGTTTTGCTTTCACTGCCTCATGATTTTCCTCTGCCGTTGGTGTTAGCGGTTCACATGCCTGCTAATTTTACAACTGCATTTGCAGAACGAATGAATGAGTGCTCCGCTATTAGAGTGCGAGAAGCGACTGATCGAGATCGACTGGAACCAGGTTTAGCGCTGCTTGCCCCCGGTGGAAAGCAGATGCTGCTTGACTCAAGAGGTGGCGTTCAGATTGTTGATAGTCTGCCTGAACAGATCTATCACCCTAGTGTTGACCTCCTGCTTGGCTCTGCCTCAACGGCTTACCCTGCAGCAGTCTTAGGCATTGTATTGACTGGGATGGGGTGTGATGGAAAACAGGGAACACGCCTTCTTAAATCATCAGGTTCGAGTGTGTGGAGCCAAAATAAGGAGAGCTGTGTTGTATATGGCATGCCTCAATCGGTTGAATCGGCAGGCTACTCTGACAGAGTTTTGACGCTTGATGAGATTGGGCCTGAACTGAGTAAGGTGCGATGAGACCTGACTTTCTCAGCTTAATTGGTGTTGCGCTTGCCTTTGGTACAATTTTGGGTGGAAATTTTCTTGAAGGGGGACATATTGGTGCCCTTGCCAATGGCCCAGCGGCAGTGATTGTGATTGGTGGTACGGTGGGTGCGATTTTACTGCAAACTCCCATACCCGTGTTTAAACATGCTTTACGAACATTATCACAAGTCTTTGTCTATCAAGCGGATGAGCTGAAATCATCGATAACTAAAATTGTTAGATGGAGCAATGTTGCCCGTAAAGAGGGTCTGCTGGGTTTGGAAAAGGCTTCAGAGCGAGAGCCAGACAGTTTCTTGCGTAAAGGGGTGCAGCTTCTGGTCGATGGTGCAGAGCCTGGAACCATACGCTCTATTTTAGAGGTAGATTTAGATAGCAGTGAAAGCCATGACCTACAAGCCGCCAAAGTCTTTGAGTCGATGGGTGGCTATAGCCCCACTATCGGTATTATTGGCGCTGTTATGGGGCTAATTCATGTCATGCAAAATTTAGCAGAACCAGAAAAACTGGGTGCTGGTATTGCCACAGCATTTGTTGCAACGATTTATGGTATTGCGCTTGCTAACCTATTTTTCTTGCCTGTTGCAGCAAAGCTAACGGCACAAGCTAAAGCGCGTAGCCACTATCGTGAAATGATGATTGAGGGTGTTGTTGGTATAGCGGAGGGTGATAACCCACGCAATATTGAGCTGAGGCTACGAGGGTTTTTAGATTGAGTTGGCCTACGCTTAAGTGTGATGGAATAACAGTGTTTCATCGAACAAATGTACAGAGCTTCCTTAGCATCATGCCTGATAGTGGATGTTAGAACGATGGCGCGTAGGAGAAAAATCTATGATGAATCTACAAACCATGAGCGTTGGTTAGTCTCCTATGCTGATTTCATCACCCTGCTGTTTGCATTTTTTGTTGTGATGTACTCAATTTCATCTATCAATGAGGGTAAATACCGCGTGCTTTCTAATACGTTGAGTCAGACATTTACTGAGGTGAAGTCACCTGATCCTATTCAAATAGGGGAGGTGAGCCGCTCAGTGCTTGCAGCTCCAGAGGTTGATGTGGAGCGCAGCAGTGATATGTCTGTCGATATGGTAGATGTCGATGAAAATAGAGAGGCGCTGGAGTTGCTAAATCAGGATCAGCAATTAGCAGCCATTGCAGGTGAACTAGAATCGGTCATGAGTGCTCTCATCGGTGATGATCTGGTTGAGATCCAACAAAACCAGGATTGGGTTGAGGTGACCATGAAGAGCAAAATGCTCTTTGAGAGTGGTAGTGCAAGGCTCTCACGGCAGGCGCTGCAAGCGCTACGAAAGATTACTCGAATTATAAAACCCTTAACCAATTCGATTCATGTTGAGGGTTATACCGACAATATTCCAATTGATACCCTGTTTTTCCCCTCTAACTGGGAACTATCTGCAGCGAGAGCAGCCAGTGTTGTACATCTTTTTGCTCGCTTCGGTGTCAACCCATCAAGACTGGCAGCGATTGGTTATGGTGAGTATCAGCCCATAGCTGACAACACGACAGAAGAGGGGCGTTCAACCAATAGACGTATTGTGCTAATCATCTTAGCCAAAGGGGCACGTGAAGGGCGAGTATTGCCGCGTGTCTTAAATGATGCGGGTGTCACTGTTGTACAGCCGGAGAGTGTGCGGTGAAAGTCTGGACGGTTGCAAACCAGAAGGGTGGGGTGGGTAAGACCACCACCGCTGTTGCGCTAGGAGGCCTTTTAGCACAGCGTGGGCAGCGGACACTGCTGATTGATATTGACCCGCATGGTTCACTAACAAGTTATTTTCGCTACGACCCAGATGCACTAGATGATAGTGTCTACACTCTTTTTAAAGCCGTTGCGGATAAAAAGGCAACTGACCCCGTAAAACTCCTTTTTCAAACAGGCACAGAGCTGTTGGAGCTCATGCCAGCTGTCATTGCATTAGCCACATTAGATCGGCAAGCGGGCAAGCTAGAAGGGATGGGGCTGGTGCTAAAGAGTGCTCTGCAAGCGTTGGAAAATCGGTTTGATTATGTCCTGATTGATTGTCCGCCAATGTTAGGTGTATTGATGGTGAATGCACTGGCAGCCTGTGAACGCCTGATTATCCCAGTACAGACGGAGTTTCTAGCCTTGAAGGGACTAGAGCGCATGATGCAGACACTTGCGATGGTGCTGCGTGCCCGCCACATTGAACTCCCATATAGCATAGTGCCAACAATGTTTGATCAGCGCACTCGTGCCTCCATAGATAGCTTGCGTATGTTGAGAGAGACCTATCGAGACCACCTTTGGTCTGAGGTTATTCCTGTTGATACCCAGCTGCGTGAAGCGAGTAAAGCGGGTATCCCACCGGTTCAATTTAATGCTAAAACACATGGTGTTGTGGCCTATGAGATGTTGCTAGACAGTTTAATGGATATGGATGACACCCCAGCAAAAGTTGTGGCTAAATCGTGAAGCAGCCTCAACAACCGTCAAAAGTTGCTGACCCTGATCTAGCGATTGATAACTATCTCCAGGCCTTATTGAAAGATGTTGATGAGTATGACCCCGCGGTTCAGTGTGAAGAGAAAATAGTCGTTGAAACACCACAGATTGTTGAGCCATTGCCGCTGGTTGAGGCTGTAGCTGTTTGCAGTGACCCAATTCAAAAAATTGATGATGGTCGTGCAGCTGAAATTGTTCCTCCCTGGGCAGAAGAGCCATTCCAGTGTCTGATGTTTAAAGTGAATGGCATCACCTTAAGCATTCCGCTCACCTGCTTACAGACCATTATTGAGTGGAGTGAAGAACCCAGTGTTATGCCAGGCCAGCCGAAGTGGCACCTTGGTGTTATGTTGAGTCGTGATGCAAAGGTAGGCATTGTTGATATGGCCAAAATTATAATGCCTGAGCGTCTTAGCTGTAGAGCGCATGGTGAGCGTCAAACGGGTGGATATATCCTCGTAGTGGGTGATGGTCGTTGGGGGTTGGCGTGCGATAGCATTCTTAGTACAGAGCTATTTTCAAAAGATATGGTGCGTTGGCGCACAGGGCAAGGAAAACGCCCCTGGCTGGCCGGAACAGTAAAAGATCAGCTATGTGCGGTATTAAACATTGATGCCCTGTTAGAGATGATCACCCGCTGAGGTTGGATGTTAAGGGGTATTTCCTGAGTGAATAATGGACAAAATGAGAAACTCTCCATCTTAGTATCAAGTTGTGACTTAATTGGCCGATCTATGTGTAAGTTATGCTATTAATTCTTGGCGATAGATTAATAGGTGTAGTGTGATTTTATGGGGCATAGTTGATGGTATATCCATTCGACTTAAGAGTTAAACCAGGAGCAATTTAATGAATTCTGCTGTTGATGAAGATGCAAGAGGCAATGAAGAGCTTGTCCAGCTTGTCACCTTTAAATTAAAAGGTGAGTCATACGGTATTAATGTGATGAAGGTGCAAGAGGTGCTGCGAGTGACTGAGATCGCTCCCGTCCCTGGTGCGCCATCTTATGTACTTGGTATTATTAATTTACGTGGTAATGTAGTTACTGTTATTGATTCACGCAGCCGTTTTGGGCTGCCTTCTACCGAATTAGAAGAGTCGAGCCGTATTGTTATTATCGAATCTGAAAAACAGGTGGTGGGCATACTGGTTGATGCCGTAGCTGAAGTAGTTGATCTTGACGTTTCAGCGATCGATTCTGCTCCTAATGTTGGAAATGAAGAGAGTTCACGATATATTCAGGGTGTAGCTAGTCGAGAAGAGGGTCTACTGATTTTAGTTGACCTGGATAAATTACTGACGGATGAAGAGTGGGCCGAAGTCAGTATGTTTTAGGCAATATTGAATAGATTTTGCCTCTACTCTAAATAAGACAATGGTGGGTGGTGTATGGCAGATATTGGAGAGAGCAGTTCGCTAAACCCACTCCTGCCTGTTACACGGTCAAAAAAGCCTGGGCCTCGTGAAAAACCTGAAGTGGACCGAGATAAAAAAAAGCGGCAACAACGTGATGTTGAGAGTGATTTGGCCCAACAGCCTGATCAACATGAGCCTAAACAAAAACAAAATAAGATAGATGA
>JAMOMH010000029.1 GCA_027068675.1 Sedimenticola sp.
CTGGGCCTCGTGAAAAACCTGAAGTGGACCGAGATAAAAAAAAGCGGCAACAACGTGATGTTGAGAGTGATTTGGCCCAACAGCCTGATCAACATGAGCCTAAACAAAAACAAAATAAGATAGATGACTACGCCTGATGAGTGATCTGAACTCTATAAATTGGATGGTGTTAGCGGGTGGTGCTGTTGTGCTGCTAATAGTGGTTATTCAATGGCGCTTGCAGCAACACAACAAAATAAAAATAGAACAGCTTAGCCAAGAGATTGATCAATTAAAGAGCACGTTGAATGCGCTTATTAGTAGTGCAGTTGGTGTTGATCGACGTGTGGATATGTTGGAGCAGGGGAAGATAGAGCTACAGCAACGCCAGGAGAGTATGGAACAGCACAGCCGATCAGGCCGTCCCTATGCAGAGGCTATTCACCGTGCTCAACAGGGTGAAACAGCCAGTCAGCTAATGGATGAGTTTGATATGAGCCAAAATGAGGCCGATCTGATTGTTATGCTGCATCGCTCTTCTAGCCCCAACCTTGTTTGATCATTTTCAATGATTAATTGCTAACTGAGCCACTCATTAGTTTACCCAAGAGTAGACGGCCACCACCTTATTACCTGGGTCGTGATACTCCAATGACTCGCACAACTCCTCTAATAGCATAAGCCCTCGACCGCATAGCGCGGTATCTAACGCATTTCCCCGCTTCTGTCTAAAATCAAATCCATTGCCACTATCCTCAACACAGATGGTGATTTTCCCACCGGTTGCATTTGGCTCTATCTTCAGACCAATGGTGATTGACCCCTCATCCAATATTGCCAGCAGACGCTCCTGTTCCTGTAGATAGTGTGTGAAACCATCACTGGTATCTTTTAGTTTAGAGCTGAGGCCAAGAACACCATGATCAAGTGCGTTGACATAGAGTTCGGTTAGCAGAGTAAAAAGCGTAGCACGGTGCTTATCAAGCCCCACAGTCTCTTGAATGCAGCTGATCAATAGTGGAACGGGGTTAGCCTTGCGAAGGCGACCATGATTTAACGTGAGGTTGAAATCAATATTATCACCCAGATTGCTGCTATGGTCAGGCTCACTGGTATGAGGAACCTCTGAGAGAGCCTTTGGCAACTCTTTTTCTGGGAAAAGCAGGCTGATGCAAGGGATCTCGGCTGCTGTAATATCGTCATCTTGGGGGGCATTGCCGCAAAACTCTTCGAGCTGTTTTGTGATGGTATCGAGTACAAAGCTGCTATTGCTTTGTGTTTTAACAATCTCATCAATGCGTGCTTGCCCAAATAGCTCTCCATGAGTGTTTCGTGCTTCAGAGACCCCATCTGTCGCGAGTAGAATGTGGTCACCTGGTTTAATAATGCAGACCTCCATTTTGTCTTGAAACGTAAGATTGCTGTCGATACCGAGAGGCAATGAGCTTGAGCTGATACGCTGCTTGATGATGTTGTTGTTGCTGCCATCAAGAATGAGCAGGTCGGGCATGCCACAGTTGCAGACGGTGATATGCTCAAGCTCATGATCAATGGACACATATTGGGTGGCGAGAAACATGCCTGTGGGCAGCATGTTGGATAGCTTCTCATTGATCGTACTTAGGATTTGAGCAGGGGGGAAGCCCTTCATACTCATTGAACGGAACACTTCAGAGACTGGCAGTGCACCTAATGCGGCAGCGAGGCCGTGGCCCGTAAAATCGCCCAATAGTATGTTCAGATCATTTGAGGGTGAAAAACAGGTTAGTAAAATATCCCCACTGAAGATATCAGCTGGCCGAGAGAGTGAGCGGATATGCTCAAAAGCGACATTATCGGCAAGTACGGCATTACTAAAAACCTGCTCAGCAATCTCCTCATCACGCTGCATTCGACCATAGAGTTGGTAGAGATCACGGTGAAGATCGCGAATGCGTTCCATCGCTAGAATTTTTGCACGCAGTAGCGTGTGGTTGAGGGGTTTGGTTAAAAAATCATCACCGCCGACTTCAATACAGCGAGCGAGTGCATCTTCATCGGTCATTGCTGTGAGAAAAATGATGGGAACGAAGTGGTCAGCGGTGATCTCTTTAATCTTACTTGCTGCCTCATAACCGCCCATGACGGGCATCATAATGTCCAAAAAAACCAGATCAGCACCATGCTCACTAAACTTACTGACGGCATCTGATCCATCAATTGCCTGGATCACCTCATAGCCATTTTTTTTGAGCAGAGATTTTAAAATAATACGGTTTGATAGCTCATCATCAACAATAAGTGCAGTGCCACGACCCTTCTTATTTTTTGTTGTTGGATCGCAAAATGGTTGACTCATCGCTATTTTATTACCTGCGAGAAAGAGAGATATGCAATTATCGGCATTTTAGTCAAAATCTTGATCCAATCGCTCTACTTGAAAATTGATTAGAATGGTTCCTATTTGGAGCTGCTTGTAGATGTTACTCTGTTATTTCTATCGGCAGAGTATCGTCAGAGAGGGCCTCTAACTCATCAATAGGTTGTGGTATCTCATAACGCCTGGCAATGATTAAAACCCCCATAATTGGGTGGTCAAGATAGTGCAGCTCTTTGCTCCGCATACGGCGGTGCATCTGCATTCGATAGGCTTGGTAGTGAGGGCCGAGAGTGGTTAGTGTACCCTCATCTGTGGCGGGTGGTGTTGCTAGCCGGCGCAGCACCATGTCGATATCGATATGTAGATATCGTTTAACACTGATTTTTATGCTCCCCTCTAGCTGAGGTAGCTCACTCTGGTCGGGCAGACCGGGGGTCTGTTCAGCTTCATCGGTTGGTAGCATTAAATAGAGTGTTTTAGCACTCTCAGGAGGCTCTACCTGTTGCCGCCAAGCCATGTGAACGAGTGGTTCAATGCGGCCATTTGTTGCGACCAGTTTATGGTAGATTTCACCCAGCTGTAGCGACTCATCAGGTAATTGCTGATAGGCGACAGGTAGCTCAAATGGCTCTTCAAGCTTCGCCTCACTGGGCATAGTGGCCGCCTCCTCTAGCTCACCCTCTTGAGCTATTTCAGATGGCTCCAGTGTCAACTTATCAATGCTTTGTCCTTGAGGCTCTGGCTGTTGGCTCATCTCTAAAAAGTGTGCTTCCGCCTCTCGCTCTGCCA
>JAMOMH010000030.1 GCA_027068675.1 Sedimenticola sp.
GCCTCCTCTAGCTCACCCTCTTGAGCTATTTCAGATGGCTCCAGTGTCAACTTATCAATGCTTTGTCCTTGAGGCTCTGGCTGTTGGCTCATCTCTAAAAAGTGTGCTTCCGCCTCTCGCTCTGCCACGGTTTTGTAGAGCAGAGGTAGGGTATTGAGACGATTGGGTTGGCCAGGGTTGTTGTTCCACAGCTCATCACTGCTTTGGGCGGCACCATGATTGGCGTAGATGATCAGCTCAAACTCATACCAGGGTGGCTCTTCAGGTGGCTCATCATTAGCCCATAGGAAGGATGGGATGAGTAGAAGGGGAAGTAGCAGGCTAATTTTTCTTTTCATAGTCTCAGTCTACCTTGAGCAGATTGATGATGTCAGTAACCTGTTCGGTTCGCTGGCTTGGATCTTCCATATCACGGTAGAAACGGAGCTTATCTGCGCCATCTAACTTGAACTCTTTTGGTCGTGTTTGAATGAGTTGGATCATGCGCAGAGGGTCAATTTTGGGTGCTGCGTCAAAAATCAAACGCCCCCCTTTGGGGCCTGCTTCAACCTTTTGAATGCCGAGTGGATGTGCCAGTAGCTTTAGCTCAGTGATCTCAAATAGATTTTTAGCAGGATCGGGCAGCAGGCCAAAGCGGTCGATCATCTCTACCTGAAGCTCTCGTAAATCGGCTCTGTTTTCACAGCTGGCAATGCGTTTATAGATCACCAGACGGCCATGCACATCGGGTAGATAAGACTCTGGCAACAGGGCTGGAATGGAGAGGTCTACCTCTGTACCGTGATCGAGTGGGCGGTCGAGGGTTGGCTCTTTGCCCGATTTAAGTGCACTAACAGCTCGCTCTAATAGCTCACGGTAGAGGGTGAAGCCGATCTCTTGGATCTGTCCGCTCTGGTCATCACCCAGTAGTTCACCGGCACCTCGGATTTCAAGATCGTGGGTGGCGAGGGTGAAACCGGCCCCTAGATCTTCCATTGATTCAATGGCCTCCAGACGCTTTTTGGCATCGGGTGTAATCGTCTTGGGCGGTGGTGTAATGAGGTAGGCGTAGGCGCGATGGTTGGAGCGGCCCACCCGACCACGTAGCTGGTGCAGTTGTGCCAGGCCCAGCTTATCGGCCCGGTTCATAATGATGGTGTTGGCAGTGGGCACATCAATACCACTCTCAACAATAGTGGTACAGACCAGAATATTGAAACGGTGGTGATAGAAATCACGCATGATCGCCTCCAACTCGCGCTCACGCATCTGACCATGAGCCACCTGCACTCGCATGGTGGGCATCATGCGCTCTAGTTTGGCGGCCATATTTTCAATGGTGGCCACCTCATTGTGCAGGAAATAGACCTGTCCGCCACGTTTCACCTCTCGTTCACACGCCTCGCTGATTAGAGTGTCGCTCCACTGATTGACAAAGGTTTTGATCGGATGACGATTGGCAGGTGGTGTGGCGATGATGGAGAGATCACGCATGCCTGACATTGCCATGTTGAGTGTACGTGGGATTGGTGTGGCGGTGAGGGTGAGCATATCGACCTCGGAGCGCAGTGATTTTAGCTTCTCCTTGTGGCGCACGCCAAAACGGTGCTCCTCATCAATAATAGCGAGACCGAGGTTTTTGTACTTCACATCAGCCTGAAAGAGTTTATGAGTACCGATAATGATATCGACAGTACCGCTGACCAGCCCTTTCAACACCTCCTTCTGCTGCTTGGAGGTGCGAAAACGGGAGAGGCTCTCAACCACTACGGGCCAATCGGCAAAGCGGTCGGCAAAATTTTGGTAGTGTTGCTGGGCGAGTAGGGTAGTGGGGACTAAAACAGCCACCTGTTTACCCGCCTGAGTGGCTATAAATGCGGCGCGCATGGCCACCTCTGTTTTACCAAAACCGACATCGCCACAAACCACCCGATCCATCGGCTGTGGTGTGGCCATATCCGCTAGTACGGTCTCAATTGTCTTCTGCTGATCGGGTGTCTCTTCAAACTCAAATGCGGCGGCAAATACGGCGTACTCATGGCTTGGTTCTGGAAAGGCGTAACCTTTATTGGCTGCACGGCGAGCGTAGATCTCCAGTAACTCTGCGGCTACATCTCGTGCCTTCTCAGCTGCTCTGCGTTTGATACGTTCCCACTGGTCACCACCGAGACGATGTAGTGGGGCGTTGTCAGGTGAGACACCAGTGTAGCGGCTGATTAGATGCAGTGATGCAACAGGAACAAAGAGTTTGTCACCCTTGGCATACTCCAGGGTGAGAAACTCCGTCTGCATACCCCCTGCATCCAAGGTTTGTAACCCCAGAAAACGCCCGACGCCATGCTCCTCATGCACCACGGGTGACCCTTCATGCAGCTCGGTCAGATTGCGGATCACCTGCTCTGCATCACGTGTGGCGGACTTGCGGCGGCGCTCCTGGCGTACCCGCTCGCCATAGAGCTGGGTCTCACAGATCAGGGTGATACCGGAGTCATCTAGCCATAAACCTTGTTCTAGTGGGCCAACCGTGAGGTTTAGCTTCTCACTACCCTGCAAAAAAGTGTGCCAGTTATTGACCACTTTGGGTGTGATGGAGAAGTCACGTAGTGTATCGAGCAGCATCTCACGCCGCCCCGCACTCTCTGCAACAAAGAGGATGCGCCCAGGGGCCGCTTTGATGAACTGCTTGAGTGCCTCTGCTGGCTCAGCTTGTCGTGCCTGTAACACCAGCTGTGGTGGTCGCTTGCTTGGGAAATTTTCAAAATGGCTATACCCTTTGCGGCGCCTCTCAATCTCGCTGCTTTGAATACGTATGGCGGGTAGTGTGTTGAGTTTGGCTGCCAGCTCATCGGGGGGCAGATAGATCGCTTGTGGTTTTAATAGCGGACGTTCAATGTCATTGCAGCGTTGTTCATAACGGTCTTGCACATTGCTGTAGAAGAGCTCAGCGTGATCTTTTGTCCCCTCCATACGCACCAGTAGTGTGGCAGATGGTAGATAGTCAAACAGTGTGGCGGTCTGCTCAAAAAAGAGGGGTAGATAGTATTCGATACCTGGAGGTGCATTGGCATCAGACACCTCTCTGTAGATCATGCTGCGCTGAGGGTCCCCCTCAATTTGTAGCCGGTAGGTTTGGCGGAAGAGTGAAATTCCCGCTTCATCCAACGGAAACTCACGAGCCGGTAGCATGTTGATCTTGTCGACCTTCTCAAGCGTACGCTGTGTCTCAGGATCAAAGGTGCGGATGGTATCGACCTCATCATCAAACATATCGATACGAAAAGGCACTTTGTTGCCCATTGGAAAGATATCTAATAGCGAACCACGCAGACTGAACTCACCATGCGCCATCACCTGTGAGACAGGGTGATAGCCCGCCTGCTCCAGTGATCTTCGTGTATCACTGAGTGATAATTTCTGGCCGCAATTAATAATTAGGCTATTAGCATCAAGATAGGTTTTGGGGCAGAGCCGTTGCATCAATGTACTGACGGTGGTGATCAACACCCCTTTTTTCACGCTCTGTAGGCGGTGCAGGGTCAAAAGACGTTGTGATATAAGCCCAGGCAGTGGAGAGAAGAGGTCGTAGGGGAGTGTCTCCCAATCATCAAATGTGAGAACAGGAATCTTCTCATCAAGAAAGAAACAGATCTCATTCTGAATACGTGCTGCCTCCTGCAGATTGGGTAGGGTGATGATAATCAGCCCCTCATACTCCATTGCAGCTGTTGCAATCGCAAGTGATGGGCTGTTGCCGTAGAGCTGCCCCCACTGAATGCGTTCGTTAGAGTGGGAGGGGAGTGTGATCTGTAGAGGTCTATTCACAGGTTTTTGGTCTAGATGCTAAAACCGGACATTCTCTCATAACCTAAGCAAAACAGCCCCAAAGATCTGCACGATTGTTATTGGCTGTTTGCTACAATTGGGCGGTAA
>JAMOMH010000031.1 GCA_027068675.1 Sedimenticola sp.
CGATACAGCGATATTGTCATAGCTCTCTAGTGCCAGCTTCAGGATCTCCTGAGGCTCACTATTTTTGTATTGATCGGCAAGTGTGGTGATTTCAAGATTCGACAGGGCCATTTACAACTTCCTCTATATACTTAAATGCACTTGAGGCAAACAGTCGGCCTCAGTGAAGGGGTGTAATTATAGCGGCAACTACTTATTTCTTTGAAATATATAATATACATATTGATATAACCAATAGATATATTATAGTTACTTAGACAGCTCTTCAGACTGAGGCAAAAAATGAAGCTACAACAGATACGCTACATCTATGAAGTGGCTCGCCATAACCTCAATATCTCTGCTGCCGCTGAAGCTCTCTTTACCTCACAGCCAGGCATCAGCAAGCAGATTCGTCTATTGGAGGAGGAGCTGGGCGTTAAGATTTTCGAGCGCAGGGGCAAGCAATTAATCCGCATGACATCTGCCGGTGAAGATATTTTGCAGCACGCTAAAACCATTTTGGAAGAGGTTGATAATATTCGTATAATCGGCCAGGAGTACAGTGATCCCAACCACGGTAACCTCTCTATTGGTACGACACATACCCAGGCACGTTATCTTCTGCCCAACACTACAAAAAACTTCCTACAACACCATCCAGGCGTACGTCTGCACATGCACCAAGGGACGCCCATCCAGATCGCAAAAAAAGCGGTTGATGCAGAGGTTGACTGCTGTATTGCAACAGAGGGTATGGAGCAGTTTGAGGAGTTGGTAATGCTGCCTTGCTATCGATGGAATCGCTGTGTTGTCACACCACTCAACCATCCTCTTAGCAAAGAAAAAGAGATGACTTTAGAGGCTATCGCCCAACACCCTATTGTTACCTATGTCTCGGGTTATACCGGTAGCTCACAGATTGACTTGGCATTTCAACAACGGGGGGTTACACCTAATATTGTCTTCACAGCAGCTGATGCCGATGTGATCAAAACCTATGTCAGACTCGGTTTAGGCGTGGGGATAATTGCCAAAATGGCCATTGAAGAGGCTAATGATACTGACTTAGTGGCATTGGATGCCAGCCATCTGTTTAATTTCAGTACAACAAAAATTGGCCTACGCAGAGGTACCTATATCAGAGAGTATCTCTATGATTTTATCGAACTATTTGCACCACATCTAACACGAGAGGCAATCGAGTTAGCAATGCTATGTAAAAACCAAAGCGAGGTCGATCAACTCTTTAGCCAAGTCAATCTCCCCACTTATTAAGGCGGCAGCTATTTAAGTACTGCTTTGATTCTATCCAGCACTTTGATCGCCTCTTCAGGGTCACTATCAACTGTTAACTCGGCCACAGCAGACTTGATAACTCGATTACGATTACGCTCACGTGCCATCCATGCCTCTCCAATATCAAGCACTTCATGGTGACCTACTAGCTGACTTGAGATGTCCCGAAAATCAAGATTTGCCCCAGATGACAACATCTGTCGCAATGATTGAATAACTCTATCCAGATACCGGGACCAGATGCGGCTAGTGATTAACACTGCCACAACATTAACCAGCAGTATCCACGGAAACACCTGTATGAGTTCATTAATTAAAAGCGAAATCCCCCCCTCGTGCGAGGCATGCGCCTGAAATATCTGCTGCTCAATAACCTCATTCATACGTAGGTAGACAACAAAGAGGCCAATCCCAAAAAGCAGCACCTCCAGTGTCACCAGCCCAGCCAAAAAACGCCCTTGTAATACGCGGTCAACATAGTGGCGACGGCGCAGCTGTTCACTATTATTCATCGGTCATGGCACTCCAAGCAGAGCCTAGATCCAGCATTCGACATAACTAACGCCCCATGTTTTTCACTATAACCTTCATGGCAGGAGAGACAGCTAACCATGCCATTAGGCAGTAATACTTTTTTATTCAGAGCAGCTACAGGACGAAACTGGCTCCCACGATCAATCCCTCTCTCCATCGCCACCCCATAGTCCACACCAATAGGGTGAGCCACTCGAGTGCTGCCGTTGTGGCGGACATTACCCGACATATCCACTTCAACTAGAAAACCACCTGCACCATCACTATGGCAGCTTAAACAGTGCAAGGAGTAATCATCAACAGGTACCGCTAACGCCTCTTTACTCACGCTTAAATGACCAACTTGTTGAATGGATAGCCCCGTATCAGCCATTCGGGAGAAAAAACTGAGTTCATGGCAGGAGAGGCATAGCTCCTTACCATATTTATCACCCCGAATGAGTCCTCTTTTGCTACCGTGTACGAGATGGCAGGTACTACAAGTAACATCTCCCTTCCAGTCAACGGGATAGTCAGCAGGTATAGAGCGCCCAGGGGAGAAGTCACTAGGGTGTGCTACTGCCAATGCATCTTTATGGCAGCCACTGCACAACACGCCCTGGTCATCAATCAATTCATAGGCGTTATCCAAGGTTGTCGCATCACCTGCAAGATGGCAATCAGCACACAAGGCTCCCACTGGGTGTACATCTACTGCATCAGCTATCTGAGTATCAAACTGCACCACAGCAACCATAAGAATGAGCAACAGTGACGCGCTAATCCGATTAATCAACATGGACACGTCCCTCCAGCTCCTTTAGCGTGATAAGCAACTCAGCTAGTTTTTTCTGATCGGCATCTTGATAGGCATCTGATGTTTGAGAAACAACCGCCTCCACCTCTTTGTAATGAGAGCGGAGTATCGCCACAGTCTCTAGTAGCTCTTCAGAGACCTCTTGAAGATAGTCATCTTTACGAATACCAATTGGCCGATCAGTGATGGGGGAGAGCTCTAAGTCTCGACAAAAACGAAAGAGTGGGCCTGCCACCCTAAAACTGGCATAAAGTGTCACAACCCATGTAACAACCGCTACAAAACCAACCAATAAAAGGCTGGAAATCAACATTACAACGCCCAAATTACTCTGCGAAATACTATGCGACTGAAGGGCCTCCAGATAGGACCCACCTCCATCAGCACTAACAAAGAAGATCACAACAAGAAGTATCAATGCTGCAACTGCACTCGTAATGAGCGCCACTTTACCGATCAGCTGCAGATGCATTGAAACCGGAACAATATCATCTAGAGTACCTGACAAAGATACGCCCCCTTATTGAAATTAATGACCCCAAAAAAACTTTTCACAATCAACGCCAACCCCACAAGTTAGAGGCCCATACCTAGTCCACTTTGATAAGCGACACTCGACTTCCCCAACGCTTCATAGATCGGCTAGAGGTCACATTTCTTTAGGCTCTCACGCTATTAAAACTGAAGTAAAATCACTAGATATATTTACCCTTTGGCTTACCCCATTTACAACACTTATAGAAATATCTATGGCTTTTATAGAGATACATAAAAAAAGCCCACGCTCTATAAGAACGCAGGCTTTATACATCTTGGCTGAGGGTCGTTAAATCCGCCCTCACCGATATCTTAACTAAATTATTTTCTTTATTTACTGCCCAACAAACTGGCGCATAACCGCAAAGATATCAACTAACTCTTCACTTGATAGCGCACTTGGCGGACAAGAACCGCCATTGTAAAATTTACCCGGCGTTCTAAAGCCAGCACGCAAATTCCCAACCAGTTCATCATCTGATTTTGTCAGACGAAACCACTCTTTTGAAAAATTGGGTGCCATTCCATTGCGACCAGCGGCATTTGAACCATGACAGCCCGCACACTCCATCGTATAAGATCGTACGGCCTGCTCACTAATCAAGTCAAAATCGGGATCATAATCCATTGCAAAAAGCACATGACTAAACAACAGTGCTGAAATAGCGACTACAAGTAATTTTAATCTCATAATTTACCTCTAAACATTCAAAGCATCCCACCTGGTGGTCGAAGCTTAATAACATTTCCATCTTTATCAATTTTAGTACGTTCGGGGAAAGGGGTTCTAACACTTGTCTGAATTAATATAACTGGAGCAGCACCAAAGTCTCCACCACTAAACCTACAGCCTGGGACTGAGTCCTTATCCTGATCAACGATATGATTGACATATTCCGATGTTGCTAGTGACCTCTCATTTTCTGGGAGTTTAGCCATGCCCTTTGCCACATCAACGATTTCATTCTTGAGAACATCTATCAGCTGAATTACTTCACCATTTTCAACCGTCTCACACTGTAGAAGCGCACCCTCCTTCAACACTTTGGTAACGAAAACTTCGCCCTGCACTTCAAAATCATCTAACTTGCTCAAATGACGTTTCATCAGATCAGTCCAGCGAAGGGACTTACCAAATAGATAACCATCGTACCCTGATACAGTATAGCCCATCGCTGAACGATAGAGTTGCGCTGCTTCAGACCAAAAGGTGGGCCTCATAACTGTAAATATCTTCTCAGCCATATCAAGGTATTGGGACTCACCAGAGAGAGCATAAGCATCCAGCATCATCAACATTGCTGAAATCTGCATTTGGAAATTAGATATCATCGCTGGCACACTATAACCACTAGCCAGGTGGAAAGATTTAGGCAGATTGGCTTCATTGCCGAGCAATCTCTCTTGGATATATGCAGCTTGAGATAAGAGGTGTCGGCGAGCAGATTTAGAGAGTTCATCCTCTGCTGGCAACAGTTGATGAAGCAAACCCAGCACTTCAACAGCCATACTACTATCTACCAATCGAACTGTTTTTTTCACCTTCTTATCTTTTTCAAATAGGGTAAAAAAACTACCGCTATCCCGGTCAAAGTGATGCTCAAGCAGTGAGTAGTATGTTGTTTCTAACGCTTCACGAGCTAACGCTCTCCAAGCATCAAGTCTCTTACCACCAATATTCCCATCAGCAAATAGAGACTCCGCTTTATCACTTAAAAGAAGCTGTTGTATCCTTGCAAACCCTTGAACAAGAGAGAGCTGAGAGGTCAACAAACTTTGACTAGCCTCTAGCTTATAGCTTCCCTCCTTCTCGTCATAAACAACAATCTGAGGTATATATGCGCCACTCTTCATCTTGCCTAGCTGATCTGCTAGAAAGAGCTTATTTGTCGCAATATCTAACCCTTCCAGCAGAGACCTTAATAAAAGATGGGTAAGTGCAGGCTCTTTTTCAGTTGATGACAAATTGAGAAAAAGGGAGAGACCACGGAAGGACTGCCCTATTGACGATGCTGATAACCGCCCCTCTCCATACTGATTTCGCCATATATAGGTCGACAGGTCATCGGGGTTTTGCTCAACACTATAACGAGGAAGAGAGACCTCTAATGGCAAACTTATCGGTTGCCCCGCCCCCGCCCAATTTGTGAGAGGAACGCCTGCTGCAGATAGCTGTATATATGCACGAAGCTGCTCTCTAATGACAATTAAAAGCTCCTCCCGCTGTCCATAATCAGCCCCCTTGTTCTCTAGCCATAGCAGTATTTCACTGCTGGCACTCATCGCCTGAAAAGGGGAGAAGTGTAAATTGATGATATGTTTCTGTTGCTGGTTGAAATCAAACCTTGCAAGCATTTTGGCAATTTGATTCTGTGAGAAATTTGTCGCATATGTAAGAGCTTCTTCTGCTTTTATACGTTTTCTCTCCGCAGCCTCCTCCTTAGTTGTTAGAGCAACAGCGCTTCCAGAAAAAAGTACACTGCACATGGTGGCATAGGTGAGCCATCTTCTTTTTAGCATGAATAACCTCTTACGTTTTTTAAAATGCGTCTGAATCATAGGACAGTGGTAGATCAGTGTTGTTCCGAGTGCACACTATTTAGTGCCCCTTGAGCTTCAGTTTCTAGTGTTAAAACAACCGCTCCATGCTTGAAGGTGTTGTATTCTGGTAGGTTTTGGAAAACCCAACCTCTCGCAACAATCTCATCTGATTTTTTTAGTTGAACCATGACCGCTGGGTTTTCAAGCTCATTTGAGACACTCGTGATGGTATTAAAATCACTGGTATAAGAAGGCAAAAAAGCTTCAACAAGCAATATTAGGCCACCTTTTTCGAGCTGTATTGGAACACCAACTTCAACTTGAATTTTGCTATTCTCACCATCAATTGCCACGCCAAGCGGCACTACCTGCCACGATGATTGTACCTCCTGTGGGACAACAATTTTTATTTCTGAGTCGCTCAACTCTGGATGCCCAAAATTTTCATCATCAAAAGAGCCAGGATTCTCTTCATCGATGGACGGGTGATTTGAAGGCATAGGATCAGAAGAGCTAATAGCTGGTGGTGGTGCATCAATAGGCGGGTGACCTGCAGGTAGCGCTTCATTTCCAGTAATCAGCGGCGCCTCTAGTGAACTATTTTCTACAGGGGGTTGCTCTGGCTCAACACTACGTTCACAGCCAATAAGCAGAAGCGCCAGCAAGGAAGCAGCGATTAAACTTCCAAGGTTCATTCGTGGTGATAGAGTCACAACACCATTCTCCGTAGGTCAAAAGTGACCGCATTATACAGGCAAAAGCTGTAGAAGAGCGTCTCTGTACTAACTCAAAAAGCAATTATGCGACATACTGCCACACAGATAGCGTGCTAGTTGAAGAGGTATTGTGAATGAATACTGCCCCTTATCATCAACAGGCCATAGGTTGTGAATAGCAACATTAAGTAGGGTAGTAAAGCGATAAGTGTTCGTGAGCCTTGCCGCCATGCTGGCCGAAGGCGCAGATGTATAACAAAGGCATAGGCCATGACGGTTGCCAAAGACCAACTCTCAATCGGGTCCCACCCCCAGTACCGCCCCCAAGCAATACTTGCCCAGTACGACCCTGCCGCTACCATGGCAGACCACAAGAAGAAGGTCCATGCCATCAATTTATTGGTTATCACCGCCTTATCTGGCAGCAATATCACAGCCGCCGTAAGCGTGGAAAAACCTAACGCAAGACTATTCAATTGAGAGTGAATCAGTAACCAATTAGTTCGTAATGCGGGAGAAAAGGGGAAACTGCCAAGGTTGTACCAGAGCGCTGCACCCACGGCAAAAGCAGCAAGTGGCAAGACATAGCGACCTGCCAGGCGAATATCAGGTTTGACCCATTGAATCACTAAATAGACACCTGCCACCGCCAAGGCGTCAACTGTCATATCCTCATAACGCGTGACAATGGGCAACTGACCAATCTCTTGCCAACGTCGATAGATGATCAGTAGGTGCAAACACCAAGCCAGTGATGCCAGGGAGACAGCAATAAGCTCGACTCTTCTATTTCGCAGCAGCAGCAGGACAGCAGCTATTAGATAGCCACCAACCACCAACCATTGTGCAGCAACAGCCCCACTCATCGCCCTAACACCTGAGCAGACCACTGCTGCCAACGTTGATCAAATTGATCATCATCACGCATCGTCCAAGCCATCACTTGCCAGCCTGTCTCACTGGTAACAATCTCAACACGTCGAAACCGTATCAGTAGGTGCAGAAGATAGCCCAGCAATGTGATCACATTTGCACAAAAAAACATCCACATTGGACGATCAGAGGCTAGATAGAAGCCCAACCATGGTACCGCACCCCGAAACTGTAATTTATACTCACCCAGATCCAACACATCTCCAGGCTCTAGCTCTCCTTTAGCGATCTCTTTGCCTGCCTTAGCGACGCTCAAAGCCAACCGCTCTGTTTTATCTCTAGAGAGTGTCATGCGAGAAAAGAGTGGGATTTTGCCAAATTCAAGAGGTAAATTCCGCTCCAAACTATATGGCTTTCCCCAGCTGGAGATTGGGGCTTGAAAATGAATGAAGAGTCCTCGTCGTTCACCACTGGGAAGAATTCGATCAAATACTGCGCTATAGCCCATTGTGTTGTTGGGATAGAGACGATAGCCACTTATTGCCAGTGGTTTGTTAGTCTCAACCACCTCATGCCTGATACGACCCTCTTTGCTCTGAACAGAGAACTTTGCCTTGAGATCGATCAGGTACTTTCCATCCTTCATCTCCACATGGACTGAATCAAGCCGTAACAGGGCATCAAATTTTACAGTATGCGACCAACCCTTATCTGTCTTGAGTCTCTCCGTTTGGCCGGCATAGCTCTCCCCCTGACTCAACTCAAAATGGGCACCATACCCCTCCCATGCGCTCCAAAGCGCCGCCAAAACAATAAGCGCAATACCCAGATGGAAAAGAGGCGTGCCAATCAAGCCCAACAGACCTCGCCGATAGACCCTATCTTCTTTCTGCCGACCCACCATCAATAGCGCAAGATCAGGTGGAGCCCCCTCTCCCTGCAACAGATATCGTGGCTGTCGTGCGCCAGAGTATTGTGCTAATCGATAGCTGATGGATAGGGAGATACCTGCCGCCATATTGAGCAACAGCAGCAGAACCAGAAGAAGAAACCACCAGGAGCCAAATACATTGGAGAGCCCAACCGTATCAAGCACTGCAGAGGCGATAGGCCACTCACTGAACCATGCAGATAACTGTTCTGGCGAGAGGCGATTTGTTTGTGGAAGTGTGCCACCCGCAGCAACGGCGAGCAGCAACAATCCAATCAATGTAAGGGCTAAATTATGGGAAGCCAGCTGACGCCATAGAGACTTAAGCACACCGCCTCTGCCTAACACACCTCATGCGAAATGAGCGCATCTATTAATCTCCCGCCCAACTACAACCCACACCCCCTGTAGCTGATCCTTGCGCACCTGTGCCATGGCAATCACTCTTCACCCAGTTACCACTCTGAATGGTGTCAACAGTCGCTCGCGAAGGAATACCGAAATTAGCCCAACCCGTGCTTCCACCCACACCCACTGCTTTCCGGCGCTCCTGTGCATTATAAGGATCTGGATCTGCACCTGTGTCAAGGAGCGGGTCTTGACCATACTTGAGCAACGCACGTTTATTTGATCCATGTGGTACGGCTGTGTGACAGGTCATACAGGGGATCTGACCACTCATGACGAAACCATGCCAAGCGTGCATATTCACCCGAAGTCCATCGGGATATATCCCACAAAAACCACTAACACACATCCCACTGTAGCCGGTTTTTTGCCAATTTGTATATGAAGTTGTATATCTGTAGACATTTACATCATGACACTCAAAACAGAGGTGACTCTCACTCCCCGGCATTCCAGTTTCAGGACCCCACTCTGCTTTTAAGATAGGCCAGAATTCACTCCCATGAGGACCTTTAGGGCCACCTGTGTCTGCATCGGGATCAGAGTGGCAATTGGTGCAGCTCATCGTACTTGCTGCTGTCAAATTGTCTAAAAGTGAACTTGAGTAATCAAAAACCCCCTCCCCAACGACATCCATAATAAAGTCATTCTTCCCTATTGCAGCCACAGGGTGGTAGGAGGCATTATTAGGGTTAAACTCCTTTGCCTGGTCAGTCATTGAATCATAACCAGGTGTGCCCTCAGGCTCCGGTGGCGGAGAAATTCCAAACGCATAGGATGAGTGGCACTTTAAACAGAGCTGGTACTGATAAACCACATCATCAACCTCAACATAGTCCGTATCATTCAACATCCCCCAGTTTCCTGGCCATGCTGGCTCAATTCCCCAGACCCCTCTCAGGACATTGGCTGCAAAATTAGTTGTACCACCAACATCTGTCGGATCGGGAGAGACACCTGCTGAAACGGCATGAGGATTATGACAGTCCTGGCACTCTGCATGGCGATTGTCCAAATTGCTCTGTGTCTCATGCACCTTACCACTCACGCCGTCTCGCTGAGCATCATGCACCCCATCAGTCACCAAGGTAGGATGGGCATAAGCCTTATTGATAGAGGCCTCTATGTTTTTGACTGCAACATTGCCGTTATGACATACCAAGCAGACCTGTTGTTCGCCATCACGGGCCAACAGCTTTGTCCCTCCGCCACCATTATGCGGCTGATGACAACTAAAACAGGCATTTGCTTTAGGCGTCGAGTCGGCATCATTGGCAATGTTGTGACCCTCTTGAAACCAAGGGTTGGTTCCGCCACCATTCCATTGTGAGAGTGACTCCCTGTGAGGCTGGTCGGTCACAGTATCCCAATAGAGTTTGTTGTGACAAGTACGGCATAGTTGAGCACCATAGCCCCCCGCATCTGTTGACGCCATCCGGAGAAAATTAGGATTGTCATCCGTATGGGGATCATGGCAACTGGTGCACTGCAGATAGCCCAAATTATCTGGTTTAACCGGCCCTGACATCAGAGTAGAGGGGGGATGTAGCTCGGGATTCGCATTTGACAAAGCAGTGTTGTAGACAAATGAGACGGGGTGATCATCACGCAAATCTGTACCAAGCATTGCCGGGCTTGCTCCTGGCATTGGTGATTCTAGACCCTCTATCACACCCGCTTCATTACCAAAATTGCCTTGATTACGATTGGTACCTGGCATATTCAACACACTGCCCAGTGCTATCGTCCCATCATGGCAGGAGAGGCAGAGCTTTGATGAACCATTAGGCTGCCCAGGAACCGATACAATCGTTGAGCTAGTGTAAGGTGTGTAGGTCTGTCCGGCGGGTAGTTCGTGGTTCCACAAAGGGGTATCTGGACTTGCCAAATGCGGTGTATGACAGAAGATACAAACCTTCGTCTCCGTGGTGGATTTAATACTGCCTATTCCCACTGCAGATAGATTATGTTTTGTGACAGATACATTGCCTGCCAAAGTCAAACCACTAAAACACAGCAACATCGTGCCCATAAGCCATGCTAGGTTGCCTATTTTCATAACACTACTCACTATCGCTGCCTGTACCCAAGTACTGAAAAACCTGGATACGTTTATTGTATGAATCCGCCACATAGATCCGGTCACTCTTATCGATAAAGAGCCCTGCAGGCATCCAGAACTCACCTGGCCGCTGCCCGGAGGTTCCAAATGTTAATAGCAGCTGACCTTCCTTATCAAAAATTTGTATATTATCGAATGCCACATCAGCCACATAAACATGACCATCACTATCTACGGCGATACCTTTAGGTGATGAAAAACTACCTGAGCCATCACCAGGCTTACCAATTGAACGCCGATATTTTTGATCAGCACCGAATACTCGGATTTTTTTATTCATGCTATCAGTAACGTAGAGCGCACCACTGGCATCCGTTGCCGCAAAACCAGGGAAATTGAATGTGCCATCATCAACGCCTCGCTTGCCAATCACTCCTTTGAGTAGACCATCTTGCAGAGAGAACACCTTTACATTATGAGCTGGCGTATCAACAACAAATAGCAGCTGGCGAACAGAGTCAACCGCGACCCCTGTTGGTCGTTGCAAACTTTCATCACTAAAACTTCTTACAAACGCCCCTTCACGGGTAAACTTAAATACCTTTCGTTGCAGACCATCAGCAATATAAATACTATCTTCATCATCGATGGTTATCTCAATAGGTAAGCCGAACTGCACACCGCTAACACCATCGATAGAATCATACTCTTGGCCCAATTTATCGAATATGTGAATGCGCTTACCTGCTACATCAGCCACATATAATTTACCTGTACTCGATACAGCGACACCCATCGGTTTCACTAAATCAACAATATCATCAGGCCCAATAATGAACTCGATTATCTTACCAAAGAAGCCTTTTTCTGCCGCCACATCATCCGAAGTTGAAAATGATTGTAGATAGCGAATTTTTGGACTCTGTGGCGGAGCAGGCCAGACAAGCTCTTCCTCAGCATACTCACCCGTAGGCTCTTCTGCAAAACCCCATGATGCAAAAGAGAGGGTGAGTAGAAAGAAAATGCTGCGTATAACCGGCATTCGCTTCAAATAAATTGATCCCATTCAAACAGCCCGCTTTTATAATGATTTAATCGATTTTCTTAAGTTTTACACCCGAATCCCACCAAGTGTAGTTGGTAAATAGACAACTATTTAATATGACAAGTTTTGCACAACCCGCTGGTTGAGTTGTCTTTTCTCAAAAACGGTTCATAAGTGGGGTCATGAGGGTTATGACATGAAGGGCATTCAACCCGCCCATCAAATAGTTTTACGTCATCCCAGCCATCTTGAAAGTCTGGCGGCGTGTGTAATTCACCATCGGTCGCATACGCGTCTGCATAAACCATTGATATGGGATGATCGTCACTTAAATCAGGGCCAACTTGCCACCATGGCCCTGGTTTTACGCCACCATTTGGGTGGCAAGCCATACAGTTTGGTGCGGAATAGTATTCCGCACCCCAAGGATCATTATTAGAGTTATTCAGTAGGGCATCATGCGTATCACCCGCACTCACTGCACCACCACTTGCGCTATCGTGGCAGCTCAAACAGGCGAGTGATAGGGGGCTAGGTGTAGCAGAACAGGTCGAATCCATTGTCGGACTGGTGTACATTTGAAATGAGCTGTCGTCAGTTATTTTTCGATTCCATAAAGGTCCGTGACTAACATCCCCCCCATGCGGCGTATGGCAAAAAACACAAATTTCATCAGATGGACTATTCCAAAGGTAACCTTCTTGCGCACTATAAAGGTTCGTCACACCTAAATCGTGTTTCGAACCGACAATGCCCGCAAACAATGCTTGTGGAACCACGACTATCAGCAGTATTCCTATCTTTTTCAGACCACGCGCCATAGGCTGTTTTCTCCCAAAACCTAACTTTACTAGCGTCCATCAAGGGAAATTCTTGATAGACAGGTGCTGTTTACCTATCTTTTCCTTCCTTAGTTATCAGCATTACTTATGCGAATATCCTTTTAAACACCAATAGGCGGTTATCTCAACATTGCAAAGCGAGAGGTAGTGCTAGAGAGCTAAATACGCCTCTAATTCACCCTGTGGTTACTCTGAAAAATTTGTTCGACGACTGTAGACGCTTTGGAGTTGCCTGAATCACTCTAATAGAGTCTCTTATATGCGTCAATAAATATGAACACCCTCTTCCTAACAACTGCTGCAAATCACACTTTCAAGGAGAGATAGCGCAAAAACCAGCCCCGCCGATCAGTAAAATCACTCACAAAATAAGGGAAGTTCCCAATATGCAGCCCAAGCTAGACTTAACCAACCAACAATAAATGCCAACCCACCCAGCGGAGTCATTAACCCCATTGAGTTAACCCCCGCAAAGACGATGGCGTAGAGACTGCCTGAGAAGAGGATAATTCCCAAACAAAAGGCAGCAGCAGAGAATTTTAACCAATATGACAAAGGGTAATGCAAAAGGGAGGCCGCGACCCCAAATATCGCCAAGGTATGTGTAACTTGGTAATTTAGACCTTTTTGAAAAGTGATTAGCAAACCACTCTCTAAAGTGCCTTTTAGAGTATGAGCACCATATGCACCCAACACCACCACCATTGCCCCACTTAGGCCAACAAAGATCAGAAGAACTCTAGAACTCAACACTCTCTCCATATTTTTCACTTCATTACCGCTCCACCAAACAGCGCTCAAAGACCTGGGCTATGCTCTCTAAAATAGTAAAATAACTCTCTACACCCGCTTTAATTTTAATACCCATGGGATCAATCATATGTTTTTTCACCCCTGACTCCCCAATCAAAACGGCCAATAGCCTTGGCTGTAAACTCGGCTCATAAAATAGACAGCTAACACCATTTTCAACAATAAACCTCTTCACACGAACAACATCTTTTACACTTAGCTGCAATTCTGAGTGCTGAGCTACCGCCCCGCCATTCAAACCATATCGCCACTCAAAATATCGAAGAGCATCATGATATATTATGTAGGGCCTATCCTGCACCGGCTTTAGCTGCGCTTCTAGCTTCTCATCTAAATCCATTAATCTCCGTACCAATCGCTTACCATTCTCTCGGTAAATTTGGCTATTTATTGGATCGATCGCAGCTAATCGATCAACAACAGCTCGAGTAATCTCAATAGCATTTATTGGGCTTAACCAGATATGCCCATCAATCTCTGCATTATGAACATCACCCCTTACCGGCAAAAGCTGCACACCCTCTACAGACATTAAGGAGAGTGATGGTAACGCTTTATCTTTAACTATTTTACTAAGAAAGTTTTCGAAGGCAGGGCCCACCCAAATAAGAAGGTCGGCATTATGGATCTCTTTCGCCTGGGATGGCTTGAGAGTAAGATGATGCGCAGACTCTCCCCTCTTCAATAAAAGGTAAGGGTCACTAACCCCCTTCATAACCCCTGCAACCAGTGAATGCAGGGGTTTTATAGTCACCACAACAGAAGGCGCACTCTCTACCGCCGAAGTGATAGCAAATACTACGATGATAGATATCAACTTAATATAAAACATTAAAAGACCGAACCCACGCATAAATGTTGCGCAATATACCACTTCAGCCTCCCCTAAGCTCCACAACCTGTCCAACTAGAATAGAGATGCCAAACCAGCAAACAGCAGAATCCACCCCCTTACTTGTCGTTGACCAGCTCTCCTTAAACATCAGCGGCCAGACGATTTTAAGTGATATAAATTTGCAGCTCGGGGAGCGGGAAATTTTGACACTGATAGGCCCAAATGGATCAGGGAAAAGTTCCCTAGTTCGGATTATTCTTGGCTTATTAACACCAACTAAAGGGGCGTGCAGACTAAAAAAAGGCATTCGAATTGGTTACATGCCTCAACATCTGCAGGTTGGTAGTTTAATGCCTCTTACCGTCTCTCGCTTTCTACTGCTCGGTGGCAAAACATCACAAAAAAAAGTCATGGAGGCCTTGGCAGAAGTGGGTGCCTCAAAAATAGCATCGGCTCAAATTCACACTATTTCAGGTGGGGAGATGCAGCGCACACTTCTTGCCAGAGCACTGCTACGAGAACCACAACTGCTTGTTCTAGATGAGCCTGTCCAGGGAGTTGATATCAATGGCCAGGTTGCACTCTATAAATTGATACAGGAGATACGAGACCGCTACGGCTGTAGCATATTGATGGTCTCCCATGACCTGCACTTAGTGATGGCATCTACAGATAGAGTGATCTGCCTCAACCACCATATTTGCTGCTCTGGGACACCCGACATTGTGACAAAGGATCCTGCATACAGCGAGCTTTTTGGCAGCAGCCAAGTCGCCCTCTATTCACATCACCACGATCACACACATGACCTTAGCGGCAAGGTCATCAAGTGCAACCAAAAATCAGAGGGAAATCAGGATGGATGATTTTCTTCTCCGAGCACTCCTCGCAGGTTACGGCGTTGCCATCCTTGCTGGCCCTCTCGGAACATTCATCGTCTGGCGAAGAATGGCTTACTTTGGAGAGGCACTCTCCCACTCGGCACTGCTTGGTATCGCCTTAGGGCTGCTTATCGGTATCAGTTCACAGATCACAGTTATTGTAATCTCTGTAGCGCTTGCCATTTCCATCACACTACTTCGCCATCGAGGAGAACTATCCAGCGATGCACTACTTGGCATATTCTCCCACAGCGCACTATCGCTTGGGCTTATTGCCCTCTCATTTATGGAGAGCGTTCGAGTTGACTTGATCGGCTATCTCTTTGGCGATGTACTTGCCGTAACACAAAATGATGTCTATTGGATTGCATCTATCGACGTTGCCGTTCTACTGACACTGTTTTTTATCTGGCGCCCGCTGCTCGCACTCTCCGTCGATGAAGAGCTAGCACAAGTTGAAGGCACACCTGTCGCTCGCACTCGTCTCATATTCATGCTTTTAATCGCCACAGTGATTGCAGTCGCAATGAAAATCGTCGGCATCCTTCTCATCACATCACTGCTAATCATCCCGGCTGCGGCAGCACGTCCTATTTCAAATAGCCCTGAACAGATGGCCCTATTTGCCACTGCCATCGGTGCGCTCTCTGTCTCATTTGGGCTATGGGGGTCACTGCAATGGGATACGCCTACCGGCCCATCCATTGTCATTGCTGCTACAGTTCTGTTCCTAATTGCTCAAACAAGAGCAATCCTCAGATAAAGAGTCATGTCAAAACAGCGCCACAACTCTTCATGCAACAAAATGGTCTGTTGATTGGGTTTAACAACTTCTCTTTGAGCCACATTGATATAAAAAAAGGGGCATGGAATTCACCACGCCCCTTTGATAAGTCACTAGAATAAACATCATCTAGTAACCTTTTTCTCTACTTTGCTGGCCCTGTAACGGAGATGGAGATACTGTCTCCAGAATTGACATTCAGACCCGCTGTTTCACAATCCCATGACGCCTCAATGATGGGAGAGATCGAGATAATCTGCCCTGTACTGTTATTGTAACACTCAACGTTAGTTGGCGTCATACCAGTAACCGAACCGCCAACAAATTCAGGGGCTGGACCAAATGCAATTCGGCCAAACATGCTGCCAAATCTAACGGTCTCGACCAATGATGCTGAGGTCAAATCAACTATAAAAACAACACCCTGATAACCTACTCCTGATACATATCCATACCCGGTGAGATATGCCAGTTCTCCATTAGGGTGTATTGCCATATCGTACAAACGGACTGATGAATCTGTTACAACAACATCATTGATCACTGTCATCGTATTGGTATCAATAATATACAGGCCAAAATTGTTCTTTACGTAGGCGCGTTCCCCTGAAGCATCAATTTCAACTTTTTGTGGCTGCGGATTTAGAGCTAATGTCTCTATTACACTCATAGTTGTAGCATCAACCGCTACAAAGTCTTTGTAATTGTAAAAATAGAGTATGCTACCTGTTGGGTCGACAACGAATTTAGGCGCATGAGCAACCGGTGTAGGAACAGTCTGAATTACGGTGTTTGTTGCTGTGTCAATAGTAGTAATGTTATGCGCATTAAAAGGCCCCGACACCACATAAAGTTTATTTGTCGCTGGACTAAGCTTTACCTGCACCAATCTTGATTCATTAGCAAGAGCAAGTGGGATTGAGGCCACTACTGCATATGTTTCAGTATCAATAACTTCAATCAGATCTGAGTTCCATCTGCCCAGGTACATCAAACCTGATGTAGGGTGTAGAGCCAGACTTGTCGCCCTTGAACCAGAGAGGGTGGTGACAAGCTCTTTTGAAACTGTATCAAATACATCCAACCCATAGTAACTAATTAAGTAGAGATGCCGACCATCCAGTCGCACACCTAAAGGATTACTACCAGGAGGGTACTCCGCCCCGGTTTCTGTGTTGGTTTGTGCATCCATTTCAACCATTTTGCCAATACCCATATCATCTATATAAGCGATAGGATCAGCTACTGCGACATTCAAACTAAAAAATGCCATCAATAACATTAGACACTTCAAGTTTTTTCCTTTGAAAATTTTATATGAAATCATCAATATCTCCATTATATAAACATCAAATGACAAGGGCATTCTCTAGCTATTACGCTGAAAAACCCTCTTTCCTTTCCCTGCTCCGTAGGCAAGCACAATCGCCCACAGGTCATGATTTGTTCTTCCGATCTGACCTAATATTAAGATACAATTTGAGTGGTACTGAAATTCTGAAATTGATATGACTAAAAACAGTACGCTTGGGTAAACAAACCATTCCTGTATGTTTGCCTGTGCGGCAGGAATTATAATCCTACGTCCCTTGATTACTGATGTCCACTTGGATCCTCACACTCTAGAACAAATCCAGATGAATAGAGCTGGGTTTCTATATAAATGAGTTATAAACCGTGTTTTAGTCAAGTTTTGCTGAGACAGATATTCCCAATACTTTGGCATTACAAATAATTTTCAGATACAAAAAAACCACCATCACATATTTTGTGATGGTGGTTTTTTCATCAAGATAAATCTGATTA